>NZ_CP026730.1:6856043-7166564 GCF_003369795.1 Streptomyces sp. CB09001
CCTGGACCGGCGAACTGCGCAAGCTCACCGGCCTGCCCCTGGACGACGTGCTGTCCCTGATCGCCTACGACCAGACCGACGGCCCACTGCCCGCCCAGACCCCCGATGAGCTGGCCGACACGGCCCGTTCGGCCGTCGACTTGTGGCTGACCGACCTGGGCGAGGAGCGCGACGCTCTCTCCCTGACCGTCCACGGCCTCAAGAGCGAACGGGACGGCCTTCGGCAACGGCGCGAGCAATGGGAACACCTCACCGACCCCGAGCCGCCACCCCCGCCCCACCGCACTGCTCCCCGCACGCCCGGCACAGGAGCGCCGCTGTACCGGCTCGTGGACTTCGTATCCGGCCTGGAGGCGGACGCGCGGGCGGGGCTGGAAGCCGCGCTGGAGGCGAGCGGCCTGCTCGACGCCTGGGTGCGCACCGACGGTACGGTCCTTGACCCGGCCACGTACGACACCCTCGTGGCTCCAGGATCACCGGTCACGGGACCGTCACTCACCCGCGTACTGCGGCCGGTCGCCGCACCGGACAGCGGAGTGACGGCGGAGCAGGTCCAGCGTGTGCTGGGATCGATGGCTCTCGCCGAGAGCCCTGAGGTGCACCCGGTGGACGTGGCAGAGACCGGGCCGCACACCGCGATCGGAACCGACGGCTCCTGGCGGCTCGGCATCGCCCGCGGCCGCCACACCAAGCAGACCGCCGAGTACGTGGGCGCGGAGGTACGCGCCCAGACCCGCCGCCGGGCACTGGCGGACATCGACCGCAGGCTGAGGGACGTACAGGACGAGCTTGAGCAGCGTCGGCACCGGCTGCGCGTCCTCACCGAGCACCGCGACCAGGTCGGCGGCACCCTGCGCCGACCGCCCTCGGCACGAGGACTGACCGATGCGTGGGCCCGAACGGCCGAGGCCGAGCGTGCCGCCGAGTCCCTCGCCGCGCAGGCGTCCGCAGCCACCCGGGAGGCGCAGCAGGCACGCACCCGCGCGGTCACCGTCCGACGTGAGACCGAGGCGACGGCGAGTGCCCAGGACCTCCCGGTGAACCCGGCCGCACTCGGCACGGTCCGCCTGGCCCTCGACCGCCTCGGACAGGGCACCCAGCAGCTGCGGCGGCGGATCAGCGCGGTCCTGTCCACGACCGAGAGCCACCGCGCCGGCCGCACGGACCACGAGCGCGCCGAGTCCGCCCGCCGGGAAGCCGAGGCGGACTACGCCGAGCCGCTGGGCCGCCTGGAGACGGCCCGCCGTACCGTCCGGGGCCTGGAAGACGCCCTCGGTGCCACGGAGCAGGAGATCCTCGCCCGCGAGGCCGGGGTGAAGCGCCGCCTGGACGCCGTGGGACGGCAGCTCCCGCCAGCGAGGAGGGACCGGGACGAGGTGCACGACCTGCGCGTACGGGCGGAAGAAGACGAGAGGAAGTGGCGCGAGGCACTCGCCGCCCAGGAGACCGAGGCACTGGCCTGCGGCAGCGGTCTGCGAGTGGCCCTGTCGCTGCCGGGCGTCCTGAGGGCGGCGGGCCTCCACGCCGACGCGGGCGGGGGACCCGTCAAGCCGGACCCCGTCCACCATGACCCGAGGGAGCGCATCACGGCACTGAGCCGACTGGTCGACGCCGTGCGCGGCGGCCTGGACGCCGAACACCGCGACCTCTCGGACACCGCCCTCCTCAACCGCCACACCGAACTGCGCGACCAGCTCTCCGGCGGTTACGACGCGACGATCGAGGAACAGGACGGCATCAAGCTCTGCCGACTCGTCGACGACCGGGGTCCGCGCGACATCGCCGAGGTCGGCGAGCGCATCGCGACCGAGGCCGCCGAGGCACGCGACCGTCTGACCGAACGCGAACGCGAGGTCTTCCAGCGCTTTTTGACCGGAGAGCTGGGCGATCACCTGTCCGCACAGGTGCTGGCCGCCGGCGCCCTGGTCGCCGCGCTCAACACCACCCTCGACACGGTCCGCACCTCGCACGGTCTGGGCGTCAGCCTCGACTGGAAACTGGCCGACGGGGTGGAGGCGGACGTCAAGGCGGCCGTCGACCTCCTGCGCAGCCCCTCGGGTCTGCGCACCCGTGAGCAGTCCGAGCGACTCCGCGACGTCCTCCAGCGCCGTATCGAGGATGCCCGCCGCGCCGACCCCTCCGCCGGTTACGCGGCCCACCTGCGCACCGCCCTGGACTACCGCAGCTGGTTCACGTTCACCCCCTGGGTGGTGAACGACGCGGCACCGGGCAGCCGCCGCAAACTCTCCGGCCGCACGGGCCTGAGCCAGGGCGAGCAGCGCGTCCTCTCCTACCTGGTCCTCTTCGCAGCGGCGGCGGCGCACTTCACCGGCCTCGCCGACACCGCCCCGCATACACCCCGCCTGATCCTCCTCGACGACGCGTTCGCCAAGGTCGACGAGCCCACCCACGCCCGCCTCGGCCGCATCCTGGTCGACCTGGACCTCGACTTCGTCCTCACCAGCGAACGCCTGATCGGCAACTGGCCCGACGTACCGTCCCTCCACATCTACGAATGCCTGCGCGACCCGCACGTACGGGGCGTGGCCACGCTGCACTACACGTGGAACGGGCGGCATCGGAGACTGATGCCGGTATGAGCCGCCCCGGACGCGCCGACGAGGGTTCCCTGAACGCCGAGACCCTCGCCTTCCTCACCCGGCCGGGCCTCAACCGCCTCTGGACGGCGGCCCGCGCCCGTCTCGAACGCAACGGCCTTCGGCCCACCGGCACCATGAGACTCCAGCACCTGGACGCACCGGAACGCGAGGCCCTCTCCCTCCTCCTGGCCAGACCCGTCACCGGCACCACCGCCGCGATCAGCCTCTCCGACCTGGACGCCCGCCTGCACACCAGCGCGGCCGGCCGGGGCCTGGCTGCGACCCTGGAGGCGCTGGGCCCGCCCCTGACGGACCGCAGGGCGCTCCGCGACGCGGCGACGGCCGAACGGGCCCGCGTATGGTCGACGGCCCGGACGGAGCTGGAGTCCACCTCTCTGTCGTCCCAGCCTTGGACGGAGCGGTGGCTGGAGGACCTACGACGCGGCGGCACCCTCACCCGCCAGGACCCGTACACCGCGGCCACGGTCGTCACCCAGGCGATCCGCACCCTGGCCACGCTCTTCCCGGACGGCGACGCGCACCCCACTCCCGTTTCCTGGGGCCGCGGCGAACTGGCCACCCGAGCAACCGGCTCCGCCCACGGCCTGGACGACGGCACCCTGCTGTCCCGGCTGGTCCTACGAGGCATAGCCCTGGCGCACGACACGGAGTTCCCCACCGACGCCCCCACCCGCCGTGCCCTGTGGCGCACGGCCTCGGTCACCCCGGACGAGGTCTCCAGCACGGTCCTCACCTACGGCCTGCGCCCCACCGGCGGTACCTGGCAGGAGACGGCCCTGTGCGAGCGCGCCGACCACCACAGGGAAACCCACCTGACCCTGCGCGAACTACGCACACTGACTCTGCGGTTGCCGCCCGGCGCCCGGGTCCACGTCTGCGAGAACCCCCGCGTGGTCGAGGCCGCCGCCGACACCGCCCGTACCGCACCCCTGGTCTGCACCTCGGGCAGCGCGACGACGGTCGTCCTCACCCTCCTCGATGTCCTGGCGGCGTCCGGCTGCACCTTCGCCTACCACGGCGACTTCGACTGGCCCGGCATCGCACTCGCCAACCGGATCACGCAGCGGTACGGAGCGGAACCGTGGCGGATGCGGGCGGCCGACTACGAGTACCTGGCGTCACGTGCCCAAGTGCGGGACACACCGACGATCCTACTCACCGGCCCGCCGGCCGAGGCCGCCTGGGATCCGGAATTGGCCCCCACGATGACCGCTGTGGGAATCGCCCTGCACGAGGAGGCGGCGCTCGATCTGCTTCTGGAGGACCTCGGGTGAGGTCAGACGCCGAGCCCACCCGCGGCGAGCAGGTCGGACACGTCGTTCACCAGTTTCCTGCCCGTGCCGTCGGCGTTGACGAGTCGCGTCTCGAAGTCTCTGAGGCTCCGGAAGACCTCGGCGTACGCCGCCTGCTCCGTCAGAGGGAGTTGGAGAACCTGCAGGCGCCGGATATCGACCCGTGACGAACTGGAGGCGTGGGTGCCCGCCTGACGTCCGTTGGACGGCGCGCGCAGGCAGCCCGCCAGGAAGTGCGCGTCCAGTTTCGCCGGGTCCACCCGCAGGGCGTGCAACTGCGGTCCCAGGGCCGTCGGAGGCCCCTCATGCACCCAGGCCTTGAACGCCCGCACGACACCGGCGACCACGACATCGCCCTTCTCGGCGATCACAGGGGCCGACTCGACGGCGACGTTTCCGCTGGGTGTGCCGTCCGCCACTAGGTCGGCAACGGTGAGCAGGGGCACGGAGGTCCCTCCGGACGCCACCGCACCGTCCAGCGGCTGCTGCCCGGCGCGCAACGACAGGGCACCAGCCTTGACGAGATCTCCGACGCCGACCGTGGTCTGTGGTCCGTCACCGTCGAACTCCAGTTCCGACAGGCGCTCGGCCCGACGAGCCAGGTCGGTCAGCGTCGCCCCCACTTCCTTCCAGACCGTCGAGAGTTCGAGGCCGGACGGCTCGGTGCGCACCGAGGTGTAGCGCCCGGGCGTGACGTCCACCTCGTCGTCCAGAAGTTCGATGAGAGGAACCCGGACGGCACCGTCCGGCAGCTCCACGTCCGGGTGGTCGAGGGCTTGCAGCGCGGAGAGGACAAAGGCCTGGAGCGGCTCCCAGGTGGGGCCGGACTCCCGCCCGCCGGTTCGCGCGAAGCGCGTCGCGTCGATCAGAAGCGCGTCCTGGCCGGGCGAGCCCGTCCCCGGGCCGTCCGGAGCGGCTCTGAGGATCCACAACTGGAGCGAGACGCTGTGCGGTTGGGCGCTGCCGGGCGGGAGAGCCACCACGGCCCGGAGCGCGCCGGTGCGCAGCAGGGAGCCTCGGATGCGCCGGCCGGCCTTGCGTGAGGCGACCGCGGGAGGCAGAACGACGACGGCCGCCCCGCCGGGCTCGAGATGGGCGAGCAGGTGCTGCACCCAGGCCAGTTCGGGCTCGGTGCGCGGCGGGAGACCGTAGGTCCAGCGCTGGTCGGTGGCGAGTTCCTCGTAGCCCCAGTCACGCTCGTTGAACGGCGGGTTGCACAGTGCGACGTCCGCCGGCACCTGGGCGAACGGGTCCGCGCGCAGAGCGTCGGCAGTGGCGATCTCCGTACGGACGTCGTGGTCGTCCGCGACGAACGCCAACCGGGCGGAGGCCAGTGCGGCGAGGGCGGGGTCCCGCTCGCACGCCAGCACCCTGACACCCGGACTCGCGCACTCCTGCACGGCAGCAGCCGCCAGGTGCCCTGTGCCGCAGGCCGGGTCGAGGACGGTGAGTCCCTCGTCGGGCCCGCCGACACGGACGTCGAACCCGATCCGTGCCATCAGGGTGGCGAGGGGCGCAGGCGTGGTGCTCAGCTGACGCACATGGGTCTCGAGCCACCGCTGGAGCAGGAACTCGAACGTCTCGCGCGTCCCCTCGTTGCGCCCCAGCTTCGCCGCCTCGACCGCCAGACGCTCGGCCTCGGGGGAGAGTTCCACCCGTGAGGAACGTGCGCGTGGCGAACGCATACGGTGGGCCGCCTCGGAGATGGCCAGACCCGACTGGTCCCTGCTGCCGAGCACCTCGAACCGTGGCCACAGGAGCTCGCGCCCCGCGATGCTGTCGAGCTTGCCGTTGTCCCGCAGCCACTGTTCGACCTCCGCCAGGGAGAACTGGGGACTGACGTCCGTGCCTCCGATACGCGTGGGGAAGGAGTCGTGACGCCGCCGCCAGTTGCTCACCGCGGCACGTCCCACCCCGGCGATCCGGGCGATCTCGGCGAGGCTGACGGGTACGGAACCGGTTGTACTCATCGACAGTCTCCGAGGTACTGGGGGTGTGCGTGCGGGTTGGTGGTGAGCGGGTCTCCGTAACGCGGCTGTACGTGAGAGGCTACTACGCTCATTGACAGTGTTCACAGTGCAAGTGTCCGCGTGTGTTGTGCGGATAGTGTGGAGGACGGGCGAAATGCAGAAATTCACGCCTGGGACAGTGCTCCTGGACCGCTACCAGCTCACATCGGTGCTCGGCCGAGGGCTGATGGGCCATGTGTGGCAAGGACGGGACATGCGCCTGGAGCGGCCCGTGGCCGTGAAGACGGTCGCCGCCCACCTGCTCGCCGTTCCCCAGAGCCGGGAAGAGGCGCTGCGGCGCTTTCAGCGGGAGGCGAAGGCCGCGGCACGCCTCAGCCACCCGAACACGACCACCGTCTTCGACGCGTCCATCACGGACGGCACCTGCTGCCTGGTGATGGAGTTGATCGAGGGCACCACCCTCGAGTTCCTCTTCGACCAACAGGACGACGGACGGTTCGACGTGCCCACGGCCGCCGCGGTCGCGGCCCAGTTGTGCGCCGGCCTGTCGGCCGCCCACGGGGCCGGCCTCGTCCATCGTGACCTCAAGACGCAGAACGTCATGGTCCGCGGGGACGGTCTCGTGAAGATCCTGGACTTCGGACTGGTGAAGGTGCTGAGCGACACCGACCCGCGCCTGACCATGACGGGCGAGAGCGTCGGCAACATCGTGTGCGCCTCGCCCGAACTGCTTTCCGGGCACGGCCGGCTCGACGGGCGCAGCGACCTCTACGCGGTCGGCTGCCTGCTGCACCACATGCTCACGGGCGAGACCCTCTTCGCCACGGACCAGCCGGCGCTGCTGGCGACGCACCACCTGAGCTCACCGCCGCCCTTGATCGCGGACTCGGGGGTCGACGTCCCCCGCGACCTGGGGGAACTGATCACAGCCCTGCTCGCCAAGCGTCCGGAGGACCGCCCGTCCTCCGCGGCGGAGGTGTACACGGCCCTGGCCCCCCACCTCCCGGTTCCCGACCCCCGGCTGGCCGCCCGGCGAGGTACGCCGGAGGACCCTCGCCGCCCGTTCCTGGTCCCGCAGGGACCGATCCCCGTGTGAGCGGAACCCGGCGTGAGCGGCACTCCGCGGATGCGGTCCCCGCGCGGGCGGTGTCCGTGCTGAGAGGCGCCCGGCGTGAACATGGTGCCGGGGGAGCAGAGCCTTGTGTGAGCGGTGAGAAAATGGCCGCGCCGACCGGGTGCGTGACCTGACCACGCCCCGGCCACAGGGAAGCCTAGGGCGCACGGGCGCCGGGACTGGGGACGGGCGCGATGCGGCGAAACCTTGGACGGTACGAGCTCACCCGGGAGCTGGGCCGGGGCGGCATGGGAGTCGTCTGGGCGGCGAACGACAGGGAGGGCGGCCGCGAGGTCGCGGTGAAACTCCTCGCCCCTCCGGCGGGCGGCGCCGACTTCACCTCACTGGAGCGCCGCTTCCTCCGCGAGGCCCGACTCACCAGCCGCCTGAACCACCCGGGCATCCCCGCCGTCCACGACCACGGCAGCCACGACGGGGAGCTCTACCTCGTCATGGACCTCATCCCCGGCCGAGCCCTCGACGCCGTCCTCAAGAGCGAGGGCCCGCAGCCCGTCCAGCGTGCCGCCGACATCACCCGGCGTACGGCCGACGTCCTGGCCCACGCCCACGCGAAGAGCGTCGTACACCGAGACCTCAAACCCTCGAACCTGATGATCACGCCCGACGGCGAGACCAAGGTCCTCGACTTCGGCGTCGCCGCCGCTCTCGAGCCGCAACCCGGCGAAACCCGCTTCACCGCGGCGAACGCCACCCCCGGCACCGTGATGTACATGCCTCCCGAACAGGCCGTGGGCCAGACCGTGCCCGCCAGCGACCTGTACTCGCTGGGCTGCGTCCTCTACGAGCTGCTCACCGGCGCCCCGCCCTTCGCCACCGGAAGCCACTTCTACCTCTACCACCAGCACGCGCACGACCCCGTGCCCCCGCTCGACGAACGCCGCCCCGGCGTCCCGGCCGGACTGCGGGAGCTGGTGGAGGCGCTCCTGGAGAAGAAGCCGGAGGACCGGCCCGCCTCCGCGGCCGAGGTGGCCCTGCGCGTGGCGACCTGGGCGTCACCCGTCCCGGCCCGCCCGTCGAAGCCGGTGATTCCGCACCCGCGGCTGGCCGAGATCGACCGCCTCCGCCGCTCCGGCCACCCGGCCCGCGCCCTCCAGGAGTACGGCGACCTGATGGCCGGTGCCGGCCTCGGACGGGCCGACGTGCTCGCCGCCCGCGCCGGACACGCCCTGTGCGCGGGCACCATCGGCCGCACCCGCGAGGCACTCGACGAGCTGAAGTCGGTCCTCGCCGAGCAGCGCAGCCTCCTCGGACCCGACGACCCCGGGGTGCTGGACACGCGGTACGAGATCGCTGTCCTGCTGGCCCGCACCGGCGAGCGCCACGCGGCCGGGGAACTGCTGAAGCGCCTCGCCGACGACGAGGACCGGATCCTCCCCGCCGCCGACTCCGGGTCCGGGCGCGCCCGCGCGCTGCTCGACCGACTTCGCCGTATGAGGTGACCCGTGACCACAGGTGCCGGAACCTGACAGCAAGTGAGCTTGTAATCTATGTTCACAGGTGACGAGCGTGCTAGCCTGCGGTCGCACCGTTCCGGTGGGGAGACAGGACACTGTCTACGGACGGCAGCAGGAGAGAACCGAGGGGAACAGCGCCCATGACGTCAGCAGCTCAGCGTGAGACCGAGCGGTCGGGGGCAGCCGAGAAGCTCCCCGAGGAGGGCAACCTCGTCGAGGTGCGCGGCCAGTCGTGGGTGGTCGCCCGTGTGGAACCCTCCCCGCCCGCAGAGGATGGTGAGGAGGAGCGCCGCCCCGCCACCCTGGTCCACCTCCAGTCCGTCGCCGACGGCCGCTTCGGCGACACCCTCTCCGTCATCTGGGAGGTCGAGCCCGGCCGCCGCGTCCTGCCCGCCGGCTCCCTCCCCGACGCCTCCACCGGCACCTACGACTCCCCGAACCGCCTTGCCGCGTTCCTCGACGCCGTCCGCTGGTCCGCAGTGGCCTCCGCCGACGCCAAGACCCTCCAGGCCCCGTTCCGCTCCGGCGTCGCCGTCGAGCCGTACCAGCTCGAGCCGGTCTCCCGCGCCGTCGGCGCCCCTCGCGTCAACCTCCTCCTCGCCGACGACGTCGGCCTCGGCAAGACCATCGAGGCCGGACTCGTCGTCCAGGAACTGCTACTGCGCGGCCGGGCCCGCCGCACCATGGTCGTCTGCCCCGCAGGCCTCACCCTCAAGTGGCGCGACGAGATGGCCGAGAAGTTCGGCCTGGAGTTCACCATCGTCGACTCCGAGCACTGCGCCCGCCTCCGCCGCACCCACGGCACAGCGGCAAACCCCTTCCGCGTCCACCCGCTCACCATCGTCTCCCTGCCCTGGCTGCGCGGCCAGAAGGCACAGCGCCTCCTCGACGAGGTCATCGGCGCCCCCGAGGAGAGCCCCGACGGTGAGCACAAGCGCTTCTTCGACCTTCTCGTCCTCGACGAGGCCCACCACGTCGCCCCCGCCGCACCCAAGCAGGTCTACGCCGTCGACTCCCAGCAGACCAAGCTGATCCGGCGCCTGGTCCCGCATTTCGAACACCGCCTCTTCCTCTCCGCCACCCCGCACAACGGCTACCCCGAGTCGTACACCGCCCTCCTCGAACTCATCGACGACCAGCGCTTCGCTCGCGGCGTCGACCCCGACAAGGAGGCGCTGAAGGACACCGTCGTACGCCGCCTGAAGTCGACGGTCACCAACGCCGACGGCACGCCCCGCTTCCGCACCCGCGTCACGCGCGAACTCGCCGTCGACTACACGCGGCAGGAGCGCGCGATCCACGAACTGCTCGGTTCGTTCGCGGAACTCCGTCGTAAGAAGCTCACCCCGAAGGCCCGGGGCGGCCGCCGCGCCGCCGACCTGGTGACCCTGCTGCTGAAGAAGCGCCTGTTCTCCTCCCCGGCCGCCTTCCTCCACACCGTCCAGGTCTACCTCTCCCACCTGGACGACACCGGCGGCGGCCCGGCCCGAGGACGCTCGGCAGCCGCCGAAGTACCGGAGTGGCTGGAGGAGTTCGCCGACATCGTCGCCGACCTCGACGACACCGGCCTGGTCGACGCGGAGGACGACGCCCTGACCCGCTCCACCTCGCTCACCCCGGCGGAGGACGGCCAGGAACTGGACCTGCTCCAGGAGATGGAGCGCTGGGCCCTCACCCACGAGGCCGCGCCCGACTCCAAGGCGGAGGCGCTGATCGCCGAGATCAAGGCCGTCTGCCGCCCCGACGGCAAGAAGTGGACCAACGAACGGATCGTGGTCTTCACCGAGTACCGCGACACCCAGGAGTGGCTCCACGACCTCCTCCAGCAGGAGGAACTCACCGACGGCGGCCGCGTCGAGCGCCTGCACGGCGGCCTCTCCACCGAGGAGCGCGAGCGCATCCGCCTCGGCTTCCAGACCGAGCCGTCCCGCGCCGAGGGCAAGGTCCGCATCCTCCTCGCCACCGACGCCGCCGGCGAGGGCATCGACCTCCAGAACCACTGCCACCGCCTGATCAACTACGACATCCCCTTCAACCCCAACAAGCTCGAACAGCGCATCGGCCGCGTCGACCGCTGGGGCCAGAAGAAGGACCCGGAGATCGCCCACTTCATCGGCTCCGGCTGGCAGCAGGCCCAGGCCGGCTCGTACGAGGCCGACCTGGAGTTCCTCTCCCGCGTCGCCAAGAAGGTCGCCCGCATGGAGCACGACCTGGGCTCCGTCAACGCCGTCCTCGCCGACGCGGTACAGCGCCGCATGACCGGCGACACCGCTCCCGTCGACGTCGAGAACGCCAGGCCCAAGCCCATCAAGGGCCGCCGCACGGGCGGCGACGTCGCCCCCGAGCAGAACGTCACGGCCCAGACGAAGCGGCTCGCCGACCAGTACGAGGAGACGGTCGACACGCTGGGCCTGACGCCGGTCAACGTCAAGCGCGTCGTCGACACGGCCCTGGCCCTCGACCACCAGCCGCCGCTCCAGCCGTCCACCGTCCGCGCCGAGGACTTCGAACCCGGCGACCTCTTCGACGTACAGCCGCTGTCCGGCAGTTGGGAGCGCGCGACCCGCGGTCTCGCGCACAAGCTCCGCGAGGGCGAGCAGCGCCCGCTCACCTTCTCCCCGCAGGTCGCCGCGCAGGGCAGGGACGACGTGGTCCTCGCCCACCTCAAGCACCCCCTCGTCGCCCTCTCCACGCGCCTGCTCACGGCGGCCGTCTGGAACGCCGACTCGGTCGGCCTGAGCCGCGTCACCGCCGTCGTCACCGACGACCCGGCCGTCACGACGACGCTCGTCTCGGCGTACGCCCGTTACGTCCTCGTCGGCACCGACGGCACCCGCCTGCACGAGGAAGTCCTCTACGCGGGCGGCTGGTTCGGCGACACGGGACGCTTCCGCCGCTGGGAGTCGGTGGGCGAGCAGGGCCGGATCCTGTCCCAGGCCCTCACCCAGGGCACGGAGGCCGCCCCGCACCTGCGCAGGGAACTCACGGAGGCCTGGCCCAAGCTCCGCGACCCCCTGTACCGCTCCCTGGAGGCCCGCGCCGCCGAACTCGGCCGCCAGCTCGAGAGCCGCCTCGCCGACCGCCGGACGGAAGAGGAGCGCCGCATCACCGCCACCCTCGACCGCTTCGAGAACACCCTGCGCGCAAAGCTCAAGGAGGAGGGCGACGGAGAGGGCGAACAGCTCGCCCTCCTCACCGCCCACGAACTGACCGGCCACGAACGCCGCCAGTTCGAGGAGGACCGCCAGCGCTGGCAGCACCGCCTCGAAGGCCTCCCCGCCGAGCGCGAGCGCGAGCTGGCCGCCATCGCCGCCCGCTACCGCGAGCCCCGCTCGCACCTCTTCCCCGCCGCCGTCGTCTTCGTCGTCCCCGCAAAGGAAGCCCGCCGATGAGCCCCCGCCGCCCCATGAGCCGTGGAGTAGCCGCCGCCAAGGCCCAGGCCGCCGACGGCCGCCGGCAGCACCAGGAGTGGCTGGACCTCACCGAGGTCTCCGGCCCCTTCCTGACGATGCCCGTCCTGCTGCGCGCCTGGCCTCAGCTCGACACCCTGGAGAAGGACGAGCGGGCCCGGCTGCGTGCCCACCACGCCGACTGGCAGACGGACACGGTCGCCGGGCGCGACGCGTGGGTGGCGTACGTCCTGCGCCGCCTGCTCGGCTGGGACGACGCCCTCACCTTCCGCGAGGGCGACTCCGAGCACCACGGCCTGGACCGCCTCGCCCTGCGGGTGGCCGAGCACAACACGGAGGTCCGCCCGGACTTCGCGCTGGTGGAACCGGGTGCCGACCTTGCCGCCGAGCCGGACGTCGACGCTGCCGCGAAGAGGGTGAGGCTGCTGGGCGTCACGGTCCCTGCGGGCACCGTGCCGACTGCGCGGGCGGGCGGTGGTGGCGACTGGGCGGCGGCTCCAGCCGACCGCCTGGCCCGTCTCCTGCGTCACCACGGCGTCCCGCTGGGCCTGGTCACCGACGGCCGCTGGTGGTGCCTGGTCTGGGCCCCGCTGGGCGGCGTGACGACCACCGCCGTCTTCGACTCCATCGGCTGGAACGAGGCGGCGGAACGCAACGTCGTCCGCGCGTTCGGGTCGCTGCTGAGCCGGCGTCGCTTCTTCGAGTACGACGAGTCCGAGACGCTGGTCGGGCTGCTCAAAGCGAGCCTGGCGGCGGGCGAGGACGTCACCGAGGCGCTCGGCGTCCAGGTCCGGCAGGCGGTCGAACTCCTCGTCGACGCGATCGGGCGGGCGGATGTGCGTGCCGTCGAGAACGGTGCGGCAGGCCTGCACGCGTCGGGGGTACCGGCAGGCGACATCTACCGCGGCGCGGTCGCGGTGATGATGCGCGTCGTCTTCCTCCTCTTCGCGGAAGAACGAGGCCTACTCCCCGCCGACAACGAGGTGTACGCACGCTCGTACTCGGCCCGCTTCCTGCGCGACGAGTTGAAGGCGCGGGCGGACGAGGAGGGCGAGACGTCGCTTGAGCACACGACGTCGGCCTGGCACCGCCTGATCGCCCTCTTCCACGCCGTGCACGGGGGAGTGGACCACCCGGGCTCCGGCTTCCGCCTCCCCGCGTACGACGGCTCGATCTTCGACCCCGACAAGTACCCGTGGCTCGAGCGCACCACCCCGCTCCTCCCCATCGACGACCGCACGGTCCTGCACATGCTCCAGGCCGTGCAGGAGGTCCGCGTCGGCAAGGGCAAGGACCGCGAGGTCCGCACCCTCAGCTTCCGCGCGCTGGATGTCGAGCAGATCGGCTACGTCTACGAGGGCTTGCTGTCCTTCGACGGGCGCCGGGCCACCGAGCACATGGTGGGCCTGATCGGCCCGGAGGGCCTGGAACACGAGGTCCCGCTGCGGGAGCTGGAGTCCCTGGCGGCGAAGGCGGGCGGCTCGCTGAAGACGCTGGCGAAGTCCATCCATGAGAAGTGGAAGGACCCCAAACCTCCGGCGACGGCGGGCCAGTTGGAGAAGAAGCTCGCCCCGTTGGGTGCGGAGGAGTCGGCGGAGGCCCGTCGCCGCCTGAACGCGGTGACGAAGGACGCGGCACTGACGGAGCGGCTGCTCCCGTTCGTCGGCATCCTCCGCGACGACCTGCGCGGCCTCCCGACGGTCATCCCGAACGGCGCGCTGTTCGTCACCGAGTCCTCCCTGCGGAAGAACACGGGAACGCACTACACGCCCCGCTTCCTGGCCGAGGAAGTCGTCCTGCACGCACTGGAGCCCTTGGTCTACGAGCCGGGCCCGCTCCAGACGGCGGACACGGGGGAGTGGCGCCTGAAGTCCGCCGACCAGATCCTGGACCTGAAGGTCGCGGACATCGCGATGGGCTCGGCGGCGTTCTTGGTGGCGGCGTGCCGCTACCTGGGGGACCGCCTCATCGAGGCCTGGGAGGCCGAGGGCCGCACGGATGCGATGGCGTACCGCGCGGGCCGGGCGGTGGACGCCGTTACGGCGGCGGACGCGGAACAGGACCCGGTAGTGGTCGAAGCACGCCGCCAGATCATCGAACACTGCCTGTACGGCGTGGACATCAACGCAATGGCCGTGGAGATGGCCAAGCTGTCGCTGTGGCTGGTGTCCATGGACCCCGAGCGGCCCTTTACGTTCCTGGACGACAGGTTGGTGTGCGGCGACTCGCTGCTGGGCGTGCACAGCATGGAGCAGCTCCAGTCCGTCCACATGAAGCCGCAGGGGCAGACCGACGTCCTGGCCGAGCAGGCACGGGAACTGGTCGACCAACTGACGCGCGAGCGCTTGGCGATCACCGCCATCAAGGGCGTCGACCTGCCGGCGCTCCAGAAGAAGCGGGAGCGGCTGGAGGAGGTCAACCGGCACTCGCGGCGGCTTCGGTTGGTGGGTGACCTGATTGCGGGGGCAGCGCTGGCCACTTGTGCTTCGGGGCGGGTGCCATGGTATGAGGAGGACGGGGGCGAGCGGGTTCGGGATCTGTTCCCGCGGGCTGCATGGATCGTTCAGCAGGTCGTGGCGGACGGCGTCGAGGACAACTCGGAGGTGGTGTGCGAGGCGAGGGCCGCGGCGGAGGAGTGGCTGGCCGCGGAATTGCCGGAGGGGGCTCTGGAACGGCGGCCGGTGCACTGGCCGCTGGTATTTCCGGAGGTGTATTCGCTAAGGGGCGGGTTCGACGCCGTTGTGGGAAATCCTCCGTTCCTCGGCGGTAAAAAGCTCACTGCACCTCTTGGGCAGGCCTACCGTGAATATATGGTTGATTTCCTCGCCAATGAAGTGCGAGGAAATGCGGACCTCGTCGCGTATTTCGCGCTCAGGATTCATGAACTACTGAATGCCTCGGGTCAAACGGGCATTATTGCGACCAATACTTTGGCGCAGGGTGACACCCGCGAGGTGGGCCTCGATCAATTGATTGGTGCGGGCGTAGAAATCAGGCGAGGAATCAAGAGCGCTCCGTGGCCCTCGAAATCTGCTGTCCTGGAGTACTGCGCTGTATGGATGGCTAAGGAGATTGCTAAAGGTGTTCCCGCCATTCTTGGCGGGCAGGCCGCGCCCAGCGGCATCACGACGTCACTCAATCCCGTCACGCGGATGCGGTCGTGGGTCGAGAAGTTGCAACAGAGTGCACATCTTGCCTACATGGGCAACAATGTCAATGGCATCGGGTTCGTCTTGCAGGCCGAACAGGCAGAAGAGCTCGTAGCTGCTGATGCCCGGTCAGAGGAAGTAATCTTTGGTTATCTAACCGGCCAAGACGTGAGCAACGATCCTGAGTGTGCCCCGAGCCGACAGATCATTGATTTCGGCGGTATGAGCCAAAGCGAAGCCCTGTGCTTTCCGGCGGCATTCGAGCACGTCCGCAAACATGTGAAGCCGCAGCGGGAACTGCTGGGCGATGACAAGAAGTCCGTACGGGAAAAGTGGTGGCAGTATGAGAAGTTGGCTCCAGGGATGCGAGTGGCCATCAAGCAGCTGAGGCGCTGCATTGTCATCTCGCTAGTCGGGAAGGCAGTTATGCCTGTAATGGTGCCAACCGGGCAGGTTCTTTCCCACAGGCTAGGAGTCTTCGCGTCGGATGATACTGCTTTGCTCGCGTTGCTGAGTAGTGCGCCCCACTTCTGGTGGACACTGGACCGGACATCCACGCTAGAGACTCGTATCAACTACAGTCTCTCGGATGTGGTGGAGACGCTTGGCCGTCCAACGCCCACTGAGCGATTGCGGAAGGCTGGGGCTCTTCTGGACACCCATCGTCGAATGTTGATGCTCGCTCGCACTATGGGACTCACGGATACTTACAACTTGGTCCACGATCCTGATTGCCAGGACGAGGGAATCGTCGAACTCCGCAGTATCCACGAGGAAATCGATCAGGCTACCGTCGAGGCTTACGGTTGGAGTGATCTCCAGGACGGATCCGGGCAAACCCCACCGATCGACCCGACTCATGAGACGTTCCCTCTCGACCATGGCTTCCACGAGACGGAGCAAGGCATCCGCTACACCATCGGCCTGCTGGCCCGGACTGAAATTATTGACCGCCTGCGTCAGTTGAACCACCAGGTGTACGCCGACGAGGTTCACCTTGGTCTGCACAAGGGAGTGACGGAGAAGAAGGCCAGGGAGAAGCACCCCGACCTGCCTCCGCCCTCCCTGAAGGTCGTACGGAAGCGCAAGGAGCAGCTGGCTGCGCGAGGTAGGTCGGATTTCGGTGAGGGCACCGAGGGTGCCCTCTTCTGAGCCGGTGGCATGACAACGGGCTGGTTCGCGTCACCTCAAGTGACGCGAACCAGCCCGTTGTTCCGCTCGGAAGTACTGGGCGGCGCTATCCCGCCGTGAGCGCGACGAACGCCGCCCACCCGCCCCGGTTGACCAGCAGCACCGGCCCGTCGCCCCCAATCTTGGAGTCCCGTACGTACACGGCGTTGAGACCGGTAGCCACCTCCACGCAGTTGCCGCCGTCGGATCCGCTGTAGCTGCTCTTGAACCAGTGCAGCCTGTCCAGGTGCTCGGCCATCCGCTCCACGCTCACGTCTCTCCCACCATCCGCTCGATGAGTCGCGCAGACTCCTCGACGTTCAAGGCCTGCGACCGCAGCTTGCCATATCGCAAGGCGAAGGTACTGACCTCGGTGGGCTCGGAGACGACGCACCCGACACCCTGGGACTCGAAGTATCCGAGGTGCTTGTGATCCTGGGTCTCCACTACCACGAACGCACCGTTCTTACCGGGGTGGAAGCCCCGGCAGGCGGGCACGACCTGGACCTCCACATTCCGCAACGCACCTACTTCGAGGATGCGTTGCCACTGTTCGCGCATGACCTCGGGGCTGCCCACCGGATCGCGTAGCGCCTCCTCGTTGATGATGAAGGAGACCTCCGTGAGCGGCACCCGATCCAACAGCTTCTGCCGCCCAAGCCGCGCTTCCGTACGTTGGTCGATGCTCTCCTCGCTCAGCGGTGGGCAGTGCCCGGAAAAGACAGCCCGCGCGTACGCCTCCGTCTGCAACAGCCCCGGCACGAGCAGTGGCTCATAGTCGCAGCGACTCACTGCCTCCGCCTCGATGACCGCGAAGTTGCGGAAGAAGCGCGGCAGCTTCGCCCGGTCCACCTCGTCCTGGAGAACCTCCAGAACCCCACCCGCCTCCAGCACCCGGTCCGCGGCCCGTGTGAACGCCGCCTTCGCCGGCCGCCGCCCCTGCTCGACCGAGGAGACCTGCTCCAGCGAGTAGCCGATGGCCTCCCCCAGCTGCTGCTGGTTCAGCCCGGCCCGCTTTCGCAGATGCTGGAGCAACCTCCCGTACGCCGCCCACGCCCCCGGCAGGTCGCCCCCGCCCTCGTCCTTCGCCTTCGCCGCCCGACCGCTCCGCGTCTCCCGCACCGTACTCATGCCTAACGCCCTTCCGTCCCGCAACGCACCCCGCCCACCCGTACCCCGGGCGGCTCCCGACCGGACCGCCGATACCTTGCTCAACGCACGCCGCGGTGGCCTGGGTACGGCTCCGGACCCGTACAACACCCGTACCGAGTCCCGTACGACCGCGTGCAGCGAGGGTCGGTTCCCGTCGACGGAAACGGGCTTCGCCCCTTTCCGCACGACGATCGCATCATGGTGAGATGGGCGCCGTGAGCCAGATATGCAAGTGGTGCGACCGCCCGTTGAAGCAGCGCCGGTGGCGCCGGTACTGCAACCGCCGGCACGCGGTGAAGCACCGGGTGACGAGCTGGATCGACCAGCTGCTGACCACGGTTTGTGACGCGGCCGAGGACCGGATGCCCTGGTCGCCCGGAGGATCGGTCAGGTCTCCGGCAGTACGAGCCAGATCTCGGATAAGACGAGGCCGTGCTCACCACCACCGCCCCGCAAGGGCAGCCAAACGTGGCCCGGTGCCAGTCGCAGGCCACTGTCCAGGGGCCGTCCCTGCCTCCGCACTCGGGGCAGCCGACGGTTTCGGCCGCCCATACGTCCGGCGCGGGTCTGCTGTAGTGACGGAATCTGCCCGAGTGACGGGCCTGCCAGGGCTCGACCGGTGGCGTGAGGGGGACGGCTCCGGGCATGTTCGTCGCAGCGAGGGCGGTGAACAGTGCAGTGAGGTCGGGGAGCGGGGCTTCGCCCGTTTCGGTCGGCGGCGCCACGTGATCCGTCGTCTCCGGCACGATGCCATTCCTCGGAGCCGCAGCCGCGAGGGGCGGATTCGGGGCCGAGTGTCAGGGCAGCAGGGCGCGGGCGACGGCGGCCAGGAGAGCGGCGGCAGGCGGACTGACGGCACCGGCGTCGCGGTGGTGGACGGGGCGATCCTGAGGATGCGCTGAAGCCGTCTGTGACCAATCCCGGAGGGCCGTTCGGTCAGGTCAGGGACGACAACTTCGACCGCGTGACCGACTACCGCACCCCCGCGACGCTCGGACGCAACGGAAATCCTCCCGCAGAGTTCCAGGTCGATGACTCCTCGTGGGCCGTCACCCTTCGGAGGGCCTCATGAGCCGGACGTCGATCGCGCTGTTCAACAACACGGGCGGAGTGGGGAAAACGACTCTGACCTATCACATGGCGCACATGTTCCGAAGGCTCGGGCTCACCGTGCTGGCCGTCGACCTCGACCCGCAGGCGAAACTCACCTCGATGTGCTTGGACGAGACCGAGATCGAAGAGCTCTGGGAGAACCCCTCCGAACTCATCGCGCAGGGCGCCGCTCCGCCCGCCCTGCCCGGGACCGGCCGCGTCCGCAGCGGGCAGACCATCGCCGACGGGGTGCGGCCGATCCTGGAGGGCACCGGAGACGTCGCCCCCGTAGAGCCGGCCGAACTGCAGGACGGCCTGTGGCTGCTGGCGGGCAGCCTGGACCTGAGCCGCTTCGAGGACAAGCTGTCCAACGAGTGGTTCAAGACCTTCGCCGGCGGCATCGCGGCGATCCGTACGACCACCGCGTTCCACCGCGTCGTGGAGCAGGCCGCCGCAGCCGTCCACGCGGACATCGTGTTGGTCGACGTGGGCCCGAACCTCGGGGCGATCAACCGGTCCGCGCTCATCGCGGCGGACACCGTGCTCATGCCGCTCGCCGCGGACCTCTTCTCCCTGAAAGGGCTCAGCTCGCCCACGACGCACGGAAGCCCATGTTCGACCTGAAGGCGGCCGACGGCGCGCTCGGCAGCACCCAGAAGTACGTGCAAACCTGCTATCGGGAGTTCCGCGGACTCGCGGAAGGAGTGCTGGCCAGGATGGAAGAACTGGCCGCGGAGTGACCGACCGGTTCCCCCAGCGGGCGAAACCGGTGGATGGTGCCCTTCCACCGAAGGGCACCATCGCGCGGAACTACACAGTCGCGAGCGCCACGAGCACGGCCCACCCGCCCCGACCGACCCGCAGCACGGCGCCGTCGTCTACGGCCTTCGAATCCCGTACACAGACGGCGTCCGACCGGCGGCCACCTCTACGCCCGGCGCTCCAGCCACGGGCGCGGACTCGTGCACCTGTCGTACGAACCCGTACAGCGGCCGTACCGCGAGCCCGGGTACGGAAGTCCGACCTCGCCAGGCCATCTGCGTGACGTGACGGTGGCTCTGTGAAGCCATCCAATCTCAGGGTCGAGCCATCCGCCGCTGCCCCACACCTCACCGTCCTTCTCAGCAGCACTCCACGCGGAGCCCGTCTCGCCCGTCGCCTCGCCGGACAGCAGCTCGCGGCCTGGGGGACCCCGTACGACTCCGAGACGTCACAGGCCGTCGCCCTCGTTACGGCGGAGCTGGCGGCCAACGCCATCACCCACGGCCGTAACCCCGGACGCGATTTCCGTCTGACGCTGCTCCACCTGACCGAGCACGGCGTCGTCCGCATCGAGATGACCGACACTCGCCCGGGTTACCTTCCCCGCGGCCCGGGGGCTGAACCGGCGGCGACCGACGCTGTGTCGGGACGTGGACTGCTGCTCGTTGAGACCTACTCCGAACGGTGGGGCTGCGAGGTGCGGGACGCGTACACGAAGACGGTCTGGGCGGAGGTGTTGTGCCCGACCTGATTCAGTGCCAGGCAGGCAGTGGGGCCGAGCCTCTGTGGACACCGTGGTACGGGTGCGCCAGGAGAGCCCGCGCCCCGCACGGTGGGGGCCATACTGGGGCCATGCTCGATCCCATCGGACAGTTGTCGCCGCTCCAGCAACGCCTGTTGCGGGAACTCGACCTCTGCGACCTCCCAGCACCCGAAGCCGAGCCCGAGTCCTACGCGGTCCGGGACCTCGACGCGGACGAGGTCCGGGAGGCCCTTCCGGCACTGCTGTGGGCCGGACTGGTCGAGCAGCGGGACGGCGACCGGGGCACGCTTCGCCTCACCGTCACCGGAGCGGCGACTCTGCGTACGGCGGAGTACGACGAGCTGGCGGGACGGTTGAGTGCGGTGGTGTCCTTCGCCGACACCGTCGGGCGCGGTACGGCGCCCCGCTCCGCCGGACACGCCCTGAGACGGCTCGCGGAGGGGTCGTGGAACCTGGAACGGGCCGAGGCTCATGTCGCGGCCGGCGATGGTGCGTAGCCGCCGTCACGGTTCGTCCGCCGGTCGGTCGAAGTCCAGCACGACGCGTCGGCGGGCACGGTCGGCCCTGGGCTGCGGCGGGAGAACGCCCGCCGACATGAGGTCGGTGACAGTGACCACCGGGGAGTTCACGATCTTCGTGGTGAGGGCCTGTTGTGCCGGAGCGAGGTCGACCAGGCGGCGCAGGACGGACAACAGGTCGATCAGCTCCGTGGACCACTCGCTCGGCCACGCCGTGACGTGGAGGTCGTCCAGAGGGCTGGTCTTCCGGCTGGTGGGGGAGGCCTTCCGGTAGCCGAACCACTTCTTCACGATCCGCATGCTGCCGACCTCGTAGTTCCAGACCTCGGGCGGAACTCCCGTGAAGGTGCCCGGTCCCACGTGGAGGGTGCCGCTCCCCTCGTCGTACGCCAGCGTGTCGGGCACGGCGGAGCCGATCGGGGTCACGTACCGCACCTGGCGTGGGTCCCCGGGAGGGAAGCCGACATCCTCCTGCCCGGACGCCGGTGCGGCGGGCGGAGTGCCCCGCTCACCGTAGGTGGCCGCCCACAGAAGCGCATGCCCGACACGGACTGCCTCGCTCCACAGCTCCGGGTCGCGGCTGAGGGGTAACCGGACGCCCGGGGTGAGCAGTTCCTCGGCGAACTGCTCGGTGAAGGCGCTATGCCCGGCGACGGCCACGGCGTAGGCGGCGAGGTCGTGCACGGTCACCCCGTCCAGGCCGAGGACACCGGACAGGTACCGGAGCAGACCGGTCGGCACGTTGGCACTGCCGTCCGGGTGAAGGACGGGGTGCACCCTTCCGCCCCGGCCGTTGAAATGATGCGTGTCCGGGAGCAGCGCCGTCGCCACCAGCGCGGGGCCACGGTCGATCTCGTGGCTGCTCTGCTGGTTGAGGAACACCTGACCCGGTTGCAAGGACTCCCACAGCTCGGGCCGTGGGCGGTCGAGTACCCGGTTGTCGGCGATGAGCCACTGGCGGTCGAAGCTGCGCAGGGCGATGCGCAGGAGCGATGGGCGGGTTCCGGCCTCCTTGTCGACGGTTCGGTCGGGGTGCGGGAAGCCCGGCAGACACGCGGCCCGTGTGCCGAGCCGGCGGTCCGGTGTCTCCTTGAAGAGGAGGGCCTTGGCCTCAGGGGCCTGCTCACCGCCGAGACGGGCCCAGCGCCGCTGGAGGACCGACGGGTGAGGTGACGTGACCCAGGACCGGTTCGTCTTGCAGCCCGGACTGCCCCAGGGGAACAGCGAGTCCAGCGCCGGGTACTCCTCCCAGCCGGACAACGCCGCCGGGGTGAAGGGCCGTGTCCCTTGAGTGTGTGCGTCCCGCCAGCCGTCGTCGTCCAGGCCCACCGACCGGAGCTGGGCGAACTTCTCCGCACGCTTGCCGTGCAGGGCCCGGTAGTGGATGCGAGCGGGGCGGATGGCGTCGTGGTCCGCGCGCCGTACGAAGAGGCAGATGGACAGCGGCTGGGCGACGTGCGGGAAGACGCGGGTGGCCACGTCCGAGCGTTGTCCCTCGGGCGACAAGTTGATGATCCACCCCTCGTCGCACGTCCGGCGCAGGTAGTCCCGCATGCCCCGCCCGGCTGGGCCGGTGGCGAAGGCGGACGGGGTGATGAAGCAGACGACGCCGTGCCGGTCGTCCTCGTGGGCGTCGAAGACCTTCCACGTGGCCCAGCGCCAGAAGTAGACGTACAGGTTCTTCAGCGCGTGCTCGTAGCGGCCGTTCCCGGGGTGGCGGAAGTCGTCCAGGGGCGGGCGGCCCTGGCCCTTGACGCGCTTCTCGATCCAGCCGCCGCGGTTCTCGGCCTTGTCGTCGTAGGGTGGGTTGGAGATGACCACGGTGACGGGCACGTTGGCCTTCACGTGG
The DNA here is from genome assembly GCF_003369795.1 of Streptomyces sp. CB09001. Lineage (NCBI taxonomy): Bacteria > Bacillati > Actinomycetota > Actinomycetes > Kitasatosporales > Streptomycetaceae > Streptomyces > Streptomyces sp. CB09001. Next base: position 6,878,381 of record NZ_CP026730.1, read on the forward strand.
TTGGCGCGGGCACGGGAGACCGACAGGGCCGCGTAGGTGGAGGCGAGCTGCTCCTCCTGGACGTAGGGGTCGTCGAGCGTGTCCGTGACGTGGAGGTTGAGCCCGCCCGGCGGGAGTTCGGCGCCGTGCTTCTTGAGCAGGTCGGCGGCGCGGAGTTCGGCGACCGCGAACGGGCCCATCTGCAGTTCGAAACCGTACAGGCGCCCGGCGAGGCGGCCGATCGCGTCTCGCGCCATGGCGTCGCCGGAGCGTTCGGCGGCCTGCCGCGCCACCCGCTCGATGACCGTGTGCAGGTAGGTTCCGGTGCCCATCGCGGGGTCGACGATGTGGACGGCGTCGTCACCGTAGCCGCGGGCCTTGCCCAGGCGGGTGCGCAGGACCTCCTCGGCGAGGCGCACCATCTCCTCGACCACCTGGTGCGGGGTGTAGTAGGAGCCGCTGCGCCGGCGCAGGTCGTCGTCGTAGACGGAGAGGAACGACTCGTAGAGGTGCAGGTACGCGTCCCGGTTGCCCTGCCGGATGGTCTCCCACTCGACGCGTTCTACGGTGCGGGCGAGGAGGTCCAGGGTCACCTCGAACCGCTCGTTGACGTTGTCGGTGAGGAGCTGGAGGGCCTTTCCCATCAGGGCGTGACCGGCGTGGAGCTGCCGTCCGATCTCGTGGAAGCTCGTGCCGGTGACCCGGATGCCTTCCGTACGGGCGAGGAGCAGGGCGAAGGTGACGGTCTGGGCGTAGCCGTCGGCGAAGGTCGCGTCGTCGGCGGTAGGGAAGAGCAGGCGGCGCCAGTCGCTTCGCAGACCGGTGAAGGGGCGCTCGACGGTGGGGTCGTCGGCGTCCGTCCCGCTCTCCGCGCGCAGTTGTTCCCGCACGGCCTCGCGCAGGAGCCGGCACAGCGGGGCGATGTGGTGGACGAGGACCGAGACCCGTCGGACCGCCTGCGGTTCCCAGAGGAGCACCGTTCGTGCGAGCGCGTCGAAGGCGGTCGGATCGGCGGCGGCGAGTTTCGCTCCGGCGGTCTTGAGCGACCCGGACAGCACCACCTCCTCGCCGACCTGCGTGCCGTACTGGAAGAGGCGCCAGTGAGTGCCGTTGGTGTAGAGCAGGTTCGGCAGGTCGCGCAGGCGCTGCCACTGCCGTTTGTCGTGACCGGTGAAGGTGTCGGGGTCGACGCTCTTGCCGGGCCGCTTCACCTCGATGTAGCCGGTGATCTGGGCGTCGACGCGTACGGCGTAGTCGGGGCGCACACCGAGGTGCGGTATGCGCGTTTCCGGATGCCAGCTGATCTCGCGCAGGGCGTGGTGCTTCCCCATGGCGCGGAACAACTGCTCCAGCGGGCCCCGGATCGCCGCCTCGCGATCACCCGGCCCCGCCAAGCTGCGCTTGCACTCCGCGCCGAACGCCGAGACGGCGTCCTGTAACCACTGCAGGCGTGCGTCAGCCATGGTCCCCCCAGACCTCGGGCCCCGTACGTCAAACGGAGCCAACCCCTCCTGACGCGCAGTATGAGGCAGTATTTGACCAAACGGCAGGGCGCGTAAATCGGTTGGCGCGCTCGGTTCACGCGCTCGTACGGTCGCACACGGCCGGAGTGCCCGGTCTCGCCGCAGGTGTGTATGCGTCGTGAGTGTGCGGCACCCGCATCAGGAGAGCAAGGGTGTACGCGAAATCTCGCAGATTTCTTGTGAACTCAGTGCATGAAAAGCATACTTAAGTGGATCGTGCCACTCCCGCCGTTCGGGCGGACATTCCTCTGACGTCCCACTGCGAGGTCCCATGCTCGACCACCGTCTCGTGCAGACAGCCGTGATCGGTCACAAGAACTCCGACCATCCGGTCATTCTGCCGATGGACGCGTGGGAACTGGATCGCTGGCGCAAGGCACATCCCGGCTACAGCTACTGGTGCGGGCTGCAGCTCGGCGGCTGTGGCGGGGAGCTGAGCGACCGCCGTTACACCACCAAGGTGTGCCACTTCGCCCACCACTCGACGGCTCCGGTCTGTCACCGGAAGAACAACGGTGAGTCCAGCGCCGACCACCTCTTCATCAAACGGGGAGTGCAGAGGCTGCTCGGCAAGCGGCAGGTGAAGGGGCGGGTCGAGACGCGCGACCTCGGCACCGGTCCGGGCGACGTGGTGGACGTGTATCTGCCCGACAGTCGTCGCCGGCTGCGCTTCCAGCTCGGTGCCGTCGACTACCGGGCCTGGCGCCGGGCCGACGACGAACTCGCCGCGGACGCCGATGGCATGGACTGGATCTTCTCCTCGGAAGGGCCGATCACCCAGCAGTTCGTCGGCCGTCACGGCTACTGCCTCCGGGTCCGCTGCGAAACGGTGGGCGGCGAGCGCCGCGTCCATATCGGAGCCGAGGCGCGGGACCGCACGGTGTCCTGGACACCGCTGGAGGAGTGCGCGGTGACGTCGTCCGGCATCGCCACACCGGAGACCGAGAAGATCCGCCTGATCCGCCCCCGACCGACCGTGCTCCCGCTCCAGGGAGGTCTCGTCTTCGCGCTCGACCCCGAGGCCGACGTGCCGGCCGGCTCCCCGTTCACGGCGGAGGACCGGCACCTGCTCGTGGCCGATGTGAAGCCCGTGGACAGTCCGATCGTCCGAGCGCTGGTGTCCCTCCCGGGAGACACCAAGGTGCCGCCGGCCGAGCACGTCTACCGCGTCGCCGACGGCGCCCGCTTGTTGATCGCCGAGGGAACCGCGGGCTGGGCGGTCGAGGCGAACCGCTATGTACGTCTCAACGCGCACGAGGCTCAGCGCACCGGTCTGTGGGTCCCGCCCTCCATTCCGGAATCCCCGTTCGTTCCGGAGCCCGTACGCCGGGCGGCGCAGGCGGCCCCGCCACCGACGACGCAGGCCGTGACGGCGACACGCACCGCGGTGACCGAGCCACCGCCGGTGAGCGGCACGCCAGTGGCATCCGCGCCGATGACCCGCGCCGAGCTGGTGACGGCCCTGCGCGACGCGTTGTCACATCACGCCCGCCTGCACACCACGACCACGTGGGAGACCCTCGCCCGCACGGTGAACCCCGAACTGGCGAGGTACTCCCACACCGACCGGCGTTACCTGCTCGTCGAGTTGGACAGCCCGCTGCGCGACCACGCGCCGGTCCTGTCGGCGCTTATCCGGGAGGGCGACGCACCGCTCCCGTACCTGTCCAACATCCTCTCGCAGCTCGGCGTGGCCTACGCCGGCACGCCCTCCAGGATCAAACGCTGGGCCGTGGTGGAGACCGAGCGGGCGTTCGCGGCGTACGGGACGCCCCCGCGCACGATGCCGCCGCGCTTCTCTCTGAGGCCCGAACAGCCGCTGGTGCGGCAATTCGTGAGGAAGAGCGGGGGCGCGGGCCTGACCCCCGAGGTCAAGGTGCGGCGCCCCGCCGACCGTCAGGTGAACGTGGCGAGGCCGATGGGCAGGACGGTCGCCGACACCTCCATGGTGAAGCGTCTGCGCTCCCTGCTCCAAGAGCTCACCGGTCTCCTGAGCCTTGTCGACAAGCCGACGCGGAAACGGGCGCGAGAGGTCATCAGCGAGACGCAGACGTGGCTCGCGCACCACGACGGCGCACTCCTGTCGGCAGCCCAACGGGCCAAGGTGGCCGACAGGAGCTCCGGATATCACGTCCGTCTCGTCGAGGACGAATTGAAGGCCGTGAACGGCGTTTTGAAAGCGGCGAACCGGCGTACCGACAAGGAGGCGAAACGGCTGGCGAGGATGGAGGCGGCCCAGAGCAAGGCCAGGCTCGCGCGGTCAGGGGAGCCGTCCAGGAGCTCCACGCCCGCCGAGGACCCGGTGGACCGACTCAGAAGCCAGCTCATCGGAGTTGCCGCCCAGGGCGGCAACGTCGCGCTCGGCGACCTGAACACCAGCGAGTCCGGACTGGGGCCCCGGCACTGGCTGGTGACGCTGGACCGGCGAGCGGGGGCCGACAGTTTCCCTCTGCTCTCCGCGCTGGTCGTAGACGCCCACGGTGGTCCGGTGGTCTTCTTCCGGGACGTCCTCGGGGCCGCAGGACTCGCGGTGCCGCGGACGGAGGAAGCCCTGCTGGCGATCTGGCGGCGGGAGCAGGAACGCGCCCACGCCGCTCACGCCCGTCCGCCCCGTCCACTGCCTCCTCGCCTCGTCCCGCGGGCCTCGGTGCCGAAGGACGAGACCGGACGGTGAGGCGGGGGTGTGCGTCAGGCGACGGTTCCCGGCCGTCGGGGTGAGGCGGACGGCGGGCCCTGTGCGGGGAGGAGCAGGGCGCGGCCGAGGGCGGCGGTCACCTGGGCGGCGTGATCGGGGAGTTGCCGGACGGCCCACGCGGCCGTCAGGGCCAGAAATTCGGTCAGGTCGCGCTCCGCTCCGGTGAGCAGGTGCCGCAGGTCGCCGACGGCGAGCTCGATCACGGGGCTGTCGTCCCGGTCGGCGTCCACGGTCAGGCGGACGGCGTCGCCGTGGCGTTCGGCGAGCGGGGACGGGTCGTGGCCGAAGGAGGCCCAGCCGTCCCCGTCGAGGACGTCGAACCAGTCGTGGCGTTCCTCGAGGCCGTTGCAGCAGCCCGGCAGCAACGTGACGCCGGTGGCGGTGTCCGTGACCCGCAAGCCGCCGGACGCGAAGACGTCGTCCACGGTGAGCAGCCCGTGCAGGAAGGAGCCGAGCGGGTCCGCAGGCCGCGGCGGGCGGTCGTCGGCCGGTACGACGTCGTTGTGGGCGGCGATGCTCATGATCGCCGTGCCGACCTCGGCGGGAGCGAGCGCGCCACTGAGCGGCAGGAAGCCGTACGGCTCGATCCCGGCGACCGGCCAGAGCGTGAAGCCGGCGGGATCGGAGACTTCGAGGACGGGCTGCAACACGATCACCCGGAGAGTGTGCGGCGCGTCGTCCCCGTTCCGCACGGTCACGGTGCGACGGCCACCGTCCGTGAGGATCCCCGAAGACCTCCAGGGAGCCGCCCCTGCACCTGAAATGCGTCGAGCCCCGCACGGATCCCGCCTATCCTTGCCGCATGGGCCACGGAAAGACCTCCTACGTCTGCCTGCCCTGTCGGGCCTCGTACAAGCAGCCCTACGACAGGGACAGGCCGCACCGCATCTGTCCCCGCTGCGCGGAACCGCTCATCCACGCGGGATCGGCCTTCGCCGCGCCGCCGCGCCGGGACACCCGGGCCTGGAGGGTGCTGTCCGTCCTGCTCCACGCGGGTGTCCGCTTCCACAAGAGCTGCTGCGGCGGGCCCGGGTACCGTCCGCGCACGCTGCGGGAGGTGCGCGCGCGGATGGTGTACGCCCGTCGGACCGGCGAGCCCTTCGCCAGTGCGCTCGTGCGTTACGAGGTGCCGCGACGGAGGGCCCGGACCTGATGCGGTTCGCGCCGCCGCCGACCGCTCCCGTCGACGCCCGCGGAAGCTGGACGGCAGTGGGGGCCGCGCCCGGGACGTGGCTCACGCGGAACAGTCGGCCTGCGGAGTGACCGTGCCCCAGCGGATCATCAGGTAGCCCGATCCGCCGATCTCCGCCACGGCGTAGCGGGTGTACGGCCAGCCGTCGCCCGAGGTCTGCCTCTGGTTCGCCAGGGCCCGGCACGCCTCGCCGGCGACCATGTCCGCCCAGGTCTCGATCTGTCCCTGGTTCCACATCAGGTACTCCGACCATACGTACATGGCCGAATTCGCCGGGCCGAAGCCCACCTTGATCTCGTCGTGGCCGAGCACCTGGTCGGTGCCGAGCGTCTCGCGCATCGCGTTGGTCCGCTCGATGATCTTCGTGGCGGTACGGTCCGCGACCCGGATCTCGGTGCCGTCGGTGCTGGGGATCATCGCCTCCCCGAGTCCGTACTCGTCCGGCTCCCAGTCCTGGCCGGTGCCGTAGGCCGCGTCGGTGCCGTCCTCGAGGGCCGATCGGCACTGGGCGTCGGCGACGAAGTCCTCCTGCCACGTCACCTGCGGGTCACGGCCATCCTCCTCCCTCACCGTGACGTACGTGCGGTAGGGCAGCTCGGGATGAAGGCGGAGGACGACATCATTCAGCGTCAGGCACATGGACCTGGCGATCTCCGTTTCCGCGTACAGGATCCCGTGCTCGTCCTCGGCGTCCAGCCGGTACGAGAAGTAGACCTCCCCGCGTGACGAGTGGAACTCCACGGCCCCCAAGGAGAGTTCGATAGGGTTGAGGTCCCGGGCGAGGACGTCCAGATCGTGCAGCAGTGCGCTTGCCACGGCGTGCTCGCCCTCTCCCTGTGCCGCACGTGCCTGCCCCCAGCTCTTCCTATCCGCCAAGTCGTCGCCCGCGGCCTGCTGTTCCCCTCCCGCCGTGTCGTCCTTCGCGGTGTCCGCGGACGGCTGTGCGGACCCGGCCGAGGCGAGAGGCGACGCCGGGGGAGTGGCGGAGGAAGTGCGTTCGCCGTTCCCCGTGTCGCCGGGCATCAGGGCGGCCGCCCCTCCGGCCAGGCCGCCGACGACGGCGGCGGCAAGAACCACGGCGCCCACCAGCCGTCGCTTCGACCGATTCCGCTGCGGGGGCACGTGCCATGCCGGATCGGCCTCGACCGGTACGTCCCAGAGGGCCGTGACCATGTCCACGGCCGTTTCCGGTACCGCGCCGGCAGGCAGCACCTGGGTGACCTGGGAGGCCAGCAGTTCCGCGCACGCCCGGGCGGCCTCGGCGGCCGACGGGCGTTCGTCCGGCTCCTTGGCCAGCGCCTTCTCCGTAATCCGACGCAGTTGCGCGGGGACGCCGTCCAGGTCCGGTTCCCCGGACATCACGCGGAACGCGACCACGTCCGGTGCGCCGGTGCCGAAGGGCAGCCTTCCGGTGGCCGCGTAGGCCAGGAGCGCTCCCCAGGCGAACACGTCGCTCTCGGGGCCGGTGGTCCCCGTGCGGTAGTGCTCGGGGCTGATCCAGCCGGGGGTGCCGGTCATGACACCGGTGCGGGTGACGCTGGTTCCGTCGGCGGCGTGAGCGATCCCGAAGTCCAGTACGCGCGGGCCGCCGGGCGTGAGGATGACGTTCTGCGGTTTCACGTCGCGGTGCACCACGCCCGCGGTGTGGATGGCCGCCAGCGCCTGTGCGGTGGCCCCCGCGAGCGCGTACAGGCTGCCTCCGGCGAGCGGGCCGTGGGCGAGCAGGTGCTGGTGCAGCGTCAGACCGGGGACGTACGCGGTGGCCAGCCACGGGGTCTCCGCGTCCGGGTCGGCGGTGAGAAGCGGGACCAGGTACGGGCCGGTGACGCGGGAGGACAGCTCCACCTCACGCCTGAAACGGGCCCTGAACTCCGGCTCTTGGGCCTGCTCCGGATGAACCACCTTCACCGCGACGCGCGTTCCGTCGGAGCCGACACCGGCATGGACTGTCCCCATGCCTCCGGCCCCGAGACGGCCGACGATTCGGTACGGGCCCATGCGGGAGGGGTCACCGGGACGGGCCGGCTGGACTCTTCCGCCGGAGCCGTTCTCACTCACAGATTGTTCCTTCGTACGGGACTGCGGCGGTCCGTCCCGCCCCTGTCGACAAGCCTTCAGCGAACAGAGAAGTGACTCGAGAGCCGGTTGATCTCCTTGACCCACAGCTCCATGTCGTCACCCGGTCGCTTGTAGGGTGCGCGCCGGGCCAGTTTGAAGAAGCCGCCGGACGGCCGCCTGGTCTCCCGCAGGACCACGAGCGCCGAGAGCAGGGGCAGCGACCCGTCCGGGCTCTCCCGGACGGAGGCGTCCTCGAGCAGGTAGGGCATGGGGCCCTCGAAGGCGGGGACGTGGTGGCCCCTCCGAGCCAACTCGGTACTGAGGTCGCCGTACGTCAGCGGTGCCGCCCCCGCGCATGCCCGGTCCCGCAGGATGTCGACCACGGCGTCCAGCGCCCGCTCGTACTCCAACGTGTCCTTCTTCATCGCCCTCTCCCCACCCCGGTGTTCGGCTCCGAACCGGCTCAGAGCCTAAGCACCCCGAGCGCCGAAGGGCAGGGTGCACATCAGATTTTTAGCATAGAGTTGTGAACTGAGTGCACGAACGACATACTGGTCCGGCCGGTGCCGCCGAGCAGGTCCGGCTCACCGCCGGTGGAGCACTCCTCCGGGGCCGACCGGCGGGGCAACGGGCCCCATGCGTGTCCGCACGACAGGCCACTCTCATCCGCAACAGTTTTGGGGTTCACCATGCGCATCACCCGTGTCTCCGCAGCCGCGACGCTGCTGCTCGCAGCCCTCACCGCCTGCGGCCCGACCGCCGACAGCGGCACGGACGACGCCGCCTCCACCGCCCCGTCGGCTCCCGAGGCGTCGGCCGCCGACACCGGTGAGGCGGCCGAGGATCCCTCGGCCGACGCCGAGACCACCGCGACGCTCCCCGACATGGTCGGCAAGGGGCTGCAGAGTGCCCAGGACGAGGCGCAGGCCGCCGGCTTCTACCTCCTCACGTCCCACGACGCGCTCGGGCGGGGCCGCAACCAGCTCCTCGACCGGAACTGGAAGGTCTGCGCCCAGAGTCCCGCCTCCGGCACGCAACCGACGGACACGGAGGTCGACTTCAGTACCGTCAAGCTCGAGGAGAGCTGTCCCGCGAGCGGTGACCAGGCCGAACCCGAGGAGGCCGGTGGCACCATGCCGGACTTCGCGGGCAAGTCCGTCAAGGTCGCCCGCCAGGCGCTCGACGGCTCCACCAGCATCACGGTCAACGACGTGTCCGGTCAGGACCGGATGGTGCTCGTCGAGTCCAACTGGCAGGTCTGCTCGACCGACCCCGCAGCCGGGGCGAAGCTCGACGGGCAGCCGGTGACGATCGGGGCCGTCAAGTTCGGCGAGAGCTGCTGACTGTGTGCTGGTTCCGGAGCAGGTCAGTACCTTAGTCGTACTTCGCGATCGGCTTCGACAGCCTGCAGAGATGTGGGTTGGAGCTGAATCACGGGGTGGGGGTGGGTGGATGTGCCGGCGCACGGTCAGGCTGGTCCGGAATCGGCGCCGCTGGATTCGGGCCGAACCGTAGGGTGCCGAGCCATAGACTTCAGCCAGGGAACGCCGACGATGTCTGTCCGTCGCGCGCCCTCGTGGGGAGGAGATCGCATGCAGGAACCTGAGGACTCGACGGGGAGCACCCAGCCTGAGGAGAACGGCTGGGGCAGTACCGCCGACTCACCTGATGTGGACGGTTTGACGTCCGACTCGGACATCGACCCGGCGACGGTATCGACGGTCCTGGTGGAGGTGCTCCCAGGGGTGGCTCTTGTCGCCGGTGAGGTCCCGCCGGAGCTGAAGCCCGATCTGATCGACTTCGGGCTCGTGCCGGCTGCCGACCGCAAGCAGCTCTCAGCGATCCTCGCCTCGATCGGGAACGCGGCGACCGCGGTCGGCAACCTCGGGAACGCGTTCGCCGGAGTGCAGGGGCTCTACAGGATCGACGCCACGACACAGGCCCTGCTGAACAGCGGCGCGACGCTCGCCGTCAAGGACGGCGGGAACCTCGGAGCGGTGATGATTCCTGGCCGCATCATGCGTCAGGCCCGCTTCTACTCCGTGAATGCGGTGAACAAGGCGCAGACCGCAGCCTCGATCGGGCCGGCGCTGGCCATGGTCGCCCTTCAGATGATGCTGAGCGAGGTCTCGGGCCTGGTCAGGACCAACCTCGCGGTGACAAGCCAGGTACTGACCACCATCCGCAAGGATCAGTGGGCCGAACTGACAGGGCTCGTCGCCGCCATCGATCGCGCGGTGGACCAGGCGCGGGAGATCGAATCGGTCCCGACGTCCCTGTGGGAGGACGTCGCAGGTAGTGGAGCGCAGCTGCAGAAGCAGCTTGAGCGGTACCAGGGGAACGTTCGCGACCACATTGAACGCATCGGCCGGGCCGAGGTACGCAGCCACAGAGAGTATCTTCAGACGAACGCCGAAGCGATCGCCTTCGACGCCCACGCCCTCCTTTCCTCCCTCAGGGCATGGACCGGCTACCACGCACTGCGCGCCGCCAGGGCAAGGGCCGCTGGACGTGCGGACCAGGCCGAGGCTCAGTACGCCGAGGTCATCGCGCGCGACACGCGCACGGAGTTCGACTCCGCTCTCGCCGAGGCAACGCGCCTCGTCGACGCACTGACGCGGGAGCTGCGGATCGCGGCCGAGCTCCCCGGCCCCGACGCATGGCCGCTGTCAGGGAAGCGGAAGGACGTGAAGGCAGCCCGCGAAACCTCCGCCCGTCTTCTGGAAGCGATCGAGCCTCTTGCCGATGCTCTTCATCCACCAGCGGCTCCGCTCGAAGCTCCGGGCGTCGTCTGCGCACCCAAATCATTGGAGCTCAAGCCGTACCTTCGCATTCTGCGATGGTTCATCGAGGATGGTGAGAACCTGCGTGTCCTCGGCTTCCCCGACCAGCTCGACGCCCTCAGTCCCGTTTCTGCGCTCCTTGGCGGGGCGAAGGAGAAGTTGGCGGCAGCGAGGGACAAGACCGCGGTAAGGGAACTGGTCGCTGTCACGGATCGCCGCATCATCACGGCCAAGACGAACGCATTTCTTGAGCAGGGCGAGATCGGTCAGGACATTCCGATCGACCGAGTGCGATACGTTCGAGCAGCGACCACACAGGACAAAAGCGTGCGCTTGGCGATCGACCTCATCACGCGCGACGAGAACATCCGGTGGCTCTTCCCCGCCGACATCGATGACACTCAAGTGGACGTGCTCGCCGCCGTGCTTGCGGAGTCGATGTCGATCCCGGACGTTGAACGCGACGCGCTTGAACGGCGGCGCCATGCCGCCATCGAGCCGGGCAGTGAGGGCGAGAGTACTGGCGTGAGGTCTGCGGAACCGGCTGGTTCCGAGTCCTCGACCCATGATGCCGATTAGGGCCCGAGCCGATTGACCACTTCGTGGCCGGGGCCGATGAGGAGACGGCATGGACGACCCACGCCCTTCTCCCTCGCCGGCCCCTTCGAGGCACGACGGGGGCCGCAGGACGCGCCGACCCGTGCGCGTATCTCACCGTCACAGGTCCGGGAAGCCAGGAGCCCACGTAAGCCCTATGCCGGCGGATCGGGCCAATGAGGACCACCGAGGGTCCATCGGCCGCTTCTCCAGCACCAGGACGGGATGCAGGCGGCGGTCGGGGTGGGCGGCCCGGAGCTGGTACGCGTAGTCGAGGACCTGTCCGATGCCCAGGTGGATCTGCTGATCCTCCCGCGCTCCCGTCAGACTCTTTACCTCGGCGATGAACACGTCTCCCCCGCGTGACCACCCCGCGTCGAACGCGGGAGCGCCCGGTGCATGAGCGTGTACGTCGATGCCTTGACCGGAAAGGTACGCGAGGAGCGCACCCACCGTCGCCTCGTGCGTGGCCGTCGCCTTGTCGAGACGGTTCAGATCGAGTGTGAGATCCCCGGACGAGCGTTGGCCCGGTCTGCGCACCCGCAGGGGGCCGCCGAGGATTTCGCTCCGGGCCGGAGCGGCCGCCACGGGGCGCACGCGCCCGGCACCCGACTTCCTCAGTTCCAGACACGGGGCAGGCCGCCGCTTGAGCAACTCAGAGAAACCGTCGGCGTCCACGACGCAGACGTGCCGTCCTCCGTTGCGTGAGGCATCGGCGTCGACAAGCTTGCTGCTGTAGGCCCGGCGGCTGTCCGTCACGACCTTGCTGGCCAGATCGCCGTAGACGACCAGGGTGATCCTTCGCGAGAAGTCGGTCTTGGCCACCGCACCACGATCCTCGGCCAGTTCCGCACAGCGCGGCCTGACCGTCCACCCGCCGTCGACGAGCACGCGCCCCGTGAAGCAGATCGTGTGGCCGGCGAGGCCGCGGACGGTTCCTTGGCACGTCCTGCCCGGTACCACGCCCCCTCAGCCGCCGTCCGAGCTCAACCAGCCGACGTGACGGAGCACGGGCACGACACGGAAGTGGGCGAAGCCTAGTACCGGCGTCTCATCGTCCTCGGCGGGGAAGAACAATGCGTGCTGGAAAGGCTTCTCGTCCTGCGGATCCTCCAGATCGACGAGCGGCAGGTTCGGACGGTCATGAGCGGGTTCCAGTGTGACGCCTTCCCGCGCCGTCAGCTCCCGCAATACAAGCAGTCCCACCCGATCGGTGAGGTCCCACGTGGTCAGCGACTTGTTGAACCGCGGCCTGTCGCGCTCGTCGACGTACGTCAGATACACCATGATGCGGAGTTCCGGCCGTCCCGGTGTGGAAGCGACGCCCGAACGCAGCCGTTCGTGGAGATCCGACAGAGCCGAGGGCGTTTCAGGCATGACCGGAGGCCTGTGAAGCCTCAGGTCCCGTTCGCCGTTGCGCCAGTGGTTGTCGCGGATCTTGAGCGTAGGACGTCCGGGAAGGCGGAGCTCCCACTCGACGGCGCTCCCCACCGATGTCTCGCCGGACGGTGTCGTGCCGGTTGTCGTCACTCGGCCGCTGCCGCGCGTCATTTCAAGTCCGCTCAGCACGTGCATGGATGCCTCCCTCATACGTGATGGTGACTTCGCTCACTCCCGTTGTGCCAGATCCAGTGCAGCCGTGTGCACGAACCAGTCCAGCACCCCGCAGATCTCTTCCTCGTGCTCCGCGAACACCCGCACGGGGAAGGACGGACGCAGTTCCAGCTTCGCCTCGGGCAGGTCGATGCCCTCGATCTTGTTGAGGCGGTTCAGCAGTTCGCGGCGCTGTTCCGTGTCGTCGAAGGGTCTGCGGTCCTTGAGGTACTGGAAGACCACCTCGACCGTTCCGCTCACCGGGTAGATCGCGACCGGCCAGACCAGATGAGGCTGGCGACTGGTTCCCGCGTCCAGCATCGGGAAGCAGCTCGTCTCCTCGTGCCTGCCGTAGGTGACGTGACCGCCTTGCAGGCGCCAGAAGTCGAGGGTGCCCAGGACCCCGGCCGAAGTCTGCGGCCAGTGCTCCTGCAGCTGCGCGCGGAAGCGCTCGGCCGCCGCCGCGTTCTCCCCGTCGGGAAGCGGGTCGAGCGACGCGGGCTGCGTGACGTCCTTGCCGAGCAAGGTCGCCAGCTCCGCCGCGGTCAGGCGCTGCGAACCGTGGGCCCGGCCCGACGGGTCGAACCTCACGCCTTCACCCGTCAGCAGTTCCTGCGGCGGCTGCCGGTCACTGCCCTCTGCCCAGCGGAACGCCGCGGAGATCCTGCCATCCGCGGTGAGGACCCGGTAGGCCCCGATGACCGTGGGGTTGGAACCCAGGTACGTACCTACCGGAACGGGGTGGCTGCCGATCAACTCGGCGACATCGCCGTACGTCGTCCACGTGCCGCTCGGCATCCCCACCAGGGCCGCCCGCAGCTCGGCCCAGCCCGGCCACTCCTCTCCGGCCGGCTTGACCCCGCCGATCGGCCCGGGCCACAGGCCCACCGCCCGCTCCGTCAGACGGTCGGCGCGGGCCAGGATCTCGGCCTTGCCCCAGCGCCGTTCCGCGGCGATCTCCTGGTTCATGCGCAGGGCACTCGAGTCGAGGAGCTGCTGCTTGCGCTCGAACGGGCTGTTGGACAGCTTCGCGTTGTCCCCGGTGAGAGTGAGATTGCCCAGGGTGTGCACCAGCAGATCGTGCAGTTCCTGAGGCGTCTGGTTCGGCTCGGTCTCGTCGGCGAGCAGGTCGAACCACGAGGCTGCCGGTCGCTGCGGTAGTACGTGCTCGACGCTCAGGTTCGCCTTGACGAAGTCCACGGGCTCGGTGGAGCCGTGACTCTCCTCCAGGCGGCGCAGGATGTAACTCCGCTGCGGGGGGCGGCCACTCCAGTAGAAGGGCTTGCTGCGGATCGCTTCGCGCAGTTCCTCGTCGCTCGGCCAGCGGCGGCGTCGGCCGGACAGGAACCGCCGGACCGCCTCGGCGGCGGGACGGTCCGTCTCCAGTTCCTTGGGGGCCTCCATGAAGATGCGGTTGAGGCCGGTGGTCGATGTCTGGCAGACGAGGCGCCGCACCAGGTAGGACTCGACGTACTTCAACGCCTCCGCCGCGTCGTCGGACGTCGTGCTTCCACCGTCGACGAGGTCCAGCAGGTGAAGGGCGAGCGGGTAGTGGGTCTGGCCGCCCCATGCGGCGAGGCGCTCCAGTACGGCGCGCAGCGCGGGCGACCGCTCACGCCGGGGCTCGATGATGCGGAGGAACCGGCGTCCGCGTTCCGCGAGTTGCGCGACTTCGCGCTGCAGCGCGTCCTCGTCGCCGGTCAACGGCTGAAGCCGCTTCTGCTGCTCCCGGTAGATCTCGCTCTGCTTGGTCTTGTGGTGGCCGCGCACCACCAGGTCGAGCCAGACGAGGAGTTCGAGGTTCTTGGGGCCGAGCGTCTGCTGCATGGGCAGCCACAGCTCCTGGTAGACCCGCTCGCCCTGCTTGGGCAGGAGCATGAACACGTAGTTGCGCAGCAGGTCGCTCTGGCTGAGCCCGACTCCCGTGTTGTTGATCGACTCGAAGATTCGGTAGACGTTGTCACCGGGCTCGGCTGTGATCTCCACGATCGACAGGAGGTCCTTGAGGACGGTCTCGACCGTCGTGATCCACCGGTCGTCGTCCGCAGCCTCCCGGCCCTCGGCCAGTGCGCCGAGGAAGAACCGGTAGGCGGCACCGATGTTGTCACCACCGCCGGCTTCGGCGCGGGACTGGACACAGGCCGTGTAGGCCTCGCGGTCGGCCTGTGTCGGCAGCAGGCGGTAGTGGTCGAGGCCCTCGTGGAACTCGTTCACCAGAGTCTGCCGGTGCACCCGGTCCACACCGCGCGCGTCACCGGTCTCCCTGAGATGGTCGCGCAACGCGGTGAACGCCAGCATCAGCGTCGTCATCCGCTGCTGTCCGTCCACGACCAGCCACCGCTGGACACCGCCGGCCTGGAGTTGGCCGGGGGCGAGTACCACGGAGCCCAGGAAGTGCGGCGCGGTGGCCTCCCCCGAAAGATGTTGGTCGACGAGCTCGCCGACGTCCTCCCACAGTCGCTTCAGCTGTTCCCTGCCCCAGCTGTACGTGCGTTGGTAGAGCGGAACCTGAAACTGCTTGTCACCCTGGACGAGCTTGAGGAAGGTGATCTCCTGCGCGCGCATGCGCTTCCTTTCCTGGGCCGGATGGGCGCGGTCTGACGGCTTGTCCGACGGTCTTCAGGCCCTCGCGGGTCCCGTCAATCTACAGTGAACTCTGTCAACGACGTTCAGGTTCTGACTACTTACGACTGACGGAGCACTCCGTGTGCCGAGACTGCGGTCGTCTGCTTGGTGATCCGGGGCATGGTCTCGTTGGGGGACCGGCACAGCAGCTTGATGGGCCTGTCCTCGGCCCACGCGTTCCACGCCTTGAGGTAGTAGAGCAGGTGCTCACGTGAGTCGTCGCGGCGTCGGTGGCTCTTGCCCGTGGCGAGGCTGAGCATCGTGTTGCGCAGGGTCAGGCGGGGGTCGCCGGGCTCGAGTCGTGCACCGGTGACGATTCCTTCCTTCCAGGAGGTCTGTTCGATGTCAGGCCGGGCTTCGGTGGTCACGTACCAGCCGATGGTCGCGGCTGTGACGGTGATGCGGCAGGCACGGTTGAGCGCGATGCCGTGCTGCAGGGCGTCACGGACGCCGGGGTGCTGGTCGAGCATGGTCAGCAGTTGATCGTTGCTCGTCACGGACGAACCGCCGCTCCAGGCCGAGTTGGGTGCGTTCAGATACAGGTGGAGGCCACGCAGGGCGGCCGCCAGGTGGGTCGAGTTGGCCTCTCCCACGAGCGCGAGGGCATCCCGGCCGGTGCGCTTGCGTCCGGTGTCCATCACCGTGAAGGAACTGCGCGGGACACCGTGGGTGACGGTCAGGGGCACCGTCATTCCCGCTTTGGCGATGGCCGCCAGGCGGTGCTGTCCGTCGATCAGTACGCCGTCTTCGTCGAATGCGATGCCCTGGTGGGTCAGCTGCCACTCGCCTCGCTGGATCCTGCCGGCCAATTGCTGAACGGCGCTCTTGCTGAGGGGCCGGTTGCTGGTGTTGCGGGTGAGCCACTCTGCTGCCAACTCGGGACTGACCTGGAGCACTTCCATGTGCATGATGTGCGGCCTCCCTCTCTTGTGTGCGGGGCACGAGCTCGTGTGGGTGACGCTCACCGTCATCATGGAGTATTGCTGTGAACAGAGTCAACGGAGTAGTCTTTTTGTCATCGAAGTTTCGATGCGATTGTGTGGGGGGTTGCCCGGCAGGTCTCGTGCAATCGACCCCGCTGATACGCTCGCCCGTGTGCTCAGTTCACATACGCAAGGCGTGCTGGGGTGGGCGTCGTGTGCGCACTCGGGTGGCCGGGGCGGGATGACATCAAGTAGCCACCCATGTGGCCCTGAACAGCAGGGGGGTGGCGCGTGAGCCAGGGTGAGAGTGGCCTCGGTGACGGTGTGTGGCCGGTCGGCTCGGACTTTCAGTACGGCGACGGGTTGCACGTCCGCGTCGACGACGTGGTGCCGTACGAGCTGGTCGATCCGGAGGAGTCGGACGGGTACCGACAGGGCGACGACCTCGTCCGGTGCACGCTCTGTCTGAGCAACGGCACCGCCCGGCCCATCGACGTCGACGACATCACCCTGCTGGTGCGCGGCGGGCCGTACGGCAAAACGGGACGACAGGTACAGGACTACCGCGGCGACCTGCTCGACGGGGGCCTCGAGGGCGTCCTGCGCAAGGGCCGCCGAGCCTCCGTGACCTGGGCCTACAGCATCCCGGCCGGCACCGCCGCGGAGCTGGACATCGAGGTGAGGTTCCCTTACTCGCACGGCCGCGAGAGCGTCACCTTCACTACGGCGCGGGCCGCGGCGTCCGCACCGGTCGAGTCCCCCGCGGCGTCCACGCGTACGGCGCCGGGGCTGCTTCCGGACCAGGGGGCACTGTTCGGCGAGCAGCAGCCGTCCCTGTTCACCGACACGGAGCCGGAGCCGGGGCCTCGAGACGGCCGTGACGGCCTCATCGGCGTGGAGGGAGGCCAGGCCCCAGGCCGACCAGTGCTCGGGGCCGTACCGGCACAGCCCACGGGGTCCGACCGGCCGAGTGCGCCCACCGTGGCGCCGCCGACCGGGCCGCCGACGGCCGCCGCGTCGCCCCGGCGCCAGGAGCTCTCCCCCGACGAGCTCGACGCGGCCCGTGTCCGCCAGATCTTCCGGTTCCTCGCCGAGGCCGAGGAGTCGAAGGCTCGGCCCGTCCGCACGCTCGACGGTGCCGCCGGCACCGTGTGGTTCGAGGAACTGCCCGACGCGCCCGAGGTCGCCGTGATGCTCGACGGTGCTCTCGGTACCGACGTACCGGCCTGGCTGACCCTCGGGCGCCCCGAACGCGAGGACGCCCCGCATCCCAAGCCCCTGCTCGCGCCCTGGATCGACGAGACCCGTGTCCGGGACTTCAAGCAGACGCGCGCCCCGCATCTGCGCCGCAGGATCGAGCCCGAATTCCCCGACTGGTCCCGGGGGATCCCGCTCGACAAGACGTACCACGAGCTCGACGACCACCCGAAGCGGGAGAAGATCGAGAAACTCTACGCCGCCTGGGAACAGGAGTGGCTGGCCTGGGCCGAGCGGCGGCGCGCCATCGACCCCGTCGTAAAACTGTACGACCGGCTGCACAAGATGCACGAGGACGCCGCCAACCTGGGTGAGGCCTACGAACTCGTCCTCGGGCTCGGCCGGCTCACCTGGCAGACGACCGCAGGCCAGCGCGTGGAACGCCACCTCGTCACCCATCGGGCCGCCATCCACCTCGACCCGGCCACCGGTACCCTCACCGCGGCCCCCGACCCGACCGGTCTGGGCCTGGAACTGGAAGAGGGCATGCTGGAGGGGGCCCAGCACGTGCCCGGGCCCGTGCGGGAACAGATCGTCGGCGTCCTGGAGGAGGGCTCCGACGTCACCGACCCGGCTCACCTGGACGCCATACACACCGCCCTGCGCAGCTGGACCAACGCGGCGCACAGCGCCGGGAATTACGCTCCGACCGTTGAACGCGCCCGGCCGCGCACGCTCGACGTGCCCCAGGTGGGACTCACGCCCGCACTCGTCCTGCGGGAGCGCAACCGCCGCTCGACGATGGACGCACTCAAGGCCATCGCGCGGCAGATCGACGCCGGTACCCCTCCCACCGAGCTGCTCGGTTACATCGCGGGCCGCGACGGGGCGCTGACCGCCGCCGACCTCGCGGCTGCCGAGGACGCCGGCGCGGACGCGGGCACCGGCGAGATGTACTTCGCGCTGCCGGCCAACGAGGAGCAGCGCACCATCGCCAAACGGTTGCGTGCCAACCGGCTCGTCGTGGTGCAGGGCCCGCCCGGCACCGGCAAGACGCACACCATCGCCAACCTGGTCACGGACCTGCTCGCCCAGGGCAAGCGGGTCCTCATCACCAGCCACACCCCGCGCGCCCTGCGCGTCCTGCGGGACAAGCTGCCCGAGAGCATCCGCGACCTGTGCGTGAGCCGCACCGAGGACGGCGCGGCCGCCCAGCGGGAGCTCGAGGCGTCCGTGCAGAGGATCCTCAGCGAGTACGCCGGGTACGACCCCAAGGCCTCGCAGAGCGAGATCCGTACGCTCCAGGCACGGCTCGTCGCGGCCCGGTCGGCCCAGCAGGCCATGCTGCGCGACCTCGCCGTACTGCGTGAGCAGGAGACCCACCGCTTCGACGCGGAGATCGGTGACTACACCGGCAGCCTCCAGGAGATCGCCGAGCGCCTCACGGCCGAGACGGAGCGGTACGACTGGCTCGGGCAGGTCCCCCAGGAACAGCCCTCCCTGACCGCCGACGACACACTGAGGCTGCTGCGGGCCACGCGTGCCTTCACGCCACACCACCGGGCCCTCGCGGCCGAAGTGCCCGGCTCCTCCGAGCTGCCCGGTCCGGGTGACTTCGAAGAAGCCGTCACGGTCGTGCGTTCCGCGAACGAGGCCCACGAGGCGGTACGGCAGGACCCGCCGAGCCAGCAGTACGACGCGGCCGTGCGGGGTCTGAGCGAGGCCGAACAGCAGCGGCTGACGACGGCTCTCGACACGTTCTCCGCCGCCAGGGCCCGTGCCACGTCCCTCGCGGCCGCCGCCGGCGAGTGGGCCGGGGCACTCCTGGGAGAGGTGACGGCCGGGCAGGACTGGCAGACGCGCAGCCGGCACGCCGCAGTCACCGACGCCCTCGCGGCCCTCGACGCCTCGCTCGCCACGCTGGGGACGGCGATGGTCAGCGGTCTGGAGCAGTACGACCCGGCCATCGCACTCGGCCAGGCCACCACCCTGCACGACGGCCTCGTCCAGGGACAGAAGCTGCGCGGACCGCTCGGTACCCGCTCGAAGCTCGCCAAGACCGTTGGCACATTCGTGCAGACCGTGCGGGTCGACGGGCGGTCACCCGAGGACGTTGCGACCGCCGGGGTCCTCGTCGCCCGTGTCCAGCTCGAACTGCGCCTGGCCCAGGTGGAGTCGGAATGGGGCACCCCCGTCGGCGCATGGCAGGGGCACGGCCCGCGCCTGGCCCGCCTGCGGCAGGACGCCGAGGTACTGGAGGCACTGCTCGCCGTCGCCGCCGCCCGCACCGACGTACTCACCGCCGCCGCCACCTCTCCCGAACTCGCCGTCGCCACCTGGCACACCGCTTCGGTCGAGAACGCCGTACGCGCCCTGCTGCGCGCGGCGACCACACTGCGTGCCGCCGGGCAGTCCCGCAGGGTGATCGCGGACACCGAGGAACTGCTGCGTGCGTGGAGCGACCGGCCCGGCGTGGCACCCGCCGTCACCCGCGCGCTCGACGCCGTGCGAGCCCAGGACCCGCAGGGCTACCGGGAGTTCAGCGACGAGATCGCCGAGGTACGTGAGGCCGCCCGGCTGCGGGCCGCGCAGCACGCCGTACTCGGCCGTGTGCGCGAGGCGTTCCCCGCCCTCGCCGAGCGCGTCACCGACTCCCCGGAGGACACCGCGTGGGACGGCCGGTTGCCGCTGCTCGCCGAGGCCTGGGCCTGGTCCGCGTGGCGTGAGCGGATGGAGCGGCTGACCGACCCGGAGGCCGAGCGCGGCCTGCGCCGGCGCCTGACGGAGGCCGACGACGAGGCGCGCATCATGCTCGCCCGGCTCGCCGCCGCCCGTGCCTGGCACCGCTGCCTCGGACTGCTCACCGGCGACCAGTCCCGCGCCCTCAGCGCGTACCAGCAGGCCGCGCGCCGCATCAGGGGCAAGTACCAGCACCGCTACCGGCGCGACGCCCAGGCGGCACTGCGCAAGGCGCAGACGGCGGTGCCGGCCTGGATCATGCCGTTGCACCAGGTGGCGGAGACCGTGCCCATGGACCGGCCCGGCATGTTCGATGTCGTCATCGTCGACGAGGCCAGCCAGTCCGGCCTGGAGGCCATGCTGCTGAGCTGGCTCGCCGACCGGATGGTCGTCGTCGGCGACAGCAAGCAGGTCAGTCCGTCCAACGTCGGCCTCAAGCAGGACGAGTACTTCCACCTGCGGGACCGGCTGCTCACCGCGCTCGAACCGGACGTGCGCAGCCTCTTCGGTCCCGAGTCCAGCCTGTTCGACCTCACCGAGGCGTTGTCCGCGGGCCGCGGCACGCTCATGCTCAAGGAGCACTTCCGGTGCATGCCGGAGATCATCTCCTTCTCCAACGACCTCTGCTACAACGGCCGGCTCCAGCCGCTGCGGCAGTACGGCGCAGACCGGCTTCCTCCGGTCCGCACCGTGTACGTCGAGGACGGCGAAGCCGTCGGCGGCAACGACCGGCTGGTCAACGCCGCGGAGGCCGAAGCCCTTGTCAACGCGGTCGTGCGCTGCTGCGCCGACCCCGCGTACGAGGGGAAGACCATGGGCGTCATCAGCCTTCGCGGCGCCAAGGGGCACCTGACGGAACTGGAGAACCTGCTCGCCGAACGCCTCGACTACGAGCAGCGTGCGGAGCGGCGCATCCGGGTCGGCGACGCCGAGGACTTCCAGGGCGACGAGCGGAACGTCATGTTCGTCTCCAGCGTCAACTCGGCCACCACCGCCGCCGGGACCGTACCGGGCGGCTTCAACGGCAAGACGTACGAGCAGCGGCTCAACGTGGCCGCGTCCCGCGCCCAGGACCAGGTGTGGGTGTTTCACAGCGCCCGTCCGGAGCTGTTCCACGAGAACGACCTGCGTCGACGGTGGCTCGACCACCTCACCCGGCCAGCGGAGGAGGACACCGCCGCGGTGGAGGGCGAGGTGCTGCCTGATGTCCGTCATGAGGCGTTCGACAGCCTGTTCCAGCAGAAGGTGTACCTGGAACTGACGGCTCGCGGCCACCGGGTGCGGCCCGGCTACCGGGTCGGCCGCCACACCATCGACCTGGTCGTCGAGGGCGGCACCCGCAGACTGGCGGTCGCCTGCGACGGCGACGCCTTCGCCGACGGAGAGGACGCGTCCACCGCCGCCGCCCGCCAACGGGACCTCGAACGCGTCGACTGGACCTTCGTCCGGATCCGGGGCAGTCGCTTCCATCTCGACCGCGAGCAGGCTCTTGCCCCACTCTGGGCGGAACTGGAACGACTGGGCATCGAGCCGCTCCCCGAACAGCCGGAAGTGCCCGGCTCCCCTGCCGACGGGCCGGATCCCCAGGTGCCGTCGGCCGACGGCCGGGAGGAGGACGACGGGGCGGGGGAGTCGCGGGAAGGCGAGCGCCCACAGAACCCGAGCCCGGCACCCGTCGTGGCGCCCCACACGGCGCCCTCCGTCGCCGAGCCCGGCGACCCGCGCGTGCCCTGGCCGGCCCTCGCGGGAGAAGAGGCCAGTGAGCCCGCGCCCCGCTCCGCAGACTCCACCGCCCGGAACTCCCTCCCCGTCCGGGAGATCCCCGCCGCCGCGTTCCACCGGCTGGTGCGCGAGATGCAGGAGCTGCAGGCCGCCATCGACGCTCCCGACGAGACACCTGTGGACGCCGACGCGGCGAGCCTCGTCTTCCTCAGGAAGACGCGGGCCGATCAGCGGGAGCGACGTACGAAGAGGCTCGGCTTCCTGCGGAGCTTCCTCGACGCCGTGCACGTCGGCCGGGAGGAGGAGATGCCGAAGGCGGTGTTCCCCGGTGCGCTGCTCGTCCTCGAGTTCGACGGACAGGCCGACGAAACGACCCTGTACACCATCGCCGAGCTGCCCACCGAGGACGCGGACGTCATCTCCCCGTCGTCCCCGCTGGGGCACGCGTTGCTGTGGCAGCCGACGGGCCGGGAGATCTCGTACGACGCTTCCCAGGACAGGGCCCACTCGGTCGTCGTCCGGGAGATCCGGGTCTGACACCGCTCGCAGGGCCGGCGCGCGAGCGCACGGGCGCCTGCGGCGACAGCCTCGGTGCCTCGGACCCGGAACGGGGTTCGAGGCAGCGGGGTTCGTGCGTGTCAGCCGGTGACCGGATCCAGCATGCGGCTGCGCTCACCGCTCCACGAGACCGCCAGCGCGTCGCGGGCACGCGTGCACGCCACGAACAGCAGGCAGTGCTCGGCCAGCAGATCCGACTGGTGCTGGACGGGATCGGCCTCGGCCGGTGTCACCTGCGGCGCGAACGGCAGCACACCGGACGTCACACCCACCACGGCCACGCACCGGAACTCCAGCCCCTTCATCGCGTGCATGGTGGCCACCCGCACACCGGACACGTCCGGCCCGGGGTTGTCCTTGACCGCCACCGCCGGGACACGCTCCCGGCGCAGCCGCGTGATGACCGCGTCGACCAGTGTGTTGAACCGGGCGCACACCGCCACCTCGGACGGCTTGACCCCGTCCTGCTCGATCCAGGTGCGCACCTGCTCCACCAGCGCCCGCAGTTCCTCGTCCTGGCTGCCGTATCCGCGTGCCGCCGGGGTGCGGCCGTGCAGCTGGGACCGGTAACCGCGCAGGGAGTCCCGGCCGCCGTCATCGTCGTCGTCCTCGCCGAGCTGGCCCACCGGCTGACCGTCGAGCAGAGACGCGGACCAGCGCAGGATCTCCTCCGTACTGCGGTAGTTGAGGCGGAGCCGGGAGGTGCGTCCCCGGACGTTGACGCCCAGCGAGCGCAGCGAGACGCGGGAGTCGTAGATGCGCTGATGGGGGTCGCCGACCAGGAACATGTCGTCGGCCTGGACGGCGACGCAGGCGCGCAGTACGCGCCACTGCGCCGGATGCAGGTCCTGCGCCTCGTCCACGACGACATGGCGGTAGCGCGGTGCTCGTTCGGCGAGGATGCGTGCCGCCTGGTCGCACAGCTGCGTGTACGTCGCCGAGTCGCGTGAGGCGAGGTCCGCCGTGAACCGTTCCATCACCCGCCACAGCCGGGCCCGTTGCACCCGCCCCACCTGGGTGCCGCGGCCCCGCCGTACACAGCGCAGGTACTCCTCGGGTGTGCGCAGGCCCTGCGCCAGGACGACGTTGCGGAACTCCTGGGACAGGAACTGCTCCGTCCAGGGCAGCTCCTCGCGTGCGACGGCGCGGGTCCAGGCGCTCTTCTCGGCGGCGGCCGACAGAGGCTTCGGGGAACCGCCCTTCGCCTCCCGGACGGCCCGCGCGGCGAGCGAGTCCACCGTCGTGACGTCGACGCGCTCCAGCAGGTGCGCGTCCGCGTCACCGAGCAGCAGCGCGAGGCTGTCCCGCAGGGCGGCCGCCATGGCGTTGGTGAACGTGGTCAGCAGGATCCGGTCGCCCTCGCGGCCGGTGCGCAGCAGATGGCGTACGCGGTGCAGGGCGACCACCGTCTTGCCGGTGCCAGGGCCGCCGGTGACCTGGGCGGGACCGTTGAAACCGGGGTGGTAGGCGTAACGGCGCTGGGCGGGGTGGAGGAAGATGCGCCAGCGGGTGAGGTCCTCGGTGAGGATGCGTTCCAGCTCGCCGGGGCCCGTCACCTCCACGATGCGGTTGGGCGTGTTGAGGATCGCCTCGGTGAGCGTGACCGCCGGCCGGTCCTCGGCCGTGCGCACGGTCTGCCCGCGCGGGGCGATCAGCTGCTCCCAGACGTCCTCGGGGGAGTGGCCGTCGGCCAGGAACCACAGTGCCTCGTACTGGTCGCCGGGCATCATGGGCGGCGCCATGACGGTCAGGTCGTCGACCGTGACGCAGACGCGGGCCAGCCGCAGCACCTGGTCGTCGATGCCGAGGTCGCGCAGGACGGTGTCGGAGTGTGCGTCGAAGAGGCGGCTGGGGGTGGTGTCCGCCTTGGTCCCGAAGTAGGTCTCCATCTGCTCGAGGGCCTCGACGTTGCGCACCTCCAGGCCGCCGGTGGCGCCGTTGACGGAGTAGGTGCGTTTGCAGGCCCAGTTGATCGCCTCGTCGTGCGGGGCGACCCGAAGAAGCGTGAACAGATCACTGCCGTCGTCGGGGGCCAGGAGGACACCCCGGTAGAACTTGGTGATGCGGATGGTGCGGATCCGGGGGTCGCGGGCCCGCTCGAGCTTCTCCAGGTGCATGCCCTTGCTCGCGTGGAGTTGGGGGACGGTCATGCTCCCGAACATCTGGATCGCGTCGCTGACTTCCTTCTGGACCGGTCTCTGCAGGGAGACGAGGTCCACGACGAAGTCGTCGGAGAGAGCGAGTCGGGGCATCGGCATCCTCGGTGACGGACGGGCGGCGGTCGGGACCAGCCTAGAGACTCAAGCCGGCCGAAGCGACGGAGCACCGGATACGCATTGTGTGAACTGAGTCAACGGGTCTAGGCTTCGTGTTCTGCCCCACGTAGAATTTCCCTCCTGCTCCATCGGATTCGTCCGGAAGGACCCACCGCATGCCGGCCCAGCCTGCCCAGGCCGCTGTCCCGCACCCGCTCGACGAAGTGCCCCAGACCTTTCGTGCCGGGGACTCCTACGAGGTGCGGGACGGACTCGTGACCTACGTCCGCCGCGATCTGCTGGGCCCCTGGGACGGAGAGACCGAGACCCTGCCGAGCGCCTCCTCCGGGCCGCGCGACCGGTATCTCGTGGGCATGCTCGGTCCACGGCCCCAGACCGGCACCGCCGACCGGATCGCCCTCGTGGCCGCCCAGAGCGCGGACGGAGAGTCCGGCGACGAGCAGGAGGGCGACGACACCGAGCTGCAGGACCGGCTGACCCCGCAGGCCGCCGGCCACATCTGGGCCTCCTCCATGGGTCTGTCCTTCACGGTCCCCGCCTCCGTCGGCACGCTCAGCGTCACCGTCCGCTGGGGCCGCTACACCCAGTCCGAGGAGGCCACCGACCGCGGCACGACCCGCAGGGTCTGGTCGCGCGAGCCGGTCGAGCACCCGGTGGACATCGACGTGACGGGTGCGACGGACCACACCGTCGGGCTCGAAGGGGGAGAGGTCGTCCTCGACGTGCAGGTGCGCCGGCACACCGGCCGGGCCGGCACCGAGGACCTCCGGGTCGTCGAACTGGCCCTGGTGAACCGCCAGGAGGACAGCCGCGATGCCCGCGACGCCCGCTGGCTCTTCCAGACGGAGATCGACGTCACCGCCTTCCCGAACGACCAGGCGGCGGTGTTCTTCCCGGTCGACGACCCGCTCGACCCCGCCAACCGCGGCAACGGCGCCGAGGACGCCGAGGAGCGCAGGCTCCGGCTCCTCTACCGCGACAGCCTCAGCCACGCCAAGGGCCGCAACGCCGCGGTGCACGCGCAGGTGCGCGACGGCGAACGCAACGCGCACCGCCTCACGACCACCTGGCTGCCGGAGTACGACGTCCCGGCCACCACGGCACCGACCGCGGGGGAGCAGGACCTGCTCCGCGGGCTCGAACTCGGCATGGACGAACTCGCGGCACTCGCGGTGCCCTCCCGCCGGGCCGAACTGAGCGCCGCCCTCGCCCCGCTCGCCGACGGCTACGGCACCTGGCTCGAACAGCAGCGCGCCAAGGCCCGTTCGCTCCCCGACGACCTGCGCGCCTCGGCCGACGTCGCCATCGACCAGGCACTGGACATCTGCGACCGTATAACGCTCGGCATCGACCGGCTCGTGGCCGACGACACCGCCCTGAAGGCGTTCCGGTTCGCCAACCGGGCCATGGCTCTCCAACGCCGCAACACCGCGATCGCCACCGCCCGCGCCGGCCGCGAGGACGACCACGCCTCCTACCGGGAGGCCTACGACCAGATCCACGCCCAGGGCAAGCAGGCCGCCAGCTGGCGCCCCTTCCAGCTCGCCTTCGTCCTGCTGAACCTCGACTCCCTCGGCAGGCCCGGGCACCCCCACCGCGGCACCGGCCGCGAGGCACTCGTCGACCTGCTGTTCTTCCCGACCGGTGGCGGCAAGACCGAGGCATATCTCGGCCTCGCCGCGTACACGTTCGCGCTGCGCCGTCTGCAGGGCACGATCGGCTCCGGCACGGAGGCACGCAGCGGTGAGGCGGGTGTCGGCGTCCTCATGCGCTACACCCTGCGCCTGCTGACCGCCCAGCAGTTCCAGCGTGCCGCCGCCCTAGTCAGTGCCTGCGAAGTGCTGCGCCGCGAGGAGTTCGCCCAAGACGTCCGCTGGGGCGCCACCCCGTTCCGTATCGGGCTGTGGGTGGGGACCTCCGTCTCGCCCAACTGGTTCGGCGAGGCCAAGGACCAGATCGCCGAGGCCCGGGAGAACGCGAGCGACAAACACGCCCGCGTCCTGCAGGTCCTCACCTGCCCGTGGTGCGGAACCGGCCTGACCGCCCGCTCCCACATGGAGTACGACGAAGGTCGGCGCCGCGTCCTGCTGTACTGCCCGCGCGGGGAGGGGGAGGACCGCTGTCCCTTCTCCCGGCGAGCATCACCCGGCGAGGGCATCCCCGTGCTCACGGTCGACGAGGAGATCTACCGGCTCGCCCCGTCTTTGTTGATCGCCACCGTGGACAAGTTCGCCCAGCTGCCCTGGAACGGGTACGGCGGCCTGCTGTTCGGCAGGGTCACCGAGCTGTGCCCGCGCCACGGCTACCGCCACGACGACCTCGACGCCAAGACCGGCTGCGGCAGTCGTCACAACGCCAGGGGAGACCTGCCCGGTGTCACCGCACAGCCGGTGACGCGCCTGCGTCCCCCGGACCTGATCATCCAGGACGAGCTGCACCTGATCTCCGGCGCCCTCGGCACCACCGTCGGCCTCTTCGAATCCGCCGTCGACCAGCTTTGCACCTGGAGCGTCACCGACGCCCAGGGGCGACGCCACGAGACCGCGGCCAAGATCGTCGCTTCCACCGCGACCACCAAGCGGGCCGCCGACCAGGTGCTGGGCGTCTTCGGACGCAAGGTCGCCGTCTTCCCGCCCCAGGTCCTCGACGTCGGCGACACGTTCTTCTCCCGGCAGGTCGAGCTGAGCCGCGCCAACCCCGGCCGGCGGTACCTGGGCGTGTGCGCGCACGGCACCCGCCTCAAGGCCGCCGAGATCCGGGTCGCCGAGATCCTGCTGCTGGCCGGACAGCAGCTCTTCGACGACTACGGCAAGCCGGCCGACCCGTACATGACCCTGGTCGGCTACTTCAACGCGACACGTGAACTCGCCGGCATGCGGCGCTACATGGACGACGACATCACGACCCGAGTACGCTCCAACGGCAGCCGCCGGGGCCAGAACACACTGGCCGACCGCATCGTGGGCCGCACCGGCATGCTCGGCATCCAGGAACTGACCTCACGCATCTCTTCCTCCGACATCGGCGCCGCACTCAAGCGCCTGGAGACCGGCTTCGACCCCGAGCGGGACACCTCCGACCGGCGACGCGCCTTCCTGCGGGAGTACGCGGTCGCCGCGAAGGAGAAGCGGGAACCCCGGGCTGCCATGACGCCGCTCGCCCGGCAGGCGGTGGACGCCGTCCTCGCCACCTCCATGCTCCAAGTAGGCGTAGACGTCTCCCGGTTCGGCCTGATGCTGGTCGTCGGTCAGCCCAAGAACACCGCCGAGTACATCCAGGCGTCCTCGCGTGTCGGCCGTGACGCCTCGCGCCCCGGTCTCGTCGTCACCCTCTACAACTGGTCCCGCCCCCGCGACCTCGCCCACTACGAGGACTTCGAGCACTACCACGCCACCTTCTACCGTCAGGTCGAGGCACTCTCCGTCACCCCGTTCACCCGCCGGGCCCTCGACCGGGGCGTCGCCGCCACCTACGTGGCGGCGCTGCGTCAGGCGGCGCACGACACCTCGCGCAACCTGGACGCTCACCAGGTGGACCTCGACGGACCCCTGGCCAGGGACGTGGAACGCCGACTGCTGGAACGTGCGGAACGGGTGGGCGGGGACCTCCCCCGTCAGTACCTGAGCGAACGGCTGGACCGGCTGAAGGACGAGTGGCGCCGCAAGCGGGACGAGAACAGCGCGGCTCTCGGCTACCGCAAGGAGAAGCACAAGACCACCGTCGTCAACGGGCTGCTCCGACGGGCGGACGGATCCCGCTGGACCGAACTGACCGTCGGCATGTCGATGCGCGAGACGGAGAACGAGATCAACCTTCTGCTGCCCGGCGGCGGCACCTTCCTCGAAGACCCCTCGGGCGGTGGCCCGGACTGGAACTTCGGAGCGGCCGGCACGGACGCCGGCACCGACGCCGAGACCGACCGCGACCTGGCGGCCACCGTGGACAGCGACGAGTACGGACCCACCACCGCGGGCACGCCCAGGAAGGCACAGCGATGACCACTTGGAGCAACCGCAGGGTCGGAGCCGTCCGCCCCAGCCACCTTATGTTCACCGCCGGTGTCGGCTCCCTCGTCGACCTGCCGAACTTCTCCGTCCTGGTCAGGGGACTCGACGCCTGGAGCTACTCCGGCATCACCGACTACGACATCGACGAGCCCCGGCTGCGCGCCGCCGTCAACCGCTCGCTCCAGCGCTACGGGCGCGGACAGATCGAGCAGTTGCGCGCCGCCCCCTGGCTGGAGGGCGCGGACACGGACCCCAGGGGCTGGGCGGCGCAGGGAGTCGGAGTGCCCGCCGCACCGTTTCCGCAGTGGCTGCGCTGCACCGCCTGCAACGTCCTCGCCGCCATCGACTCCGACGAGTTCACCTTCCTCAACGCCAACCCTCGTGCGCCGCACGAGGCCAAGTTCGTCCACGACTGCAAGCGGGGCAAGCCCCCGCTCGCCGTGGCCGCCCGCTTCACCCTCGTATGCACGGCAGGCCACCTCGACGAGTTCCCCTACACCCCGTACGTCCACCACGGGCAGGCCTGCGGCAAGATCCCCAGGCCCAAGCTGCGCATGAAGGACCACGGCGGTAACCAGGCCGCCAACGTCACCATCGAATGCGTCGCCTGCGGCGCCAAGCGCAACATCCGCGAGGCCATGGGCGAACGAGGGCGCCGCCACCTGCCCCACTGCCGCGGCCGCCATCCGCATCTGGGCACCTACGCACCGAACGGCTGCGACCAGAACCCGGTGCTGATGGTCGCGGGCGCCTCCAACCAGTGGTTCCCGCTCACCCTCAGCGCGCTCGCGCTGCCCAAGGGACAAGGCGGCGACATCGACAAGCTGCTCGACGATCACTGGCCGGAGCTCGAGAAGGTGGAGGACCGGAGCGAGCTCGCCTTTATGGCGCGTCTGCCCCAGTTCGGATTCCTGAAGGAGTTCGACGCCGACGCCGTCTTCGCGGCGGTCGCGGCCCGCAAGCAGGGGGCCGAGGGGCCGGCCCCTTCCGCCCCCGACGTCCAGGCCGACCTCTTCCGCCCCGAATGGGACGCCCTGTCCGGTCCGATCCCCCCGCCCAGTGACGACTTCGCCCTCAGGCCCGTCCCCGTCCCGGCCCCGCTGGGCGAACTCTTCTCGGACGTCCGCCAGGTCGAGCGGCTGCGCGAGGCGCGCGCCCTGATCGGCTTCACCCGGCTCGACGCCCCCGATCCCGAGTCACCGGAGATCGCCACCCGCGTCGACCTGTCGCGGGGCACACAGAACTGGGTGCCGGCCAGCGAGGTCCGCGGGGAGGGGATCTTCCTGCGGGTGCGGGACGACCTCATGGCCCAGTGGGCGGCGCGCATGGAGAAGTCGCCACAGATGGAGGCGCACCGGGAGGCCTACGGCCGGTTCCGCACCAACCGGAAGTCGGACCGCAAGACGAGTGACTTCGATCCCTTCCACGGCTGGCCCGGTGCTCGCTACATCGCCCTGCACACCCTGTCCCACCTGCTGATCCGCACCATCGCCCTCGAATGCGGTTACAGCTCGGCCTCCCTGGCCGAACGGATCTACGCCGGCGACGAACAGAACCCGAGGACGGGGATCCTGATCTACACCTCCGTCCCGGACTCGGAGGGCACCCTCGGTGGCCTGGTCTCCCTGGCCGAGGAACGCGAGTTCGACCGGATCGTCCGCCGGGCCCTGGCCGACGCCGGGCACTGCTCGGCCGATCCGCTCTGCTCGGAGCGTCTGCCCCACGACCCGGGCGACTACCTCCACGGGGCGGCCTGCCACGTCTGCCTCTTCGTCTCCGAGACCACGTGCGAGCGTGCCAACCGGTTCCTCGACCGCCGCTTCCTCGTCCCGCTGTCCGGGGACAAGGAGCAGATACTGACACCGGTCGGTCTGCTGCCGTGAGCCGGCGCGAGTTCGAGGCCGCCGCGGAGTCCGCCGTCGCCGTCCTCGGCCTGTCCCGGGGCAAGGACCTCGCCGGACTGCTGGCACGGCGAGGCAGCAAGGAGCGGGCCCTGACCGAACTCACCACACCGGGGGCCGCCGCGGTCGTGGCGGAGTTGTACGACGCGCTGGAGGGAGACTCGGTGCCGCTCGCCGAGGCAGCCGCCTACGTGCGGGGCTATGTGGCGGCCATGCTGCGTGCCCGGGACGAGGTGCGCGTCCGCACCGTGTGGAGCGGCCCCTCCACGCCGGGCGTACCGGTGCGGGCGACCGCCCAGGTGCTGGTCGACGTCATCGACGAGGCCCATGACGAGCTGCTGGCCATGACCTATGCGGCCCGCCCGTATCCGGCTCTGACACGGGCTCTCACAGCAGCCGCGGAACGGGGCGTGCGGATCCACGTCGTGGTCGAGACGCTGTCCGGCGCAAAGGGACTGCTCAGGGGCCGGGAGCCCGCCGAGGCGTTCACGACCGTTTCCGGACTGAGCCTGTGGCACTGGGCCCGGGACCCGGACGGCCACCCTCACTCGCGCCAGCACGCCAAGCTCGCGGTGGCCGACCGCCGTACGTTGTTCCTGGGCAGCGCCAATCTGACCGAGTCCGCGGCCCACCGCAACATCGAGGCGGGAGTGCTGGTGAGCGGTGGCGAAGCACCACGACGGGCGGCAGAGCACATCGTCGAGCTGCAACGTCTGGGCGCGCTGAAGCCGTTGCGGCCGTGAGCAACCGTGCGGCATGACGTGTGGGGCCACCGGCGATCGCTGACGGCCCCACGTCGGAGGATTCCTCCGGCCTACTTCAGATAGGGGCCGTCCGTCCCGATCTTCCCGGGACCGTCCAGGACGTACACCCGCAGATTGCCCTTGCCGGGGGCGGCGACGGTGAGCCGGCCGTCAGTGACGGTTCGGGTGTCTCCGGTGACCGCGTCCCGGTACGTGCCGTTGGGGATGCCGCTGTAGGTGGCGCCGCCCGAGACGGTGACGAGGGCGAAGCTGTCCGTGCCGCCGTCGGTGTAGCGCCGTTTGAAGGCCATGTCGCCGGTGATGCCGTCCGTGGAGTACTGGCCCATCTGGAGGGCGGGGACGGCACGGCGGATCTGGTTGAGCCGCTGCACGTGCTTGACCAGGGGCTGTGCCAATGTTGTGGCGACGGCGCCGGTGGCCGAGTCGACCCGGGAGAAGTCGGAGGCCGTCACGTCACCGGCGAGGTGGTCGCCGTAGTAGGCGCGGCCCGTCGTGGCGAGGGGGCAGGTGGGGCCGCAGTCGATCTTCTTGCCCTTCTGGAACTCGATCTCCGAGCCGTAGTAGAGGGTGGGGATGCCGCGAAAGGTCCACATCAGGGACATGTTCTCGGCCCAGGCGTCGGTGCCGCCCGTGTAGCGCTCGCTGCTCTTGTTCGGGCCGTAGTCGTGGCTGTCGACGTAGACGACGTCGTACGTGGCGTCGTTGTAGCTGTCGTCGGAGTCCTTGCCGTTGTGGAAGGCGTTGCTCGCGTCGCCGAAGTTCATGTGCATGCGCATGTCGATGACGTTCATGCCGGAGAAGCGGCTGTGGTCCGGGGTGTGGTAGCTGTTGCCGTCCAGGAAGGCGTTCGTGGACGTCGGCTGGTTGCCCGTGCCCTGCTGCTGCTCGTACTCGTACATCTCCAGCGCGGCCTTCTCGTCGTCGGCGCTGTACTCCCTGCGCTCCTTCCACGTGTAGAACTGCGCCGAGTGGTTCACCGAGCCGCGGTTCCACTTGTCGTTGACGAAGGCGGCGACCTCGCCGAAGACGAAGAAGTTCGCCGCGGCCTCGGCGCCGTGCTGCTGGGCGACGCGCTCCTGGATCGCCGGCAGGAAGCGGCGGTTCCAGGTGGTGCGCGGGATGTGCACGGCCGTGTCGACGCGGAAGCCGTCGACGCCCATGTCGATGTACTTGTCGTAGGCGCCGATGAGGTAGTTCTGCACTTGCGGATTCTCGGTGTTGAAGTCGGCGAGGTCCTCGTGCAGCCAGCAGGAACGGGAGTCCTCGCCCTCCCAGTTGCCGATCCAGCAGTCGTGGTAGAGCGCCTTGGGGAACATGCCGGACGTCGGGCTGGGCCACTGGCAGTTGTAGAGGGTGTAGCCCTCGGGGCTCTTGGCGCCGGTCGGCTTGCCCCAGTCCACGCAGGTGTTGCCACTCGGCTCGGTGGTGGACCACAGGTCGCCGTTGTAGTAGGACTTGCCGCTCTTGGGTTCGACGGTCAGGCCGTCGTACTCGAAGCCGGGCTGCTTCTCGTCGTAGTACCAGCTCCACTGGGAGTCGCGCACCCCGTAGACCGTCGGGGTGAACAGGCCCTTGGCGCCCCAGCGGGAGGAGTGGTTGTAGACGACGTCCTGGTAGATCTTCATGCCCTTGGCGTGGGCCGCGTTGATGAGGTCCTGGTAGGAGGCGCCGGCGGACTCCAGGCGCGGGTCGACCTGGTAGAAGTCGTAGCCGTGGTAGCCGTGGTAGTCGTAGTCCGAGCGGTTGAGGACCACGGGTGTGATCCACACGGCGGAGAAGCCGAGGCCTTTGATGTAGTCGAGCTTGTTCACCAGGCCCTTGAAGTCGCCCCGGAACATGGGGTCGTCGTTCGCCGCGTTGCCGGACCTCTCGTGCTGGCTGCCGCCGCGGTTGTTGGAGCTGTCGTCGTCGTTGAAGCGGGCGGTGAGGACGAAGTAGATCGGGTCCTTGCGGGGATCGGTGGCCAGGGGCTTGCCCGCCGCGGGTGCCGGCGGTTTCGTGCCGGTGGTGGCGATCGCGGCGGCGGAGGCCGCGGAGACGTTGCCCGCGGCGTCCGTCGCCCTGACGGTGAAGGTGTAGGTGGTCCTCTCCTCCAGGCCGGTGTCGGAGAAGACGGTGGAGCCGACGTCGCTCACGACCTCGCCCCCGGTGCCGCCGCTGCGGGTCACCTGGTACTTGGCGACGCCTGTGTCGTCGGTGGACGGCTCCCAGGTCAGCACGACGGACACGCCGTCGGCCTGTGCCTCCACCCCGGCGGGCACGGTCGGCGCCTGGGTGTCGGGCGCTTCCCCGGCGCACGGGTCGTCGGCGTCGGCGGTGACCGTGTTGTCGGCGACGGTGGTGACGCCGGCC
Source organism: Streptomyces sp. CB09001 (assembly GCF_003369795.1). NCBI lineage: Bacteria > Bacillati > Actinomycetota > Actinomycetes > Kitasatosporales > Streptomycetaceae > Streptomyces > Streptomyces sp. CB09001. The sequence continues at coordinate 6,911,865 of NZ_CP026730.1, forward strand.
GGCAGGGTGTAGTCGGCGCCCTTGTTGTTGTCCCACACTCCGTTGCCGTTGTTGAAGGCGGCCGTCATCGAGGTGGCCGCGCCCAGGTCGACGTCCTTCTTCCACCAGCCCGCGCAGGCGGCCCGCATGCCGACGCCGGGGACGGCGGTCCAGGAGCCGCCCGCGGGCCGGTAGTGGATGTTGGCGGTGGTCCAGCCGAGGGTGCGGGTGGAGTAGTAGACGGTGGCCAGGTTGCCGTCCCCCGGTGCCGGGCCGGGATCCTGGGCCCCGTCGCAGGGGTCGGAGTGCGCGATCACGCCGTCCTTGACCGTGATGGCGCCGGTGCCGAGGGCGTAGTTCGCGCCCCCGTTGTTGTCCCAGGTGCCCGAGCCGTTGTTGAAGGTGGCCCGCAGCCCCTCGGCGCTGCCCAGGGGGACCGTCCGCTTCACCCAGTCCGGGCACGCGGCCTCCATCGCCACGCCGGGGACCTCGGTCCAGGAACCGCCGTCGGGTGCGTAGTGCAGGTTATACCGGTCCCAGTTCTTCGTCTTCGTGTAGTAGAAGACGGTCGCCGTGTTTCCGGCCTCGGCTGCCGCCGCGGCGGAGTCTGTGGCGGGGGAGGCGGTGGGGGAGATGGCGGGTGGGGCGGGCGCCACCGACAGGACGGCGCCGACGGTGACGGCCGCGGCCAACGGCCGTCCGAGCCACCGCATACGGATGCGTCTCGTGCGTCTCGTGCGTCTCATGCGTGTCTCCGGGGAGGCGGGCGAAGCAGCGGGCGGGCGATCGAACGCGACGGGCTTGAAAGGGTGAACGGAAAGTTGCAGAAATCTCTTACGGCAGCCGGAAGGTACCCGTACGCGGCGACGTCGTAAAGAGGTCGCGCTTCAACTTTCCGGCGTGCGGGAGGGGTTGACCGTGGTTGAAGGCCGCCCGTACGGTCACGACCGCAACCGCTTGCAGCATTCTTGCTGCAACACACTGCAAGTGCCTGCCGACTCCCCAGACTTCGTCGGCACCGCACCCGGGACACCCGCATCCTCACACGGGAGACTCCATGCACGGGAACACCAGCCCAGCGCGAAGAATCACCGCAACCGCGCTCGCCCTCACCGCCGGCGTGGCCGGCAGCCTGCTGGCCACCACGGCACCGGCCCAGGCGTCCCCACCCGGCGACAAGGACGTCACCGCGGTGATGTTCGAGTGGAAGTTCACCTCCGTCGCCCAGGCGTGCACCGACACCCTCGGCCCGGCCGGCTACGGCTACGTCCAGGTCTCACCGCCCCAGGAGCACATCCAGGGCGGACAGTGGTGGACCTCGTACCAGCCGGTGAGCTACCGGATCGCGGGCCGCCTCGGTGACCGCGCCCAGTTCAAGAGCATGGTCGACACCTGCCACGCGGCCGGGGTGAAGGTCGTCGCCGACTCGGTCGTCAACCACATGTCGGCAGGTAACGGCACGGGCACCGGCGGCTCGTCGTACACCAAGTACGACTACCCCGGCCTCTACTCGTCCAACGACCTCGACAACTGCACCTCGCAGATCAACAACTACGGCGACCGCTTCAACGTCCAGGAATGCGAACTGGTCGGCCTCGCGGACCTGGACACCGGCGAGGACTACGTCCGGGGGAAGATCGCCGGCTACCTCAACGACCTGCTGTCCCTCGGCGTCGACGGCTTCCGCATCGACGCCGCCAAGCACATGGCCGCCGCCGACCTGGCCGACATCAAGTCCCGGCTCAGCGACCCGAACGTCTACTGGAAGCACGAGGCGATCTACGGCGCGGGCGAGGCCGTGTCCCCGGCCGAGTACGTCGGCAGCGGCGACGTACAGGAGTTCCGCTACGCACGCGACCTCAAGCGCGTCTTCAACGGCGAGAACCTCGCCTACCTGAAGAACTTCGGCGAGGCCTGGGGCTACCTGCCCTCGGACAAGGCCGCCGTCTTCGTCACCAACCACGACACCGAGCGCAACGGCGAGACCCTCACCTACAAGGACGGCGCCACCTACACCCTGGCGCACGTCTTCATGCTGGCCTGGCCGTACGGCAGCCCCGACGTCCACTCCGGCTACGAGTTCAGCGACCACGACGCGGGCCCGCCGAGCGGCGGTCAGGTGAACGCCTGTTACAGCGACGGATGGAAGTGCCAGCACGCCTGGCGCGAGATCTCCTCGATGGTCGGCCTCCGCAACACCGCACGCGGCCAGGGGGTGACCGACTGGTGGGACAACGGCGGGGACCAGATCGCCTTCGGCCGCGGCTCCAAGGCGTACGTCGCCATCAACCACGAGGGCACCTCACTGACCCGTACGTTCCAGACCTCGCTGCCCGCGGGGGACTACTGCGACGTCCAGACGGGCAAGGGCGTCACGGTCGACGGGGCAGGCCGGTTCACCGCCACCCTGGGCGCCAACACCGCCGTGGCCCTGCACGTCGGCGCCCGCACCTGTGACGGCGGCGGCGATCCCGGCGACCCCGACCCGGTGTCCTCCGGCGTGTCCTTCGCGGTCGACGCCACCACCAGCTGGGGCCAGAACATCTACGTGACCGGCAACCGGCCGGAACTGGGCAACTGGAACCCGGGCAGCGCCCTCGAACTCGACCCGGCCGCCTACCCGGCGTGGAAGGGCGACGTCGAACTCCCCGAGGGCACGACCATCGAGTACAAGTACCTCCGCAAGGACGGGGCGGGCAACGTGACCTGGGAGAGCGGCGCCAACCGCACCGCGACGGTGAACACCACGAAGACCGCTCTCAACGACACCTGGCGCAACTGAGCACTGCCCGGTGAACAGTTGCGTGTGAGCAAGCCGACACACGTGGGGAGACCGGGTGGGCCGTTCGGGGGAAGGTAATGTGTTCAAGACCCGAACGGCCCACCGCGCGACCCGCGGTGGCGACCGCGGCGGCAGCCGTCCGTCCGGTCCGCCCGCACGCGACCTCTGAGAGTGGAGCTCATGAACGTGTCGACCGGCGGCAGACGGTTACGGAGTCGGGGCACCACAGCAGCCCTCGTCTGCGCGATCATCCTGTTGCCCGGCCCCGGTTACGCGGCCCCGGGCGACCCCGACCCGCACGCCGACCAGTCGATCGAGGACATCCGCGACGAACTGGACGGCCTCTACCGTGAGGCGGAAGTGGCCACCGAGGCCTACAACGCCGCGAACGAGAATGCGGCCAAACAGGAGAAGCGCCTGACGACCCTCCGCAAGGACCTCACCCGTGCCGAGAAGCGGGTGAAGGACCTGCGCGACCTCGCCGGCGCGGCCGCCCGGACCCAGTACCGCGGGGGCGATCTCGCCGCCACCGGCATCCAGTTGCTGCTCGGGGACCACCCGGAACAGGCTCTCGACGAGGCATCCCAGGCCCGCCAGGCCATGCGCGGCCTGGTCAACGTCTCCGAGACCCAGAAGACCGCCCGCGAGGCACTGGGCGAGCAGACCGAGGCCGCCTCGAAGGAACTGCTGGAGCTGAAGAGCAGCCGTGCGGACAAGGCCGCGGCGAAGCAGAAGATCGAGAAGAAGATCGCCTCCGCCGAGCGGATCGAGGCCGGACTCGAGGAGGAACAGACCCGCAGGCTGGCCGCGTTGGAAAACCAGCGCACCCGGGAGGCCGAGGCCAGGTGGACGGAGTCCGGCGGCTCCTCCGGCGGTTCTTCGGGGAAGAGCAAGGGCAAGGGGCGGGCGCCGGGCGGCGGGACGCGGGTGAGCGGAGCGGCCGGGCAGGCCGTGGGCTTCGCGATGGCGCAGATCGGCAAACCGTACGTGTGGGGCGCGGTGGGCCCGTCCTCGTACGACTGCTCCGGACTCACCTCCGCCGCCTGGGCGGCGGCCGGGCACCCCATTCCCCGCACCTCGCAGGCACAGTGGGGCGGCCTGACCCGCGTCAGCCTGTCCTCGGCCCGCCCCGGAGACCTGATCATCTACTACAACGACGCCACCCACGTGGGCATGTACATCGGAGGCGGACAGATCGTCCACGCACCGCGGCCCGGCCGCAACATCACCACCGCGCCGGCCGCCTCCATGCCCGTCCTCGGCGTCGTACGACCCGGAGCCTGACCGGATGACCCACTCGCTGACCCCCCGTGACGAGGGGAACCTGCCCGCACTGGCCGCCCCGCCGCTGATCCGCCTCGACGCCTACGTGGCCGAGGACGGGTCGACGGTGGTCAACGGCCACCTGCTGGAGATGGGCGGCATGCGACCGCCCAACGAGGCGATACTCGACGCCGTCGCCATGTTCGCCCGCACCCTGGGGGCCCCGGTCGCGGCCACCGTCATCGACCGCACCGTGCAACAGGTGGCGCGCCTGCGGGTCCTCCCCGACGGCTCCAGCCGGACCATCGCCGACGAGGACGACCTGCCGCCCGGGCGGGAGCGCACCGCCGCGGAGGAGGAGGCGTTCCCGCCGCTCGCCCGCGTCGAGCGCATCATCCAGCACGCGCAGCGCGAGGAGTTGCACGCCGCGTTCGTCCTCGCCAGCGCGCTGCGGGAACACCTGACCCTGCGCCGCGGTGCCGAGGACGAACTCTCCCTGGAGGCACGGGCGATCGAGGCCTACCTCGCCTACCTGCGCGGCGACCACATGCTCTCCACCGTCCTCGCGCTGACCGTCGCCCGCATCCGCTGCCGCACCGACCTGAACCGGGCCGCCCCCGACGTGGCCCGTGCCACCGCGGCATGGCAACGGCTGTGGGACGAGAGCCAGGTGGCCACCCGGGGGCAGGAACTGCTGCACATGTGGGAGCGGCTGTCCGCGGCCGGCCTGCTCCAGGAGGCGTCCCACCACGCCATGGCCCAAGCCGTGCGGACCCGGCTGGAACAAGGCGGCCGTTCCGTACCTCCGCAGTCCGAGCCCGCTGCGGCGGCCCTGCCCGCGGGCAGCGGCTCGGCCCCCACCGCCGTCGCCCCCGAGGACAAGCCCCTCAAACCCGCCCGGCGCGGCCTGCGCCGCTTCACCCGACGGGCCGGCAGGTCCCCCGGACAGTCTTCCTGAGGGCCGCCCGCCAGAGGGCGAATCCATGTCCATCATGACAGCTCAGAGGTGGATTTCGTAGGACGGACGGCACAGCCCGTCGGCCTTCCCCGACGCGTGGGCGAGGCTGACAATCGTCGTCATGCCCAAGCCCACAGAGGTCGATCAGGACAGCGTCGTGCGCGCGCGGAACATACTCCTCGCGTCCGGACGACGGACCGCACGCGAGGAGGTCGACGCCTGCCGGGTGCTCGCGCGCGTCAGCCCCGCCGCGTATCTGCCGCGGCTGGCACGCGCGCTGCGGAATCTCAGCCACGACCGCATGTACCGGGACCGCCCCGAGGACCGACTCGCCCTGTGTGAGGAAGCGGTGGCCGCCGCACGCGCCCTCGATCCGGCCCACCCCAAGTACGCCGACGTGCTGTACGACGCCCTCGACGGCTGTCAGCGCGCGCTCTACACACTCGGCCGCCGCGCCGAAGGCCTCGCCGTGCGGGCCGAGATGCTCGCCGTCGGACGGACGCGGGCCGAGTCGTCCGGCGACGGGGCGGTGTGGGGACTGTCCCCGTGGGCCACCGGACTCCTGGAGGAGGGCCGCTACGCGGAGGCGGCGGACGTGCTGTCGGAGTCCGTGGCCCGCGGACGCCCCCACGGCCCGCAGGACGGCACGTTCGCCTGGACGCTGTTGGAGTGGATCGCCGCCCTCGACGCCGCGGGCCGGTCCGACGAGGCGCTGACCGCCGTGGCGGAACTGCTCGCCGTGCTGGCGGCGGGGGCCGTGAAGGACGGGACGCGGGCCTGCCGGCTCTACGTGCTGATCCGGTATGCCCAGATGCTCGACGGCGTCCTCCGCCGGGCCGAGGCGACGGAGGTCCGTCAGGAGGCGCTCGCCCTGTTCCAGGAGCTGGCCGCCCACGGGGAGGAGGAGGCGAAGTCGTGGAGCGGATACCACGCCGCGTTCTGGGCCCTCCTGTTCTTCATGTCCGTCGCCGACAGCGAGCGACCGGCGGCCGGACAGCCCCGCCCGCCTGTCGGCACCGGGGTCCACCACTGGTCGCCCGACGTGAGGGAGCGCTACTTCCAGAGCCGTAAGAGTCTCCGGGCCGACGTGGACCGACTCGCGCTCCGCGCGGCGGACGGCCCGGACGGCCCCGACGGCCTGGCGGAACAGATCCGGCTGCACCGGATGCTCACCGTGCGCTGGGCCCTGTCCTGGGGGTGGCAGAAGGCACGGCTGCGCGAGCTGTTCGACGAGGGCGTGGCTCTGGCCCGGAACCTGCGGCGGCAGGACTCGGTCGCCGGGAGCAGGGCCCTGGCCACGGCTCTCACGAGCAGAGCCACCTTCCACGTGGCCGCCACGGAGTTCGCCGAGGCCCTCGACGACTTCCGGCAGGCCGTGGAGCTTCACCGAGGTCCTCTTCAAGCAGCCGGCCGGGTGGGCCAGGATGCAGACATGACACAGGGAATAGGTTCCGGGCTTCCGCGAGAGAGCATCGAACTGCCGGACGGCTCGGTACTGCGACGGCGCTCCCTGGTCTCCGACGACGCGTTCATCGACGCCGTCGCCGCCGACGTCGAGCATCTGGGTGAGTGGCTTCGCTGGGCCCGGCATCCGCCCACCCGCGAGGAGACCGAGCGGTTCCGCGCCGAACAGGACGCGGACTGGGACGCGGGGCGGTCCTTCGTCTACGTGCTGACCCCGCCGGACCGACTCGACCAGGTGCTCGGCGGGGGCGCGATGTTCCCGAACGGCGAGGTGGGCGTCCTGGAGATCGGCTACTGGGTCTGTTCCTCGGCCACCGGCCGCGGACTCGCCACCCGGGCCGCGGCCGCGCTGACCGAGGAGGGCCTGGGGCTCCCCGGCGTCAAGGCCGTGGAGATCCACTGCGACCAGGCCAACGCCCGAAGCGCCGCGATACCGCCCCGGATCGGGTACCGGCTGCTCCGCATCGAAGCGGACGAACCGCAGACCGCCGCGGAGGCCGGACGGAGCATGGTCTGGCGCCACGATGGCGCCTGACCCCGTCGTCGGGGTCCTTGGCCAGACAGGCGTCGACCCGGTACACGGGTCGATGCGGCCTTCGCCCCCGGACTGGCCGAGATCACGGCCCTGCGGGCGGGCATGAGGCCCGGCCGGCCCGCGCGTCAGCCGGCCAGGTCGGCGGCGCGCCGTCGCAGGGCGTTGACCAGTGGCCCGGCGGGAGCCGTGAGCCGGCCGGGCAGCGACACCAGGTCGATGCGCCGTACTTCCTCCGCGACGCCCGTGACGCCGACGAAGCGGACGCCTGGCGGGACCACGGGCAGCAGCGCCGGTGAGGCCGTGGTGACGCCCGCCCCGGCCGCGACCAGGTGCAGCTTGGTCAGCCAGTCGCGGGCGGTGTGCGCGATGCGGGGCCGGCCGGGCAGCCCCGGCCAGACGCCGAGCAGCGGCTCGTCCGTGCTGCCGGGACCGGCGATCCAGGGCTGCGCGGCGATGTCCTCGACGTCCGCGGTGCCCTGTTCGGCGAAGCGGCTGTCCGCCGGAACGGCCAGGGCCAGGCGTGTTTCCAGCAGCGGTTCGACGTGCAGGGCAGGGTCGTCCGTGTCGGGTGAGCGGTGCGGGGGCCGGGAGGTCAGGAGCGCCAGGTCGAGGGTGCCGCTGCGCAGTGCGCGCACCAGTGCGGGAGTGCTCCCCTCCCGCGTCGTCACCCGCAGACGGGAGTGTTCCCGGCGCAGTGCCGACAGGGCGTCGGCCACGAGCACCGCGCCGGCGGCGGGAAAGTACCCCAGCCGGACCCGGCCGGTGGCGTCCCGCACCCCGCGCAGTTCCCGGTCGGCCGCCTCCAGGGCGTCCAGTGCGGCGACGGCGTGGCGCAGCAGGGCGCGGCCCGCGCCGGTCGGCCGTACACCGCCGGGGAAGCGGTCGAACAGGCGGGCCCCCGCCGCCTGTTCCAGCGCGGCCATCTGACGGGAGACCGCCGACTGCGTGTAGCCGAGGCTGTGCGCGGCCGCGGTGAAGGTGCCGCGCTCGGCCACCGCACGCAGCACTCGCAGCCCGACCAGAGTCACATCGGCCATGCCCATGAGGCGACAGCATATCCACCATGCCGAACATTCGCTGTCGGAATGCCCTCCGGGCTCCTAGCGTCGGCAGCATGCCTCTGATCACCGTTTCCCTGCGGCAGGGAACCACGCCCCAGTACCGCCGCCTCGTCTCCGAGGCCCTCCACAGGTCCATGGTCGACGTGCTGAAGATCCCGCAGGACGACCAGTTCCACGTCTTCCACGAGGTCGCCGACGACAACTTCGTCATACAGCCGGTCGTGTTCGGCCTGCGGCGCACCCCGCGGACCCTGTTCATCCAGTTGGCGTTCAACCGGCGCAGCGCGGAGCAGAAGGCGGAACTGTTCCGGGCGATCGTCGCCAACCTCCGGCTGTACGCGGACGTTCCCGAGGAGGACGTCATGCTGGTGGCCTTCGAGACGGCGAGGGAGAACTGGTGGGCCGCCGGCCGCGTCGTCGACCCCGCCACCGGCTACGACGAGCGCATGACCGACGTGCCCGACCTGCCGGGCGTGTCCGAGGACCCGGGCCGGTAGGGGCCGCCGCCGCGGCTCCTCGTCAGGTGTCCGCGCCGCCGGGCGCGGCGGGAGCGCCGCCCGGCGGCGCCGTGCTCTGCCGTACGACGAGGTGGGTCGCCAGCTCGATGCGCCGGCCGGCCCGGCCGGGCTCGTCCGGACGGAACAGCATCCGGGTGGCCTCCTCGGCCATGTGCCGCAGCGGCTGGTGGACGGTGGTCAGCGGCGGGCTCGACCACTGGGCCAGCGGCACGTCGTCGTAGCCGACGACCGACAGGTCCTGAGGGACCCTCAGGCCTTTGACACGGGCCGCCTCCAGCACCCCGAGCGCCTGGAGGTCGCTGCCCGCGAAGACCGCCGTCGGCCGGCCGGGACCCGCGAGCAGGTCCATGCCGTGCTCGAAGCCGCTCTCCACGCTGTAGTCGCCGTACCGGACCAGGGCCGGGTCGATCGGCAGGCCCGCCATCGTCATCGCCGAGCGGTAGCCGTCGAGTCGGGCCAGCGAGCACAGCATGTCCTCGAACCCGGTGATGATCGCGACGCGTTCGTGCCCGTGGTCGGTGAGGTGGCGGGTGGCCGCCAGGCCCCCTGCCCAGTTCGCCGAGCCGACCGACGGAACGTCGGGGTCGGGGTCGCCGGCCGGGTCGACGATGACGAAGGGGATGTCCCAGGACCGCAGCCGCTGCTTGACCTCCGCGGGGAGCGAGGAGAAGACCAGCACGACGCCCAGCGGCCTGCGCCTGAGCACGCCTTCGATCCAGTCCGGCGCGGGCGCGTGCCGAGTACCGCTGCGGGTGAGTACGACCTCGGTCCGGTTGGCCTTGGCCACGTCCTCCACGCCCCGGACGAGTTCCATCGCCCAGACGCTGTCCAGCTCGTGGAAGACGAGTTCGACCAGCGGCGAGCGCGGCGGGCTCGTGTTGCGCCGACGGTAGCCGTGCACCTCGAGAAGCCGCTCCACCCTGGCCCTGGTGGCGCTGGAGACATCCGAACGACCGTTGAGGACCTTCGAAACTGTCGGAGGAGAGACTCCCGCCTCTTTCGCCACCTCGGCCAGGGTCACCCGGGCGCCCACCTCAACTTCATCGTGCATGCAGGAAGGATAGGCCATGCGCTCGATAACGTTTTGAGTCGGCAGCCGCACGGCCATTGACCAGAAATCCGGTCTCACTTTACTGTCCGACCAGCATGGACTTTCGGTGATGGTGCCGAAACTTTCGAAAGGCGAACGATGAAGACACGTGCGCGCTTGCCCAGACTGGTCGCCACCGGTGCGACGCTCGCCCTGGCGCTGAGCCTGTCGGCCTGCGGTGACGGGAACGGCGGGGCGTCGTCGGACGACGGCAAGATCCATGTCCTGGTCTACGGGGACGCCAGCAACAAGATCGAACAGCAGATCGTCGACACCTTCAACAAGACCTCCGACGTCAAGGCGGTCCTCGACACCATCCCCGGTGCCGACTACCAGACGAAGCTCCAGACGATCATCAACACCCCCCAGGCCCCGGACATCTTCTACAACTGGGGCGGCGGCAGCATCAAGCCGTTCGTCAAGGCGGACCTGCTGCTGCCGCTCGACGACTTCATCAAGAAGGACCCGGGCCTCAAGGACAAGTTCCTCCCGTCCGTCTTCAACAGCGCCGTCGTCGACGGCAAGCCGTACGGCATACCGATGCGCGGCACCCAGCCGGTCCTGCTCTTCCACAACAAGAAGGTCCTCGAAGACGCGGGCGTCCAGCCGCCGAAGACCTGGGACGAGCTGCTCGCCGCGGTGGGCAAGCTCAAGGACGCGGGTGTCACGCCGATCGCGCTCGGCGGCGGCGACGTGTGGCCCACCCAGATGTGGTTCCAGTACCTCTACGACCGCATCGCCGGTCCGGAGCTGTTCGCGAAGGCCATCGGCGGCGACAAGAGCGCCTGGGAGAGCGCGGACAGCAAGAAGGCCCTGGACATGATCAGCGAGCTGGTCGACTCCGGCGCCTTCGGCAAGAACTACGACTCCGTCAAGTACACCAACGGCGGCTCGGTCCAGCTGGTGGCCTCCGGCAAGGCCGGCTTCGAGCTGATGGGCTCCTGGTACTACTCCCAGCAGCTCACGGACCACAAGGAGTTCGCCGAGAAGGACCTCGGCTACACCGCCTTCCCGACCGTCGAGGGCGGCAAGGGCGACCCGGGCAACGTCGCCGGCAACCCCAACAACTACTACTCGGTGATGAAGAAGACCAAGCACCCCGAGGCCGCCGCCGAGTTCCTGAAGCTCATGTACTCCGACGAGTTCGTCAAGGCCCACCTGGACATCGGCAACCTGCCGACCACGACCAACACCGACAAGTTCATCGACAGCTCGGCCACCCCCGAGTACACGCGCTTCCAGTACGACCTCGTCTCCGACGCCCCGAACTTCCAGCTGTCCTGGGACCAGGCGTACCCGCAGAAGGCGAGCTCGGACATGCACAAGGCCATCCAGCAGTTCTTCAACGGACAGCTCGACACGGACGGCTTCATCAAGGCCATGCAGGCCCTCCCGACCGAGTGACGAACGGCTCATGACCACACACCTCACGAGCGCTCGGCCCGCCGCCGGACCCCGCAAGGAGTCCCGGCGGCGGCCGCCCGCCTCGTCCGCGACGACGGTGGGCCGCCCCAGCTTCGCCTGGGCGGTTCCCGCCGCACTGTTCTTCGCCCTCTTCGCGATCGTCCCGCTGATCATGGTGGCGGTGCTGTCCTTCATGAGCTGGGACGGGATCAGCTCGCCCGAGTTCGTCGGCATGGACAACTGGTCGCGCCTCATCGACGACCCGGTGATGCTCAAGAGCATCTGGCTGACCCTGCTGCTCACCGTGCTCGGCGTGGTCCTGCAGACCCCGCTGAGTATCCTGCTCGGCGTCTGGGCCGCCGGTCACCAGCGCAACCGGGCCGTCCTGTCGGTCATCTACTTCATCCCCCTGCTGCTCTCCGCGACGGCCGTGTCCGTGCTGTGGCGGGCGCTGCTCGACCCGAACTTCGGCATCCCGGCCGAGGTGACCTGGCTCTTCGGCGACGGCAACCTCTTCGGCGAACAGAGCACCGCCATCGGGGTGCTGGCGTTCGTCAGCACCTGGCAGTTCACGCCGTTCCACACGCTGATCTACCAGGGCGCCGCCCGTGCGGTCCCGCAGGTGCTGTACCAGGCGGCGGAGATCGACGGGGCGGGCCGCTACCGGCAGTTCTTCCACATCACCCTGCCGCAGCTGCGCACCTCCATGATCACCTCGATGATCCTGATGATCGTCGGCGGCCTGACCACGTTCGAGACGGTCCTCATCCTGACCCAGGGCGGTCCCGGCACCGACACCACCATCAGCGCCTACTACATGTACGACAAGGCCTTCAAGAGCTTCGACTACGGCATCGGTTCCGCGATCGCCCTGGCGCTGGTCGTCGCGGCCACGATCATCTCGCTGATCGTCGTCCGGGTCTCCGGCTACGACAAGATGCGCAGCTCCATGGAGGGTGTGTCATGAGGCGCCGACCCAACTACGTGGCCGGCGTCGGCTCGCTCGTCTGGCTCGTCCTGGTCGGCCTGCCGCTGTACGTGATGCTCGCCGCGACCCTGCGCACCCGCCAGGACTACGCCGAGAACGGCCCGGTCTCCCTTCCGGACAGCTTCACCCTGGACAACTTCACCGGCGCCTTCGACTCCGGCTTCGGCCAGTACTTCTTCAACACGCTCGTCGTCACCGCCTGCGTGATCGGCATCGTGCTGCTGCTGGTGCCGCCGCTCGCCTACGCGATCGTCCGCAGCCGCGGCAGGGCCACGTCGGCGATCTTCCGGCTGTTCCTGCTCGGCCTCGCCATCCCGGCCCAGGCCGTGATCGTGCCGATGTTCTACCTGATCAGCGAGGCCGGGCTGTACGACAACCTGCTGGGCGTCATCCTGCCCACGGCCGCGTTCTGCCTGCCGATGTCCGCGCTCATCCTCAGCGGCGCGATGCGTGACATCTCCCCGGAGCTGTACGAGGCCATGGCGATGGACGGCGCGAGCCCCCGGCGCATGTTCTTCCAGCTCGTCATGCCGCTGTCCCGCGGGGGACTGTCCACCATCGTGGTCTTCTCCGCGCTCCAGGCCTGGAACGGCTTCCTGTTCCCGCTGGTCCTGACCCAGTCCGACTCCACCAAGGTGGTCACCCTGGGTCTGTACAACTTCCAGACCGCGCACGGCATCGACATCCCCGGTCTGCTGGGAGCCGTGGTGCTGTCCATGGTGCCCATCCTGCTCGTCTACCTGTTCGCCCGTCGCGCCCTGGTCCAGGGACTGATGGGTGTCGGAGGAAAGTGACTGCCGACGTGGCCGTAGAGACCACCCCCGAAATCCCCCTCTGGAACGACCCCACCCACCCCGTCGCCACCAGAGTCGACGCGCTCGTCGCCGCGATGACCCTCGAGGAGAAGATCGCCCAGCTGTACGGAGTGTGGGTGGGCGCCTCCGACAAGGGCGGCGAAGTCGCCCCCCACCAGCACGACATGGAGGAGGCCGTCGACCTCGACGCGCTCGTGCCCGCCGGGCTGGGTCAGCTGACCCGCCCCTTCGGCACGGTCCCCGTCGACCCCGCGCTCGGCGCGCTCTCCCTCATGCGCACGCAGAGCCGCATCACCTCGGCGAACCGCTTCGGCATCCCCGCCGTCGCGCACGAGGAGTGCCTGGCCGGCTTCGCCGCCTGGGGCGCCACGGCCTACCCCGTCCCGCTGTCCTGGGGCGCCACCTTCGACCCCGACACGGTGCGCCGGATGGCCGCCGCCATCGGCCGCGACATGCGGTCCGTCGGCATCCACCAGGGCCTCGCGCCCGTCCTCGACGTGGTCCGCGACGCCCGCTGGGGCCGGGTCGAGGAGACCATCGGCGAGGACCCCTACCTCGTCGGCACCATCGGCACCGCCTACGTACAGGGCCTGGAGTCCGCCGGGATCGTCGCCACCCTCAAGCACTTCGTCGGCTACTCCGCCTCCCGCGCCGGCCGCAACCTCGCCCCCGCGTCCGTGGGCAGCAGGGAGCGGGCCGACGTCCTGCTGCCGCCGTTCGAGATGGCGGTCCGCGAGGGCGGCACCCGCTCCGTCATGCACGCCTACACCGACATCGACGGCGTCCCCGCCGCGGCCGACGAGACCCTGCTGACCGGGCTGCTGCGCGACACCTGGGGCTTCGAGGGAACGGTCGTCGCCGACTACTTCGGCATCGCCTTCCTCAAGACCCTGCACGGCATCGCGGCCGACTGGGCCGACGCCGCGGGCGCCGCGCTGGGCGCGGGCGTCGACGTGGAACTGCCCACCGTCAAGACGTTCGGCGCACCGCTCGTCGAGGCGGTCACCGAGGGCCGGGTCCCCGAGTCGCTCATCGACCGGGCGCTGCGCCGCGTACTCGGCCAGAAGGCGCTGCTCGGACTGCTCGACCCGGACTGGAGCCCGGTCCCGCCCGCGCTCGACGGGGTGGACCTCTCGGACCCGGAGGCGCTGCGCGGCCGGATCGACCTGGACCGGCCCGAGAACCGGGAACTGGCCCGCGAGATCGCCGAGAAGGCGGTCGTCCTGCTCACCAACGACGGCACCCTGCCGCTCACCCGGCCCCGCCGCATCGCCCTGGTCGGCCCCAACGCCACCGAGGCGACCGCCGTACTCGGCTGCTACTCCTTCCCGCGGCACGTCGGTGTGCAGCACCCGGAAGTCCCGGTCGGCATCGACCTGCCCACCCTGCGCGACACCCTCACCGCCGAGTTCCCCGACGCCGACATCACCGTCGCCCGCGGCACCGGCGTCGACGACGGCGCGCTCGCCGGCATCGCCGAGGCGGTGGACGCGGCCCGGGACGCGGACGTCGTCGTCGCCGTACTCGGCGACCGAGCGGGTCTGTTCGGCCGCGGTACCAGCGGTGAGGGCTGCGACACCGAGTCCCTCACCCTGCCCGGCGCACAGCAGCAGCTCCTGGACGCGCTGCTCGACTCCGGCAGGCCGGTCGTCACCGTCCTGCTCGCCGGACGGCCCTACGCGCTGGGCCGTGCCGCGGCCGAGTCCGCCGCGATCGTGCAGTCGTTCTTCCCCGGGGAGGAGGGCACCGCCGCGATCGCCGGCGTGCTCAGCGGGCGCACCAGCCCGTCCGGGAGACTGCCCGTCAGTGTGCCCAGCGGCGCGGGCGCCCAGCCGGCCACCTACCTGGGGGCGCGGCTCGCCCAGGCCAGCGAGGTGTCCAACATCGACCCGTCACCGTCCTTCGGTTTCGGCCACGGGCTCACGTACACCACGTTCGCCTGGAGCGACCTCGAAGCGCACATCAAGGAGGCGCCGACCGACGGTGAGTTCTCGCTGGAACTGACCGTCCGCAACACCGGCGCACGGCACGGCACCGAGGTGGTGCAGCTCTACCTGCACGACCCCGTCGCCTCCGTCGTCCAGCCGGTGCAGCGCCTCGTCGGCTACACGCGGGTGCCGCTGGCCCCCGGCGAGGCCCGCAGGGTGCGCGTCGAGGTCCCGGCCGACCTTGCCTCCTTCACCGGCCGCGACGGTCGCCGGATCGTCGAACCGGGCGAGCTGGAGCTGCGGTTCGCCGCGTCCAGCACCGAGCCGCGGCTGACGGCGACGGTCACGCTCACCGGACCGGAACGGCGGGTCGACCACACCCGGCGACTGCACGCCGTCTTCGCGCAGGAGACCGTGGAAGGCGCCGCCGAGGGCACCTGATCAGCCCGTGCACGGCGAGCGGTGGCCCCCGGGACCACCGCTCGCCGGGCGGTTCAGCGGACGACGTCGAAGACGTTCTTCTGCAGGCCGTTGGCGTAGACCTCGTGCTCGACGAGCTTCAGCCGCTGCGCGTCCTTGTCCGTGTCGCTGAACAGCCGCTTGCCCGCGCCGAGGAGGAGCGGGAACACCAGCAGGTGGTAGCGGTCGATCAGCCCGGCGTCCGACAGGCTCCGGTTCAGGGTGGCGCTGCCGTGGACGATGATCGGGCCGCCCTCGCCCTCCTTCAGCGCGGCGACCTCGTCGAGCGAGCGCAGGATCGTCGTCTCGCCCCAGTTCGTGACCAGGTCGTCCTCGGTGAGAGTGGTGGAGACGACGTACTTCGGCATCGTCCGGTACTCGGGGAACTCCGCCATGTCCGGCCACACCGGGCTGAACGCCTCGTAGCTGACCCGGCCGAGGAGCAGCGCCGCGGCTTCGCTCTGCTCCCGGCCCTTGATCTCGTAGGCCTCCGGGAGGAAGTCCACGAGCTTGAAGGTCCACCCGGAGTTCCGGTAGCCGGGCTCGCCGCCCGGGGCCTCCACGACACCGTCGAGCGAGACGAAGGCGGTGCTGATCAGAGTACGCATGCGGGGCTCCCCAACGTTTCGGTTTCCGGTCTGTGTACCCCTACGACCGCGGGCCGGGGGAAAACTCATCGGTCCCCGGTCGGGGCGAGGTGACCGGGGGTGCCCGCAGTGCGTCGACGGCGTGCAGGGCGGCGTGGAGTTCGGTGCGCTGCTCGCCGGACTCGAGGTCGCCGCCGAGCAACCGCTCGATGGCGCGCAGCCGCTGGTAGACGGTCTCCCGGGACAGACCCGCCGAGCGGGCGGCGACCGTCTTGTTGCCCGCGGCGTCCAGATAGCCCCGCAACGTCGCCACCAGGTCGGTGCCGTGCCGGGCGTCGTGGTCCAGCAGCGGGCCCAGCCGCCGTTCCGCGTAGTCCTGCACGCGCGGGTCGTCGCGCAGGGCGTACAGCAGGCGGCGCAGGCCGATGTCCGACCGCTCGTGGAAGCAACGGCCGGACGGGAGGGGCCGGCCGGGCTCGGTGGCCTCGGCCACCCGGGCGGCCTCGCGGAACGAGCGGGCCACGTCGGCGAGGTCTCCGGCCGGCGCACCCACGCTCACCGTTGCGCCCGGGGCCGCGTCCAGCACGGCGCGGCCCACCCGCTCGACGGCCTCGCGCCACGGCCGGGCCGGGCGCAGCGCCAGCAGCACGCCGAGACGGCCCGGGGACAGGAGCCCCACGAGGGCCGGTACCCCCGTGGCGGTCAGCACCTCGGAGAGCCGGAACTCGGTGGCCTCCCCGTCCTGCTCGCGCGGCAGGTCCGCGAGGACCGCGACGAGGCGGACCTGTTCCGCGGGCAGCCCCAGGGCCGCGACGCGGGCCCGTGCGTCCGCGGGGGAGCGGTGACGCTGTTCGACCAGGTCGCGCAGCGCGTTGCGGTGGGCGGTGCGCTCCCAGGACGTGGGACGGGTGAGCCGGGCGATGGTGAGCGCCATCGCGGTCCGCTCCAGCACCGTGACGTCATCGGGCCCGAAGGCCCGGCCGGGGAGCGCGCCAGGGAGCATGACGGCCCGCCCCCACCGCTCGCCGCGGTACTCCACGGGGGCCGCGAGCCAGCCCTCGGGACCGGAGACCCCCGCGCGGTCGGTGGCGGGCGTGGTGCGTGAGCGCCGCTCCCAGTCCGCGAGCGCCGCGTGGGCGGTGGTCCCGGAGGGCTCGCAGGCCAGCGCCCGGTGCACCAGATTCTCCACCACGACCGTGCGGCCGCTCATCTCTGCCGCGGCGCGCAGCACCTCCTCGGGGCCCGCACCGCGCAGGGTGAGGGCGGTGAACGCCTCGTGGACGCGCTGGGTCCGGCGCATCGCGTCCGCCTGCCGGCCGAGGATCAGGGTGTGGACGACCTGGGTGACCTCCAGGAAGTTGACGTCCCTGGCGAGCGTGACGAGGGGCAGTCCGCGCGCACGACAGGCCCGGACCAGGGCGTCGGGCGGCCGGTGATAGCGGCGTACCAGCTCCATGACCAGGGCGGCGGCACCGACGGCGGCGAGTTCGTCGACGTAGCGGCGGACCCCCGCGGCGTCGTCGGGCAGGGGCATGCCAGTGGTGAGGACGAGTTCGCCGCCCTTGAGGAAAGAGGCGGGGTCCGTCAGTTCGGTGATGTGGACCCAGCGGACCGGACGGTCCAGGTGCTCCTCGCCGGCCACCACCCGCGGATCGCCGGCGGCCAGGACCGGCAGGGCCAGCACGTCGGCCACGGTGGGCGGCCGGTCCGCCGGGCCGGCCTGCCGGTTCTCGCTCACGGTGCCTCCCTGTGTCCTCAGGTTACGCCGAACGCCTGACACATCGTCCGGACACGCGGCCCCGGCCGGACAGATCACGCGTTGCCGCGCCCGCCGGGGCGGGAAGGCTCGGGGGACCGCAGGACACCGACGAACAGGCCGGGAGACGAGCATGACCGCACTGTCGCCGCACCTTCGCCAGGCCACCCCCGTGGTGGCGGTCCGGGGCGAGGGCATCCACGTCGACGGCGAGGACGGCCGCCGCTATCTGGACTTCACCGCCGGCATCGGCGTCACCAGCACCGGCCACTGCCACCCCCGGGTCGTGGCCGCCGCCCAGGAGCAGGTCGCCACCCTGGTCCACGGCCAGTACACGACCGTCATGCACCCGCCGCTGCGCCGCCTGGTCGACAAGCTCGGCGAGGTGCTGCCGCCGGCACTGGACAGTCTGTTCTTCACCAACTCCGGCAGCGAGGCGGTCGAGGCCGCGCTGCGCCTGGCCCGCCAGGCCACCGGACGGCCCAACGTGCTGGTCTGCCACGGCGGCTTCCACGGCCGCACCGTGGCCGCCGCCTCCATGACCACCTCCGGCACCCGCTTCCGGTCCGGGTTCTCGCCGCTGATGAGCGGCGTGGTCGTCACCCCCTTCCCGACGGCCTACCGCTACGGCTGGGACGAGGCGACCGCCACCCGCTTCGCCCTGAAGGAACTCGACTACACCCTCCAGACGATCTCCTCGCCCGCCGACACCGCCGCCGTGATCGTCGAGCCGGTGCTCGGCGAGGGCGGGTACGTCCCCGCGAGCCGCGCCTTCGTCCAGGGCCTGCGGGAGCGGGCCGACCGGCACGGCTTCCTGCTGATCCTCGACGAGGTGCAGACCGGCGTGGGACGCACCGGCCGGTTCTGGGGTCACGAGCACTTCGGCGTCACCCCCGACATCCTCGTCACCGCCAAGGGACTGGCCAGCGGCTTCCCGCTGTCCGGCATCGCCGCCCCCGAGGAGCTGATGCGCAAGGCCTGGGCGGGCTCGCAGGGCGGCACGTACGGCGCCAACGCGGTCGCCTGCGCGGCGGCCTGCGCCACGCTGGACGTCGTACGCGACGAGAAGCTCGTCGAGAACGCCGAGACGATGGGTGCCCGGCTCCGCCACGGCCTGGAGGCGGTGGCGTCCCGGAACCCGGCCATCGGCGACGTACGGGGCATGGGGCTGATGCTGGCCAGCGAGTTCGTCACCGAGGACGGCGAGCCGGACCCCGGGACCGCTGCCCGGGTGCAGCGGGCCGCCGTCGACGAAGGCCTGCTCCTGCTGCTCTGCGGGGCCTGGAACCAGGTGGTCCGGATGATCCCGGCCCTGGTGATCGACGAGACGGCCGTGGACGAGGGCCTGCGGGCCTGGGCCGCCGCCGTCGAGGCCGGGACGTCGGGGGCGGCGTGACGACGACGGCCGCCGCGCACCGCCGCGCGACCCGCCCCGTACGCGCGATCCGCCCGGTGCGTGCGGTCCGCCCCGTACGCGCGATCCGCCCCGTGCGTGCGGTCCGCCCCGTGCGCACGACGCACCGGCGATCAGGAGGGACCCCATGACCGACATCCCTACGCAGCTGTTCCTCGGCGGTGCCTGGCTGGACGCCGCGGACGGCGCCGTCATGCCCGTGGACGACCCCGCGACCGGCGAGGTCCTCGCCCATGTCGCGGACGCGGGCCCGGGGGACGCCCGGCTCGCCGAGGAGGCGGCGGTCCAGGCGCAGCAGGAGTGGGCCCGGACGGCGCCGAGGGCGCGCAGCGAGATCCTGCGCCGCGCGTACGAGATCGTCCTGGAGCGCACGGAGGCACTGGCCCGCCTGATGACCTCCGAGATGGGCAAGCCACTGGCCGAGGCCCGGGGAGAGGTCGCCTACGCCGCGGAGTTCTTCCGCTGGTTCTCCGAGGAGGCCGTCCGGATCGACGGCGGCCACGGCGTCCTGCCCGACGGCCGCAACCGCATGCTGCTCTCCCGGCGCCCGGTCGGACCGTGCCTGCTGATCACGCCGTGGAACTTCCCGCTCGCCATGGGCACCCGCAAGATCGGCCCCGCGGTCGCGGCCGGCTGCACGATGGTGCTCAAACCGGCCCCGCAGACCCCGCTCTCCAGCCTGGCCCTGGCCGCGATCCTCAAGGAGGCGGGACTGCCGGACGGGGTGCTGAACGTCGTCACCACGTCGAGGGCGGGGGAGGTGTGCGAACCGCTCCTGCGCGGCGGGCGCATCCGCAAGCTGTCCTTCACCGGTTCGACGGCCGTGGGGCGGCTGCTCCTCGCACAGTGCGCGGACACCGTCGTGCGGACCTCGATGGAGCTGGGCGGCAACGCGCCGTTCGTGGTCTTCGACGACGCGAACCTCGACGCGGCCGTGGACGGCGCGATGGTCGCCAAGATGCGCAACATGGGCGAGGCCTGCACCGCCGCCAACCGCTTCTTCGTGCACCGCTCGGTGGCGGGGGAGTTCGCCGGCCGGCTGGCCCGGCGGATGGGAGCACTCGTCGTGGGCCCCGGCATCCGTGACGGTGTCGACGTCGGCCCGCTCATCGACGCGGCCGGGCGCGCCAAGGTCGAGGAACTGGTCGCCGACGCGGTGGCGCGCGGCGCCCGGGTGCTGGTCGGCGGCACCACGCCCGGGGGCCCCGGCTGCTTCTACCCGCCCACGGTGCTCACCGACGTCTCACCGGACAGCCGCCTGATGGCGACGGAGATCTTCGGCCCCGTCGCGGCGATCCTCGCCTTCGACGACGAGGACGAGGTGGTCCGCCGCGCCAACGACACCCCCTGGGGGCTCGTCGGCTACGTCTTCACCGAGGGCCTGGACCGCGCACTGCGGGTCAGCGAACGCCTGGAGGTCGGCATGGTCGGACTCAACACCGGCCTGGTCTCCAACCCCGCCGCGCCCTTCGGCGGCGTCAAGCAGTCGGGCCTCGGCCGGGAGGGCGGCCGGGTCGGGATCGAGGAGTTCCTGGAGTACCAGTACGTGGCGCTGCCCACCAGGTGACGCGGGAGGCCGCGATCCCATGACGAGGAAGGCTTTGCATGGTCATGCGTAATCATGCATACTCTTCCTATGTCCAAGGTCCTCACCTCCCTCCCCACCGGCGAGCGCGTCGGTATCGCCTTCTCGGGCGGCCTCGACACCTCGGTCGCGGTCGCGTGGATGCGTGACAAGGGCGCCGTCCCGTGCACGTACACCGCCGACATCGGCCAGTACGACGAGCCCGACATCGCCTCGGTGCCCGACCGTGCCCAGACGTACGGCGCCGAGGTCGCGCGCCTGGTCGACTGCCGCGAGGCGCTGGTCGAGGAGGGGCTCGCCGCGCTGACCTGCGGGGCGTTCCACATCCGCTCGGGCGGGCGGGCGTACTTCAACACCACGCCGCTGGGCCGCGCCGTCACGGGCACCCTCCTCGTCCGGGCGATGCTCGAGGACGACGTCCAGATCTGGGGCGACGGCTCCACGTTCAAGGGCAACGACATCGAGCGGTTCTACCGCTACGGCCTGCTCGCCAACCCGCAGCTGAGGATCTACAAGCCCTGGCTGGACGCGGACTTCGTGACGGAGCTCGGCGGCCGCAAGGAGATGTCGGAGTGGCTGGTCGCCCACGACCTGCCCTACCGGGACTCCACGGAGAAGGCGTACTCCACCGACGCGAACATCTGGGGCGCCACCCACGAGGCCAAGACCCTCGAGCACCTCGACACCGGCGTGGAGACCGTCGAGCCCATCATGGGCGTGCGGTTCTGGGACCCGTCGGTCGAGATCGCGCCCGAGGACGTGACCATCGGCTTCGACCAGGGCCGCCCGGTGACGATCAACGGCAAGGAGTTCGCCTCCGCGGTCGACCTGGTCATGGAGGCCAACGCCGTCGGCGGCCGGCACGGCATGGGCATGTCCGACCAGATCGAGAACCGGATCATCGAGGCCAAGAGCCGCGGCATCTACGAGGCGCCCGGCATGGCCCTGCTGCACGCCGCCTACGAGCGCCTGGTCAACGCCATCCACAACGAGGACACCCTCGCCCAGTACCACACCGAGGGTCGGCGCCTGGGCCGGCTGATGTACGAGGGCCGCTGGCTCGACCCGCAGTCCCTGATGATCCGCGAGTCGCTGCAGCGCTGGGTCGGCTCGGCGGTCACCGGCGAGGTCACCCTCAGGCTGCGGCGCGGCGAGGACTACTCGATCCTCGACACCACGGGTCCGGCGTTCAGCTACCACCCGGACAAGCTCTCCATGGAGCGCACCGAGGACTCCGCGTTCGGCCCGGTGGACCGGATCGGCCAGCTGACCATGCGCAACCTGGACATCGCCGACTCCCGCGCCAAGCTGGAGCAGTACGCCGGTCTCGGCCTCATCGGCACCGCCAACCCCGCCATCGGCGCCGCCCAGGCCGCCGCGACCGGACTGATCGGCGCCATGCCGGAGGGCGGGGCGCAGGCCATCGCCTCCCGCGGTGAGGTCTCCGCCGACGACGAGCTGCTGGACCGCGCCGCGATGGAGTCCGGCACGGACTGACCCCTCGTCCCCTGTCCGAGGGGACCCCGCACCGGCAAGGGCCGGCTCGACGCCTCAGGGCGTCGGGCCGGCCCTTCTGTTTCTCTCCGTCGTGCACGACTTGCGTGCGTTGCGAGCTTCCTGTGACCCGATCTGCCCGCTCAAGAGCTTGGTTGCCAGTTCAAGTGCTACGCAAGGCTGTCGCAAATGACGCAAGCGGTTTTCGTGCCAACTCCGGCCTCAGCCGCGACCGTTGACAAACACATGACGCGCTAGAAACCTGATGACGCACTTTCCGCAAAGAATCGACTGTCCTGCTCAATTGGCGCGCAGATTCGGTGCTTCCCCCCAACTGCCGGGCCGCCGCGCCCTCCCCGACTCCCCACGGAACAGAGGACCCCCATGACACGGAGATCTCTCGGCCGACGGACGCTCATGGGCGCCGCCGTCGCCGGGCTGATGACCCTCGGACTGCTGCCACTGCCCCTCGCCGCCACCGCGCAGGCGGCGACGGCGCCGCCGACGGCCGCCGCCGACGTCAACCTGGCCCTCGGCCGCCCCGCCGAGGCAGGCGGCTCGCACGGCGCCTACCCGGCCGGCAACGCCACCGACGGACAGCAGGCCACCTACTGGGAGGGGCCGGCCGGCACCTTCCCCGAGTGGCTCCAGGTCGACCTCGGCACCGCCCGTGACGTCGACCGGGTGATCCTCAAACTGCCCGCCGGATGGGAGAGCCGCACCCAGACGCTCGCGCTGCGGGGCAGCACCGACGGCACCACCTTCCACAGTCTCGACGCCTCCGGCGGACGGGCGTTCGGCCCGGCACAGGCGGGCACCGTGGCCATCGACCTCGACTCCCCGTCCGAAGCCCGCTACGTCCGCGTCGACATCACCGGCAACACCGGCTGGAACGCCGCCCAACTGGCCGAACTGGAGGTGTACGGCGACGACGTAGACACCGGCCCGCCGCCCACCGGCACCAACCTCGCCCGCAACAAGCCCGCCGAGGCCACCTCGACCACCCAGAACTACGTCGCCGCCAACGCCACCGACGACTCCACCTCCACGTACTGGGAGGCCGCGGGCCATCCGGCCGACCTCACCGTCAAGCTCGGCGCCGACGCCGACGTCAGCGGTGTCGTCGTCAAGCTCAACCCCGACCCGGTCTGGTCCGACCGCACCCAGAGCATCCAGGTGTTCGGACGGGCCCAGGGCGAGGGCGACTTCACCTCGCTGCGCGACCGCACCGACTACGCCTTCAGCCCGGCCCGGGACAACGCGGTGACCATCCCGGTCAGCGGCCGGGTCTCCGACGTACGGCTCCGGTTCTTCGCCAACACCGGCGCCCCCGGCGGCCAGGTCGCCGAGTTCCAGGTCCTCGGCAGCGCCGCGCCCGCCCCCGACCTCACCGTCACCGGCCTCGACTGGTCGCCCGCCGCGCCGAACGAGCGCGACGAGGTCACCGTGAACGCCACGGTCCGCAACGCCGGCACCGCGGCCTCGGCCGCGACCACCACCGAGGTCACCGTCGAGGGGCAGGCGGCCGGCAGCGCGGCGGTCCCCGCGCTCGACCCCGGCGAGTCCGCCGAGGTCGCAGTCGCCACCGGCGCCCACGCGGCCGGCAGCTACGCGGTCGCCGCCGTGGCCGACCCGAAGGACACCGTCGCCGAACTGGACGACACCAACAACAGCCGCTCCGCCACCGACCGACTCGTCGTCGACCGGGCACCCGGACCCGACCTCGAGGTGCGCTCCATCACCACCAACCCGGCCAACCCGGCGGTGGGCGCCGAGGTCTCCTTCACCGTCGCCGTGCACAACCACGGCACCGGCGCCGTCGAGGCGGGCTCGGTGACCCGGGTCCAGGCCGGCTCCACCACCCTGGACGGCACCACCGGGCAGGTCGCGGCAGGCGCCACGGTGAACGTGCCGGTCAGCGGCACCTGGAAGGCGACCAGCGGCGGGGTCACCCTCACCGCCACCGCCGACGCCACCGCACGGGTCGCCGAAACCAACGAGAACAACAACGTGCTCGCCAAGTCCCTCGTCGTCGGACGCGGCGCCGCCGTGCCCTACACCGAGTACGAGGCGGAGGACGGCCGCTACGACGGCACCCTGCTCACCACCGACGCCAAGCGGACCTTCGGGCACACCGACTTCGGCACCGAGTCCTCGGGCCGCGAGTCCGTCCGGCTCGACTCGACCGGCGAGTACGTCGAGTTCACCTCCACCACACCCACCAACTCCGTCGTGGTGCGCAACTCCATCCCCGACGCCCCGGGCGGCGGCGGAGCCGAGGCCACCATCAGCCTCTACGCCGACGGCGAGTTCGTGCAGAAGCTCAACCTGTCGTCCAAGCACAGCTGGCTCTACGGCAGCACCGACGACCCCGAGGGGCTCACCAACCGGCCCGGCGGCGACGCCCGGCGCCTCTTCGACGAGTCCCACGCGCTCCTCGACCGGACCTTCCCGCAGGGCACCGAGTTCCGCCTCCAGCGCGACTCCGGCGACTCGGCCGCCTACTACGTCATCGACCTGATCGACCTGGAGCAGGTCGCGCCCGCCAAGGCCAAGCCCGCCGAATGCACCTCCATCACCGAGTACGGGGCCGTCCCCGGCGACGGACTCGACGACACCGACGCCATCCAGCGCGCCGTCACCGACGACCAGAACGGCCGGATCGACTGCGTCTGGATCCCCGCCGGGCAGTGGCGCCAGGAACAGAAGATCCTCACCGACGACCCGCTCAACCGCGGCCAGTACAACCAGGTCGGCATCAGCGACGTCACCGTCCGCGGCGCCGGCATGTGGCACTCCCAGCTCTACACCCTGACCCCGCCGCAGGAGGCCGGCGGCATCAACCACCCGCACGAGGGCAACTTCGGCTTCGACATCGACGACAACACCCAGATCTCCGACCTCGCCATCCTCGGCTCCGGCACCATCCGCGGCGGCGACGGCAACGCGGAGGGCGGCGTCGGGCTCAACGGCCGCTTCGGCAAGAACACCAAGATCAGCAACGTGTGGATCGAGCACGCCAACGTCGGCGTCTGGGTCGGCCGCGACTACTCGAACATCCCCGAGCTGTGGGGCCCCGCCGACGGCCTGGAGTTCACCGGCATGCGCATCCGCGACACCTACGCCGACGGCATCAACTTCTCCAACGGCACCCGCAACTCCAGCGTCTACAACTCCTCCTTCCGCACCACCGGCGACGACTCGCTCGCGGTCTGGGCCAACAAGTACGTGAAGGACCCGTCCGTGGACATCGGCCACGACAACCACTTCCGCAACAACACGATCCAGCTGCCGTGGCGGGCCAACGGCATAGCGGTGTACGGCGGTTACGGCAACACCATCGAGAACAACGTCGTCTCCGACACCATGAACTACCCCGGCATCATGCTCGCCACCGACCACGACCCGCTGCCCTTCTCCGGCCAGACGCTCATCGCGGGCAACGCCCTGCACCGCACGGGCGGCGCGTTCTGGAACGAGGACCAGGAGTTCGGTGCCATCACCCTCTTCGCCCAGGGCCAGGACATCCCGGGCGTGACCATCCGGGACACCGAGATCCTCGACTCCACCTACGACGGCATCCAGTTCAAGACGGGAGGCGGCGCGATGCCGGACGTGAAGATCGAGAACGTCCGCATCGACAAGTCCAACAACGGCTCCGGCATCCTCGCGATGGGCGGCGCCCGCGGCAGCGCGACCCTGACCGACGTCACGATCACCAACTCGGCCAAGGAGGACGTACGGATCGAACCCGGCTCCCAGTTCAGGATCAACCAGTAGGCAGGCCAGTGGGAACCGGCCGGTAGGAGACGGTCACCGGGAAACCGCCCGGCGGCGCGGAGCACCACCGCGTCGTCGGGCTTCCGCCGCGCCCGGGATCCGGCCGGGTGTGCGCTCGACCGGCACGCGGGGGTCGTCCTCGACGCGTTCGGCGTTGAGCTCGTTCACCGCGCCGAGCGCGTCGCCGATCGTCGCGTAGTCCACCGCGATGAAGTTGACCGGTCTGCCGCGCTGCCGTTCACAGGTGTGCGCCCGCTCCAGCACCCGCTGCCGCGAGTTGACGACCCCGGCGTCCAGCCGCAGCCCGCCGCCCGCCGTGACGAAGTGGTTCAGCAGGAACAGCCGCTTGTCCGAGCCGCCCCGGTTGGGCAGGCACGACATCTCGTCCGGGCTGCGGAAGGCGAAGGGCGTCTCCATGCCGTACCGGTAGAGGTTCCGGTACCAGGGCGCGGGTCCGTCCGCCTTCTCCGCGAAGACGACCAGCCGCCGACCGCTGTCGATCATGTCCCCGAGCTTCGGCCACGGCCGGTCCGGGTCCCGGTCCGGCTCGTACAGCAGGTCCGAGAGACCGGCCCGGACGAAGGCGTCCCGCGTCGTCACCGCGTCCACGCCGTCCTGGAGGATCAGCGTCACGATCTCCGTGGGGTTGTCGCGCAGCCACTCGCCGATCTGCCGCAGCGTCGGCTCCAGTTCGAGGGCCCCGGCGCCGCACACCGAGTGGCACAGCCACAGGCCCGGATGAGGCGGGTTCACCCGTTCCAGGATCGCGGTCAGCCGACGGCGCTCGGCGGGGGAGAAGTCGGAGGTGCTCAGCCGCTCCGCGACCTCCTCGGGCCGCTCCCAGCGGTGGGTGTCGAGCAGCAGGACCCGCGACCCGGCGTCCAGCTGACCGACGATGTCCGGGTCCTGGAGGGGACCGATGAACCGGTCCGCCGTCGTCGCCATCGCGTTGTGCGACGCGAGCTGGGCGATCTCGTCGTAGCGGGCGTCGCACAGCTCGGCACTGCCCTGGCAGATGCGCGGGGAGGAACCGGTGATCGCCACCGGCGCCAGCATCGTCCCGACGAGAGCGACGGCGGTGACGGTGAAGGTCAGCGCCGGAACGTGCCGCGGATCGGTGAGCACCGGCACGCTGGGCCGGGTCTGCCAGACCCAGCCGACGGTGATCAGCAGGGCGCCCGCGGCGAGCAGGATCACCGCGACGACGACGGCCGTGGTCAGCAGCCGGTCGAGCGCGGCGGCCTGCACGTCGGCGAGCAGCCCCGTGGCCGCCGGCGGCCAGGACGTCGGGGTGCCGAACAGCGTGTCGCCCAGCGTGAGCCGCAGCACGAGCACGGTGAGCGCCATGAGTGAGGCGGCGGCGGCCGGCACCCAGCCGAGCGGGATCAGCCGGCGCTTGGCGGGCGACGGCGTCAGGAACCACAGCAGGGTGAGCGCGGCGGCGCACAGCACGGCCGCCGCCGGTTCCACCACCTCCTGGAAGAGCCGGGTGACCGTGCGGGCACGGTCCAGCGGAGCCAGTGCCTCGGTCCCGGGCCCGACGTCGACGGTCACCACCCACGTGCCCTGCCTCGCCTCCCGCAACAGCTCCTCGGCGGCGTCCCGGACCTGGTCGGTCAGGGCGACCGGGGCGATCGCGGCCAGGGCGGCGGCCACGTCGCCCCGGTCCAGGGCCGTCATCACGGTCGATCTGACGCCGTCGCGCGTCGCGCCGTCCGGCACCAGCCGCATCAGCGCGTCCGTGGCCGCGCCCGCCTGGCTGTGGGACAGCGGCAGCGTCGGCAGCTCGTCCAGCGGCGCCTCACCGGCCACCACCCGCGCCACCAGCTCGCTCAGATGCTGCACGAAGGCCTGGAAGTCGGGTTCGGACCGCTTCTGCAGCGCCGCGACGGCATCACCGAAGTACGCCTGGCTGAGCCGTTCGACGTTCGCGACGACGGGCTCCAGGTCGACCGTGATCCGCAGCCGCTCGCGGTCGCCCTCCAGATAGTGGACCATCTCCGCGATCTGCCCCTGGCCCATGGTCCGCAGCGTCTCGGGCGGGACCACCACCTTGAGGTTCGAGGTGATGGTCGACTGCGGAACGGGCAGCCGCTCCAGCAGGTCGCTGGTGAACGGCGTGCTGCGCGGGTCCACCAGCACCTCGTCGTAGAAGCGCTGGTAGGCGTGCTCGTCCTCCAGCACCTGGCCGTAGAACCCGGGGTCCAGCACCGTACTGCGGACGACGGCCGCCGCGGCCAGGACGGTCAGGCTCAGCACGGCCACGCACCAGACCAGCACCTCCACCCAGGGCGGGCGCCGAACCAGTGCGTTCATGGAACCATTCTCGTATCAGCCGGCCGTAGTACCGCACGGCGCCCGGACGGGGCGTGCCCTCACACGCATGCCCCGGCCCGGGCCGGCCGATACCCGTCAGCCTCCGCCGGGCGCCCCGTCCGGTGCGGCGCTCCCCTGCGGATGGACGCAGTGCCACCGATGTGCCCCGGGTCCCTCCGCCGCCGGGAAGACGGTGGCGCAGGCGTCGTCCGCCTTCCAGCAGCGGGTGCGGAACGGGCAGCCGGAGGGCGGGTGGGTGGCCGAGGGCACCGGACCGTGCAGCACGATCCGCTCGGGGCGCTCCAGCAGGCTCGGCGTCGCGGAGAGCAGCGCCTCGGTGTACGGGTGCCGGGAGGCGCCGGAGACCTCGGCGGCCCCGCCCTCCTCGACCACGCGGCCCAGGTACAGCACCGCGATGCGGTCCGCGAGATATCGGACCGTCTGCACGTCGTGCGAGATGAACACCATGCCGAGGCCCAGCCGGGCGCGCAGGTCCACCAGCAGGTTGAGGATCTGGGCGCGCACCGACACGTCCAGGGCGCTGGTGGGCTCGTCGGCGACGATCAGCTCCGGCTCCAGGGCCAGGGCGCGCGCGATGGCCACCCGCTGGCGCTGGCCGCCGGACAGCTGACCCGGCAGCGCGTCCAGGGTGTGCCCGGGCAGCCCGACCAGGTCGAGCAGCTCCTCCACCCGTTCCTCCCGCTCGGCCCGCGTGCCGCGCCGGTGCACGTCCAGCGGGTCGCGCAGGATCCGGCGCACCGGCAGCCTCGGGTTCAGCGCGGTGGAGGCGTCCTGGAAGACCACGCCGACGGCGGCTCCGAACCCGGTGCGGCGTTCGGCGGCGCCCATCGTCCACAGGTCCCGGCCCCGGAAGTACACGTGTCCCTCGGTGGGGCGCTGCAGTCCGGTGACCACGCGGGCCAGCGTGGACTTGCCGCAGCCCGACTCGCCGACCAGGCCGAGGATCTCGCCGCGCCGGACCTCCAGCGTGGTGTCGGTCAGGGCGTGCACGGCGTCCCGGCGCAGGATGCCGCCGCTGCGGGCCCGGTGCCGTACGTGGATGCGGTCGAGCCGGACGAGTGGGTCCATGGTGCTGTCCTCGGTGGCGGTCATCGGGCACCCTCCAGCGACTTCGCGGGTCCGGACCCGGAAGCCGGTCCGTTCCCGGCGGGCGTCCGGCTCGCGGACGCCGGGTGGTGGCAGGCGAAGAGGTGGTCCGGGCCCGCGTCCCGGTCGGTGGCGGGCGGCGGGGTGGTGGCGCACAGGTCGGTGGCGGCGGCGCAGCGGGACGCGAACCGGCAGCCCGGACCGAACGCCCTGGGGGCCGGTACGACGCCGCGGATCTGGTGCAGCCGCTCGGCACCCGACTCCAGCGAGACGACCGAGCCGAGCAGTCCCCGGCTGTAGTGGTGCGCCGGGTCGGTCAGCAGCGCGCGGGTGTCACCGGCCTCGGCGACCTGACCGGCGTACATCACCGCGACCCGGTGGGCGAGGTCGCCGACCAGGGCCAGGTCGTGGGAGACGAGGACCATCGCGAAGCCCAGTTCGTCGCGGAGCCGGACCAGCAGCTCGACGACCTGGGCCTGCACGGTGACGTCGAGGGCGGTGGTCGGCTCGTCGGCGATGAGCAGGCGCGGGCCGCGGGACAGGGCCATCGCGATCAGCACCCGCTGGCGCTGGCCGCCGGACAGCTCGTGCGGGTAGCTGCGCAGGGTGCGCTCGGGGGAGAGGCCGACCAGTTCGAGAAGCTCGGCGGGGGTACGGGTGCCGCCGCGGGAGGTGAGCCACTTCAGCTGGGTGCCGATCAGCACGGAGGGGTTCAGGGACGACATGGCGTCCTGGTAGACCATCGCGATCTCCGGGCCCATCAGCGCCCGGCGCTCCTTCGGCGTCAGCTTCAGCAGGTCGCGGCCCCGGTAGCGGATCTCGCCCTCGGCCTCGGCGTTGCGGGCCAGCAGGCCCATGATCGCGAGGCTGGTGATGGACTTGCCGCAGCCCGACTCGCCGACCAGGCCGAGGGTCTCGCCCTCGCGGACGGTGAAGGAGATGCCGTCGACGACGCGGGTGTCGCCGTAGCGGTCCGGGAAGCGGATGGACAGGTCCCGTACGACGAGCAGGTCGGCGGCGTCCTCGGCGAGCGGCGGCACGGCGGGCTCCATGGCCGCCAGCCGGGTCGCCAGCTCGGCGAGCGCGGCGCTCACCTCGGCCTCCTCGGCCGCCGGCGCGGGTGCGGCGGCGTCGTCGTCGGAGTCGGTGCCGCCGGTGCGGGACTTGTCCGGGGAGGCGGCGGCGTCCGTCATGCCCTCGGAGAGCACGTTCAGCGCCAGCACCGTGACCAGCACGCACAGGCCCGGGAAGAGCGTCGCCCACCAGCCGCCGGACAGCAGGATCTGCCGGCCGTAGGCCAGCACGCTGCCCCAGCTCGGGTCGGGGTCCTGCACACCGGCGCCGATGAAGGACAGGCTCGCCTCGAAGATGATGGAGTCCGCCACCATGACCGTCGCGAACACCAGCACCGGCGCCGCGCAGTTGATCGCGACGTGCCGGGCCACGATGTAGCCGCGGCGGGCGCCGACGACCCGCTCGGCGGCCACGTAGTCCTCGCCGTACTGCTCCAGCACGCCTGCCCGCACCACGCGGGCGAGCGAGGGCGAGTAGACGAACGCGATGGTGAGGATGATGACGGGCACGCTGGGCCCGAAGACCGCGACCAGCACGGCGGCCAGCGCGATCGGCGGGAAGGACATGACGACGTCGAGCGTGCGCATCACCGACTCGTCGGCGAGCCTGCGCGAGGTGGCCGCCAGCGCGCCCAGCGCCGAGCCGAGGACCAGGGCGAGCAGGGTCGCGCCGAGTCCGATGACCAGGGAGTAGCGCGCACCGTGCACGACGCGGGCGAACACGTCGCGCCCGGCCCGGTCGGTGCCGAACCAGTGGTCGGCGCCGGGAGCCCGGGCGGGGACGCCGGTGGCGAGCGGATCCTGGGTGAGCAGCGGGGCGAAGACCGCGCCCAGGACCACCACGAGGAGGACCCCGAGGGCGATCCGGGAGGACAGGGGCAGCCGGCGCAGGCGGGTGCCGGGCCGGGCGAGGTGCCCGGCGAGGGAGCGTGGAGCGAACATCACACCGTCCTGATGCGCGGGTTGACGAGCAGGTAGAGCAGGTCGACGACGACGTTGACCACGAGGAAGGCGATCGCGATGGTGAGCACGGTGCCCTGGACCAGCCCGACGTCGCCTCCGTTGACACCCTCGAGGATCAGCTTGCCCATGCCGGGCAGGTCGAAGATCGCCTCGATCACGACGGCGCCGCTGAGCATGTAGCCGACCTTGACTCCCAGCACGGTCAGCGGGGTGACCAGCGCGTTGCGCAGCACGGACCGGATGATCAGGAATGGCGGCAGGCCGCAGCCCCTGGCGGTGCGCACGTAGTCGCGGTCGAGTTCGGTGACCATCGAGGTGCGGACCAGCCGGGCCAGCGACGAGGCGACCGGCAGGGCGAGGGAGACGGCGGGCAGCGTCATGCTCTCGATCCAGCCGGAGAAGGAGTCGGCCGGGTTGACGTAGCCGCCGGTCGGCAAGAGCGGCGTGTTCAGCGCGAACTGCTGGATGAGCAGGACGCCGATCCAGAACGAGGGCAGGGCGATGCCGGCCATCGACAGCACCCGGAAGACCTGGTCGGGCCAGCGGTCCCGGTGGACGGCGCTGAGGACGCCGAAGACCAGCGCCAGCACGACGGCCAGCGCCAGGCCGAGCAGGGTCAGCTGCAGGGTGAGCGGGAACGCGGTGGCGATCCGGTCGGTGACGGGCTGACTGGGCGACATGGTGACGCCGAGGTCCCCGTGCAGCAGGTCGCCCAGGAAGGCGAAGTAGCGCACGGGCAGCGGGTCGTCGAGCCCGTGCGCCTCGGCGAACGCCGCTCGCGCCTCCGGGCTCGCCGACTCGCCCAGCGCGTTGTACGCGGGGTCGGTCGGCGAGAACTGGAGGACCACGAAGACCAGCAGCGCGATGCCGAGGACCATCACCGGCATCATCGCGACGCGGCGCAGCGCGAGCCGGAGAAATGCAACCATCGTGAGGTTCCTAGCGATTGGGTGTGCGGAGTCAGGCCCGGCCGACGTCGATGAAGGACAGTCCGGTGGTGGGCAGCGGCTCGAACCCGCTCAGTGCTCCCTCCCGCCAGGCGGTGGGCAGCTTGCGGTGCAGGATCGGGTACAGGGCGGCCTCGTCGGCGACCAGGTCGGTGACCTGGCCCCACAGCTCCTTGCGCCTGGCCTCGTCGGCCTCGGCGGCGGCCTTGTCCAGCAGCGACCTGGTCCGCTTGTAGGCGGAGCTGCCCTTCCACCCGTAGCGGTTCTCGGGCCAGAAGCCGTAGTAGAACCAGCGCAGCAGCAGGTCGGCGTCGTTGCCGAAGACGGACGGGTCGCCCGGCGCGGCCAGTGCCTCGAAGTCGCCCTGGTCGATCTTGGCGTACTGCGCGGGGGACTGCTGGATGTCCAGCTCGGCGTCGACACCGACCGCGGCCCAGCTCTCCTTGATGAGCGGCGCGATGTCCTTGACCCAGCCGTTGTCGGTGAGCATCAGCGTGAAGGACAGCTTGCCCACGCCCGCCTCGGCGAGCAGCTTCCTGGCCCTGGCCGGGTCGTGGGCGTAGACGGTGGCGGCCTTGTGGTAGTCCGGGTGCGTGGCCGGGACGTAGCCGGAGGCGGCCTCGGCGTTGCCGAGCAGCGCGGTGGAGATGATCTTCTCGGTGTCCAGCGCGTAGTGCAGCGCCTGGCGCACCCGCTTGTCCCGGAACCGCTTGTCGGCGCAGTTGAACATGAGGAAGAGCAGCCCGAAGGACTGGACCGACTCCACCTTGTCCTTGCCGGTGAAGCCCTCGACGTCGATGTAGGGGACGTCCTCGATGGCCTGCACACGACCGGACTTGAGCGCGCTGACCCGGGCGGACGGGTCGGACATCAACCGCCAGATCATCTTCTTGGCCTTGGCCGGGTGCGGGCCGTTGTACTTGTCGTACGCCTCCATGACGATCTTGTCCTCGCGGACCGCCGACACGAACTTGTACGGGCCCGAGCCCACGGGCCGGGCGTCGAAGGACTTGGCGTCGGCGCCCGCGATCTTCTTCGGCACGATCCGCACCACGGATATGCGGGAGGGGAAGAGCGCGAAGGCGTACTTCAGCTTGAACTCCACCGTCGACCCGTCGACGGCCGTGACCCGGTCGATGAAGGGGACGAACTGCGCCATCAGCGAGGCGTTCGCCTCGTCCAGGACCCGTTCGAAGCTGAACACCACGTCGTCGGCGGTGACCGGCGAGCCGTCGTGGAAGGTCGCGCCCTCGCGCAGGGTGGCCCGGTAGGTGGTCGCGTTGATCTTCTTGGGCATCCCGGTCGCCAGCGCCGGCCGCGCCACGAGGGTGGCGGGGTCGAGGTCGACCAGCCCCTCGAAGATGTGCATGTTGGCCGCGTACGGCGTCGCACCCGAGGTGATCATCGGGTCGAAGCCGGTGGAGAGCGGGTAGGAGAGCCCGGCCTCGATGGTGTCGCCGCCGCTGCCCGAACCGCCGCTGCCGTCTCCGCTGGAGGCCGGGCCCCCGCAGGCCGTCAGGCCCGTGGTGACCGCGGTCGCCACACCGATGGCACTGGTGTATCTCATGAACGTGCGGCGATCGACGCCGGCTGCACTGCGCGCGGACAAGGAGTCCTCCAGGCGGGAGATGAGGGTCGAGCAAGGTGGAGGAGGCGAGTGTGGGGTCGGCGCCTCACCGACAGTGCGTCAGACGTCTGATGTCTGATGCTTGATAACGTGGGAACGTAGCCGGGCAAGTGAGAGGGGTCAAGAGGTGGCGGTGGGGCAAAGGGCGATTCGGCGGAGAGAGCCGGAGCCCAAGACGGCACGACAACCGTTGCGGCAGGAGGTCGTCGACGGCATCAAGGCCTACATCCTGCGCAACGACCTGCGACCGGGGGATCCGCTGCCGACCGAGCCCGCCCTGTGCGAGGCGCTCGGCGCGAGCCGGTCCAGTGTGCGGGAGGCGATCAGGATCCTCACCGCGCTCGACATCGTCGAGGTGCGGCACGGGCACGGCACCTACGTCGGCAGGCTGAGCCTGTCCGCCCTGGTGGAGAGCCTGACCTTCCGCGGCCTGCTCAGCCCCGACGACGACTTCCAGGTGATGAGCGACCTCATCGAGGTCCGGGAGCTGTTCGAGCGGGGCATGGCCGAACGGCTGGTCTCCTCGCTGGACGAGGAGCAGATCGACCGGCTCGAGGCCCACGTGGACGAGATGCGCAGGGCCGGCGCGGGGGAGGGGCACGGGTTCGTCGAGGCGGACCGGGCCTTCCACACCCTGCTCCTGGCTCCGCTCGGCAACGACCTCATCGGCCAGCTCTCCGCGGCCTTCTGGGACGTCTACGTCATCGTCGCGCCGCATCTCGACGTGTTCACCCGCGAGCACGAGGCGGCCACCATCGCCAACCACCAGCGCATCGTGAACGCCGTGCGCGACCGTGACCCGGTCGAGTTCGCGGCGGCCCTCGCCGAGCACTACGCGCCGGTGCGCCTGCGGATCGAGGAGGCCCGCGCCCGGCGCTGACCGGGTCGCACGGACGGCGAAGGCGCCCCCGCCGGGGGCGCCTTTCCCATGCCCGGCGTCCAGCGGCCCGGCGCGCGGCCGGAGCGCCGGGCACTTGACGGTCGTCTTCGGGATCTCTAATGTCCTCGATCAGCAGACATCAGACGTCTGCTGATCGAGAGTGAACCGCTCTCCTCGCCGGGGCCGGTCCGGCCGGTCCCTCCCGTTCCTCCGCCGCTGCGCCGCGCGCACGCCTCACCCACCGGGGCCCCTCCATGCCACTGACGGACCTCACCCTCGCCCAGTGCCTGGCACTGCGGCCCAACCTCGACGAGCCCACCGACCTCGACGCCTTCTGGGAACAGACCCTCCGCGAGGCCCGAAACGCCGGCGGCACACCCGGCTTCACCCCGGTGGACACCGGCCTGACCGAGGTGACGACCTACGACGTCACGGTGCCGGGGTTCGCCGGCGAGCCCGTCCGGGGCTGGCTGCACCTGCCCGCCCGCGGGAGCGGACCGCTCGGCTGCGTGGTGGAGTTCCTCGGCTACGGGCGCGGTCGCGGCCTGTCGCACGAGCAGGTGCTCTGGGCCAACGCCGGTTACGCCCACCTCATCATGGACACGCGCGGCCAGGGCTGGTCCACCGCCGGCGGCGACACCCCCGACACCGCCGCCCTGAACGGCACCGTCCCCGGGTTCCTCACCCGTGGCGTCGAGAGCCCCCACGACCACTACTACCGGCGGGTGTTCACCGACGCCGTGCGTTTCGTGGAGACCGCCCGCGCCCACTCCGCCGTGGACCCGGACAAGGTCGTCGTCACCGGCGTCAGCCAGGGCGGCGGCATCGCCCTCGCGGTGGCCGGCCTCGTACCGGGCCTGGCCGGCGTGATGCCCGACGTCCCCTTCCTCTGCGACATCCGGCGCGGCGCCACGATCGCGGCCCGGCCGCCCTACACCGAGGTCGCCGAGTACCTGCGCCTGCACCGCGACCGCACCGAGGCCGTCTTCACCACCCTGTCCTACGTCGACGCCGCCCTGCTGGCCGCCCGTGCCACGGCCCCGTCGCTCTTCTCCATCGCGATGATGGACGACATCTGCCCGCCCTCGACGGGCTTCGCGGCCTACCACCGCTACGGCGGCCCCAAGGACCTGCGCGTCTACGAGTTCAACGGCCACGAGGGCGGCGGCGGCCACCACCGCCGCGAGCAACTCGCCTGGGTTCGCGAACTGCTGACCGCACCCCGCCCCGACGCCCGTACCACCCCGACCGCACTGCACGACCCCCAACTCGCCTGATCCCTCACCCGAGAGAGGCCTGTTCATGCAGCGAAGAGTCACCCTGGCCATCGGCACCGCCGCCCTGGTCGTCCTGGGCACCACCGTCCCCGCCGCCCACGGCGCCGACTCCCCGCGCAGGGCCGCCGCGGCCGCCGGGACCCTCACCTCGCAGGACCTCGCCACCGCGGGCACCGGCTCCCCCTACTACCGCATCCCCGCCCTGACCCGGACCACCAAGGGCACGCTGCTCGCCGCCTACGACGCCCGCCCCACCCTCGGCGACCTGCCCGGCAACATCGGCGTCGTCCTCAGGCGCAGCACCGACGGCGGGGCCACCTGGCAGGCCCAGCAGGTGGTGCGCAAGGACGCCGCCCCCAAGGGCTACGGCGACCCCAGCCTCCTCGTCGACCGCGAGACCGGCCGCGTCTTCGTCTTCTACGCGGCCTCCGTGAACCAGGGCTTCTTCGGCTCCGCCACCGGCAACGACGAGAGCGACCCGGACGTCCTCCAGGCCGACTACAGCTACTCCGACGACGACGGCCTCACCTGGAGGCACGAGCGGATCACCGCCGACATCAAGGACCCGGCCTGGGCCGGCATGTTCGCCGCCTCCGGCGAGGGCATCCAGCTGCGCCACGGCGCCCACAAGGGCCGCC
Organism: Streptomyces sp. CB09001; assembly: GCF_003369795.1. Lineage (NCBI taxonomy): Bacteria > Bacillati > Actinomycetota > Actinomycetes > Kitasatosporales > Streptomycetaceae > Streptomyces > Streptomyces sp. CB09001. Next base: position 6,948,553 of record NZ_CP026730.1, read on the forward strand.
TGATCCAGCAGTACGCCATCCGCAAGGACGGCGCCAACTACGCCGTCAGTGCCTACAGCGACGACCACGGCGCCACCTGGAAGATGGGCACCCCCGTCGGCCCCGGCGGCGACGAGAACAAGACCGTCGAGCTGTCCGACGGCCGCGTCATGCTCAACAACCGCTCCAGGCCCTATCGGACGGTCGCGTACTCCACCGACGGCGGCGTCACCTACAGCTCCTTCCAGCAGGACGCCGAGCTGCCGGATCCGGCCAACAACGGCTCCGTCACGCGTTTCGCGCCGAACGTGGCCGCCTCGCACCCGAGGGCCTCGTGGCTGATGTTCAGCAACACCGCGACGACCGGCAGCCGCAGCAACCTCACCGTCCGTCTCTCCTGCGACAACGGGCAGAACTGGCCGGTGCGCAGGACCGTCGAGTCCGGAGCGGCCGCCTACTCGACGCTCACCCCGCTCGGCGACGGCACCGGACCCAACCCGGGCATGGGGCTGCTGTGGGAACGGGGCAACGTCGACCACATCTCCTACTCCTCCTTCGACCTGAAGTGGCTCGGCGGAGTCTGCGCGCCGGTCACCGTCACCTCGCCCTCCTCGCTGCCCGCGGGGCGTACCACCACCGTCACCGTCCGCGTGGTCAGCCAGAACGACGTGTCCCTCCCCGCCGGCACCGTCTCCCTCGACCTGCCGGAAGGCTGGAGCGCCCCCGAGGCCGTCGTGCCCGCACTCGACCCCGGCCAGGGCGCGAACATGAAGATCCCCGTCACGGTCCCCGCGAACGCCGCCGCGGGTGACGCCAGGACGACCGCCGTCTACGAAGTCCGCGGCTCGCAGCACTCCTACGGCGACAAGACGTTCACCGTCACCGAGCCCTGACCGGCCAGGAGCCGCCGGGCGCCGGTGTCCAGGCGCCCGGCGGCCCCGTACCACCCGTTCCGCCATCCGCACAGCCCAGGAGAAACACCATGTCCTCGTCCCAGCCCCTGAGCGGCGTCGTGCCGCCCGTCTGCACTCCCCTGGACGGGTCGGGCGAGGTCGACACCGCCTCGCTCGCCCGGCTCGTCGAGCATCTCGTCGGCGGGGGAGTGCACGGGCTGTTCGCCCTGGGCTCCAGCAGTGAGGTCGCCTTCCTCACCGACCGGCAGCGGGCCGTCGCCCTCGACACGGTCGTCGAGGCGGTCGCGGGCCGCGTCCCGGTCCTCGCCGGGGTCATCGACATGACCACCCCCCGGGTGCTCGTCCACGCCGAGGCCGCCCGCGAGTCCGGCGCCGACGCCCTGGTGGCAACCGCCCCCTTCTACGCCCGCACCCACCCGCGCGAGATCGCCGCCCACTTCCGCGCGATCCGCTCCGCCGTAGACCTGCCGCTGTACGCCTACGACCTCCCCGTCTCGGTGCACAGCAAGCTCTCCACCGCCCTGGTGCGCGAACTCGCCGAGGACGGCACGCTGGCCGGGCTCAAGGACAGCAGCGGCGACGAGGGCGGCCTGCGTCGGCTCGTCGTCGAACTGGGCGGACGCCACGGCCGCGCCGACGGTCCCGCCCCCTCCTTCAGCATCCTCACCGGCTCCGAACTCACCGTGGACGCCGCCCTGCTGGCCGGTGCCGACGGCGTCGTACCCGGACTCGGCAACGTCGACCCCGCCGGTTACGTCCGCCTCTACGACGCCGTGCGCGGCGGCGACCTGGACGGTGCGGCCAAGGAACAGGAGCGGCTCGTCGAGCTGTTCGGCCTGGTCGACGCGGGCCCGGAGAGCGAGATGGGCCGCAACTCCTCGGCCATCGGCGCCTTCAAGCACGCGCTGCGACTGCTCGGGGTGTTCACCCACGGCACCACCGCCGCCCCCCAGATCCAGCTGGGCGAGGCCTCGGTCGCCCGCGTCGAACGGCACCTGCGCGGCGCCGGCCTGCTGCCGGTCCGATGACCGCACGGCACCCCGACGCACCGGTGATCGGCCTCGACCTGGGCGGCACCAAGATCGCTGCCGCCCTGGTCGGGTCCGACGGCACCGTTCTGGCCCGGCACACCCTGCCCACCCCGGCGACCCGGGGCGCCGAGGAGGTCCTGGACGCGCTGGCCGGGGCCGCCCGCGAGGTGTGGGCGCCCGGCACCACCGCGATCGGCGTCGCCGCGGCCGGCGTGATCGACCCCGCCACCGGGACCGTCACCAGCGCCACCGACACGATCCGCGGCTGGGCCGGCACCGTCCTCGCCGCCGGTCTCGCCGGCCGTACCGGACTCCCCGTGGCCTGCGACAACGACGTACGCGCCGCCGCCGCGACGGAACTGGACGGCCCGGACGACGACGGCACCCTGCTGTACGCCGCCGTCGGCACCGGAGTCGGCGGGGCCGTCGCCGCCGCGGGACGCATGCTGCACGGAGCCGCCGGAATCGCCGGACACCTGGGGCACCTGCCCAGCCCGGAGGCCGACGGGCTGCCCTGCACCTGCGGAGCCACCGGCCACCTGGAGGCGATCGCGGCGGGCCCCGCCATCACCGCCCACTGCGCCCGGCTCGGCGGAGAACCGGCCGACCGCCTCCAGACCGTCGCCGACCGCGCCGCCCTGGGCGACCCGCACGCCGCGGCGGCCATCACGCTCGGCGCCCGCGCCACCGGCCGGGCCCTCGGCGGCCTCGCCAACGCGCTCGGCCCGCACCGCGTCGTCGTCGCCGGCGGCGTGCCCCGCATCGGCGCCCTGTACTGGGACGCCCTGTGCGCGGCCTTCGCCGCGGAACTCATGCCCCCGCTGCGCGGCCTGCGCCCGCGCCCGCCGCGGAGCGGCGCCGACGCCGCGGCCCTCGGGGCGGCCGCCCTGACCCGCACCCTGCCCCTGCACCACCCCCACACCACCGGAGCACCGTCATGACCCCGTCCCCGACCGAGCCCGCCGCCCTGGCCGACCGGTTGAAGGGCCGCCTGATCGTGTCCTGCCAGGCACCCCCCGGCGATCCGATGCGCCACACCGGCACCCTGGTCCGCATGACCCTGGCGGCGCGTTCCGGCGGCGCCGCGGCCGTACGCGTCAACGACCCGGAGGTCGTCGCGGCCACCGTCGCGGCCGCCGGCCTCCCGGTGATCGGCCTGTGGAAGGACGGCGACAGCGGCGTCTTCATCACCCCGACCGTGCGCCACGCGCTGGCCCTGGTCGAGGCGGGGGCCGCGGTCGTCGCCGCCGACGCCACCGCGCGTCCGCGGCCCGACGGCAGCACCTTCGCCGAGCTGGTCGAGGCCGTCCACGCGGCGGGCGCCCTGGTCATGGCCGACGTGTCGACGCCGGGCGAGGGGCGCGCGGCAGCCGGCCAGGGGGCGGACTTCATCGGCACCACGCTGTCCGGCTACGTGCCGGGCTCACCGGTGCAGGACGCCCCCGACCTGGCCCTCGTGACCGACCTCGCCGGCGCGCTCGACACCCCGGTGATCGCCGAGGGCCGTATCGCCACGCCCGAGCAGGCCGCCCGGGCGCTCGCCGCCGGTGCGCACAGCGTCGTCGTCGGCACCGCCATCACCGCGCCGACCGCGCTGACCCGGCTCTTCGCGGACGCCCTGGCCCCCGGACCGGATCCGTCCGGGGACCGGACCTGACGCGGCCTGATCAGACCGCCGGAGCCGGGTACGTCGGGTACTCCACCCCGGAGACGTGCTGCACGACGCGGACGACCTGGCAGGAGTAGCCGAACTCGTTGTCGTACCAGAGGTAGAGGATCGCGTTGTCGCCCTCGACCTTCAGCGCGCCCGCGTCCACGATCGAGGCGTGGCGCGAGCCGATGAAGTCGCTGGAGACGGCGTCGGGCGCGCCGATGAAGTCGATCTGGCGCTTGAGCGGCGAGGTCAGCGACACCTCGCGCAGGTGGTCCAGGACCTCTTCGCGGCTCGCCTCGCGGGCCAGCTGCAGGTTGAGGATCGCGATCGACACGTCCGGCACCGGCACCCGGATCGAGCTGCCGGTGATCCGCGCCTTCAGGTCGGGCAGCGCCTTGGCGACCGCGGAGGCGGCGCCGGTCTCCGTGATGACCATGTTCAGGGGCGCGCTGCGGCCGCGGCGTTCCGACTTGTGGTAATTGTCCAGCAGGTTCTGGTCGTTGGTGAAGGAGTGCACCGTCTCCACGTGACCGCGCAGCACGCCGTACTCGTCCTCCATCGCCTTCAGCGGCGGGACGATGGCGTTCGTGGTGCAGGACGCGCAGGACAGGATCCGCTCGTCCGGCTTGATGGTGTCGTGGTTGACGCCGTGCACGATGTTCGGGACGTCGCCCTTGCCCGGCGCGGTCAGCACGACCTTGTCGATGCCCGGACGCAGGTGCTTCGACAGGCCCTCGCGGTCGCGCCACTTGCCCGTGTTGTCGATGAGGATGGCGTCCTTGATGCCGTACGCCGTGTAGTCGACCTGCGTCGGGTCGTCCGCGTAGATCACCTTGATGGCGTTGCCGTTGGCGAGGATCGTGCGGTTGTCCTCGTCGACGGTGATCGTGCCCTGGAACTGGCCGTGCACGGAGTCGCGGCGCAGCAGCGAGGCGCGCTTGACGATGTCCTCGGCGGCCCGCTCCCCACCCCCGCGGACGACGATGGCGCGCAGCCGGAGCCCGTTGCCCGACCCGGCCTTCTCGATCAGCAGCCGGGCGACGAGCCGGCCGATGCGGCCGAAGCCGTACAGGACGACGTCGCGCCCCTCGCGCCGGTCGATCTTGTTGGCGCCGGTCGCCCCGGCGACGGCCTCGGCCGTGAACTCCTCGACCGACAGACCCCGGTCGTCGGTCCGGTAGGTCGCGGCGAGCATGCCGATGTCGATCTGCGAGGGACCGAGGTCCAGCGCGGTGAGCGCGCGCAGGAAGGGCATCGTCTCGGTGACCGACAGCTCCGCCCCGGCGATCTGGCGGGCGAAGCGGTGGGTCTTGAGGATGCTGACCACCGACTTGTTCACCAGGGAACGGCTGTGCAGCAGGATCGTGACGTCCTGCTCCCGGTGCAGCTTCCCGATCATCGGGATCATCGATTCCGCGGTCTCTTCGCGGTGCTTCCAGTTGGTGAACGAGTCGTCGTTGACAGTCACGTATCTATCTTTCGAGCTAGGCGGCGCTCATATGCTAACCCGACCGGGCTGGTGATCGATCAAGTGGGCCCCTCGCCGATCAGATGAGTGCGGGATCGCGTGTGCGTGGCTCGAACAGGGTTGTGCCGTGGGTGACCGGGTACGCGAGGCTGGACCGCGTCCGCGCCGATCGTCCGTGCGGGCCGCAATGCCGCCGCTACCAGGGAAACTGCCATGGAGACACCCGCGAACGACCACCCCGTGACACCCGCGCAGCGGGCACTGGACGCACTCGCCGAGGCCGCCGCGACCACCGAGTCCGCCGACAACACCGCGGCGCTCGACACGCTCGCGAGCAGCGACGTCCTGGTGCCGGTGCCCGACGACGCGAACGACCAGGACGCCGCCGACCCCGGCATGCTGGCGCTGCCGGTCCTGGAACAGCAGGGCGGCGGCCAGGTCGTGCCCGTGTTCACCTCGGAGCTGGAGATGGCCGACCTGCTGCCGTACGTCTCCCGCTACCGCATGGTGCCGCTGGGCGCCCTCGCCGCGCAGTGGCCCGCCGACGACCTGTCACTGTCCATCGACGCCGGCTCGGAGCACCGCCTCACCCTCACCTCGGACGGCGTGCGCACCCTGCTTGCCCGTCCCTGAGGCCGGGGCCGGAGGGCCCGCGTCCCGGGTCAGGGGCGGGGGCCCTCGTCGTCGTCGCCGAGCGCGCGGGCCAGCGCGGCCCGCTGCAGCGGCAGTATCTCGGCGTGCAGCTCCCGGCCCCTGGAGGTCAGCGTGACGTACACGCCGCGCCGGTCCTCCGCGCACATGGAGCGCCGCACCAGCCCGTCCTTCTCCAGCCGGGCGACGAGCCGGGACAGCGCGCTCTGACTGAGGTGGACCCGGTCGACCAGGTTCTGCACCCGGCACCGGCCGCCGTCGTCGGGCGCCTCGGCCATGAGGAGGTCGAGCACCTCGAAGTCGCTCGCGCCCAGGCCGTGCGGGTGCAGTGCCCGGTCGATCTCGCACATCGTGCGTGCGTGCACCGACAGGATGTCCCGCCACCGCTCCTCGAGCCGCGCACCGGCCGTCCTGGCTCCCATGACTGAACGGTAGCACCGGTACCGATATTGGTTGAATGTGCAAATGGCCCGGTTGGCGGACAGCTGGGCGCCGGCTGCGGGAAGGTGGCGGGACACGGTACGGGCGGGCCCGCAGGGAGGGAGGGCGAGATGCCGAGGACCCCCGTGCACGGCACGCGCCTCGACATCCTGGAGTGGCTGAAGGACCCGGCCGCGCACTTCCCGTCGCAGCGTCACGTCGACCCCGCGGAGCACGGCGTCCACGCGGGCGCCGTCGCCGCCAGGCTCGGCGTTTCCCGCCGGGCGGCCGAGACCCACCTCGGGCTCCTCACCCGACTCGGCCTGCTGCGCGCCAGCCGGATCGGCCGCCGCACCTACTACCGGCGCGACGAGGTGCGGATCGCCGAGGTGGCCCGGATGTTCGAGAAGGGATGGTAGTCGCGGAGGCCTCCCGGCGGGTCCCGGTCGACCTCCCGGAGTGACCAGAGCGCCGTCCCGGCGTTACGCTGAGCATCAGCGGCGGCCCGCAGGGGCGCCGCGCGGCGGTGGGGCCCGCCGTATCCGAACCGCGGCTCAGGCGCCGCCAACGGTCCCTACTTGACTTGCGCAGGGGGCATCCCCCTGCCCGGCGAGTAGGAGACGTACGACCATGACAGTCCCGAAGACCGGGCGTCCCGGCGGGATCCGGGCCACCGCCCCGAGACGGTCCGGGTGGCGCACCCAGGCACCGGTCGTCGCGGTCGTGGCCCTCGGCGGGGGCGCCGGCGCCGCCGCCCGCTACGCGGCCTCCCTGCGGTGGCCGACAGCGGACGGGGGCTTCCCCTGGACGACCTTCGGGGTCAACGCCGTCGGCTGTGCCGTGATCGGCGTGTTCATGGTGGTCGTCACCGAGGTCCGGCCCGCCCACCGCCTGGTCCGGCCCTTCTTCGGCACCGGTGTGCTCGGCGGCTTCACCACCTTCTCCACCTACGCCGTCGACAGCCGGTCCCTGTTCGCCGACGGCCGGGCCCCCACCGGCCTGGCCCATCTCGCCGCGACCCCGCTCGTGGCACTCACGGCGGTGTGGCTCGCCGCATGGGCGACCCGCCGGGTCCTGAAGTGGAGGCAATCATGACGAGGCTGACCGGCAGCGCCCTGCGCCTGACCGTCTTCGTCGGCGAGAACGACACCTGGCACCACCGGCCCCTGTACTCGGAGATCGTCCACCGCGCCCACGCGGCCGGCCTCGCCGGCGCCAGCGTCTTCCGGGGCATCGAGGGCTTCGGCGCCTCCTCGCTCATCCACACCACCAGACTGCTGTCCCTGAGCGAGGACCTGCCGGTGGCCGTCGTCGTCGTCGACACCGAGGAACGGGTCCGGGGCTTCCTGCCGCTGCTCGACGAACTCGTCACCGAGGGCCTGGTCACCCTCGACCGGTGCGAGGTCGTCAGGTACGAGGGCCGGAGGCGCTCGTGAACTGGCTCCTCGTCGTCGCGGGCGGCATGGTCGGCGCCCCGCTGCGCTACCTCACCGACCGGGCCGTGCAGTCGCGGCACGACTCCGTCTTCCCCTGGGGCACCTTCACGGTGAACGTGACGGGCAGCGTCGTCCTCGGCCTGCTGACCGGCGCCGCCCTGGCCGGAGCGGTCGGCTCCGACCTGCGGCTGCTGCTGGGCACCGGCCTGTGCGGCGCCCTCACCACCTACTCGACCTTCTCCTACGAGACCCTCCGGCTGGCCGAGACCGGTGCGCGCCTGCAGGCCGCCGTGAACGTCGTGGGGAGTGTGGCGGCCGGGCTCGCGGCGGCGTTCGCGGGGGTGACTCTGGCCGACGCGCTCTGGACCTGACGTCGGGCACACAGCTTGGTGTAGTAGGAACTGGATGCCATGAGCGCCATCAGCATCGGTCAGGCCGTCGTCCTCGGAGCCGTCGAGGGGGTGACCGAGTTCCTGCCCGTCTCCTCCACCGGACACCTCAAGATCGTCGAGGGGCTGATGGGCATCCCGGTCGACGACGACGCCGTCATCGGCTTCTCCGCGGTCATCCAGGTCGGCGCGATCGCCGCCGTGCTCGTCTACTTCTCCAAGGACATCGCGCGGATCCTCTCCGCCTGGGCGCGGGGACTGCGCGACCGGGAGGAGCGGTACCACCACGACTACAAGTTCGCCTGGTGGGTCATCTTCGCCACCATCCCCATCGTCCTCGTCGGCCTCGCCGCCAAGCCCCTGATCAAGGGTCCGCTCGCCTCGCTGTGGGTGGTCGCGGGCTCGCTGATCGTCGGCAGCGGTGTGATGTGGTGGGCCGACCGCACCGGCCGGCACAAGCGGGGCGAGGACGACACGTCCTTCAAGGACGCGATGCTGGTCGGCGGCTCCCAGATCCTCGCCCTGCTCTTCCCGGGCTTCTCCCGCTCCGGCGCCACCATGTCCACCGCCCTGATGCTCGACCTGGACCGGGTCGCCGCCACCCGGCTGTCCTTCTTCCTGGGCATCCCGGCCCTGACCGGAGCCGGACTGTACGAGCTGAAGGACGCCCTGGGCACGGGAGCGGGTGCCGCGCCGCTGGCGGTCGGCACCCTCGTCTCCTTCGTGGTGGCCTACGCCTCCATCGCCTGGCTGCTGAAGTTCATCGCCAAGCACTCCTTCAACGCGTTCGTCGTCTACCGGATCGCGGTCGGCGTCCTGCTGTTCGGGCTGCTCGGCACCGGCGTCCTGCACAGCTGACAGCTGACAGCTGACAGCCGCTCAGCGTGCGGCGCGCAGCGGCTCCCCGACGCTCCTCATGTGCCGCAGGGCCTCGCGGTGCGACGCCAGCAGCCCCGTCTGGTGGTAGGGCACGCCCAACTCGGCGCAGTACGCCTCGGTGATGGCCTGGGCCCGGCCGAGGGCCGGGGTCGGCATGCTGGGGAAGAGGTGGTGCTCGATCTGGTAGTTGAGGCCGCCCATGAAGGCGTCGACGAGCGCACCGCCCCGCACGTTGCGGGAGGTCAGCACCTGACGGCGCAGGAAGTCCAGCCGCATGCCCTCCTCGATCATCGGCATGCCCTTGTGGTTGGGCGCGAAGACCGAGCCCAGGTAGATCCCGAACAGACCCTGGTGGACGGCGAGGAAGACGAGCGCCTTGCCCGGGGAGAGGACCGTGAACAGGCCGCCGAAGTACACGGCGAAGTGGACGACGAGCAGCGTGCCCTCCAGGACCGGACGCTTCACGGCCCGGCTGCCCAGCGCCTTGAAGCTGTTGAAGCTCAGGTTGAGGCCCTCCAGTGTCAACAGCGGGAAGAACAGGGCCGCCTGGTGTTTGCCGATGAACCGCGGGAGTCCGGTCGCCCTGCTGGCCTGGCCCCGTGACCACACCAGGATGTCGGGGGAGACGTCCGGGTCCTTCTCCTCGTGGTTGGGGTTCGCGTGGTGGCGGGTGTGCTTGTTCATCCACCAGCCGTAGCTCATGCCGAGCAGCAGGTTGGCCGCCAGCAGACCGCCGGCCTCGCTGGGGCGCCGGCGGGTGAAGACCTGCCGGTGGGCGAGGTCGTGGGCCGCCAGTCCGAGCTGGCCGAAGACGACGGCGAGCGCGACCGCGACGAACAGCTGACTCCAGCTGTCCCCCAGGGCGACGAACGCGGCGACACCGCCGGCGAGCGTGAGGGCGACGGCGCCGAAACGGATCGTGTAGTACAGCGGGCGGCGCCGGAGCAGCCCCGCGTCGGCTATGCGCCGGGAGAGTTCGGAAAAGTCGCTTCCCCTTTCGCGATCCTTCTCCTGAGCGGGCGTGGGCAGGCTCTCGACGAGCACCGTTGGGTTGGCCATGCGCCACAGTATGTGGGCTGTCTCTCGGAGGGGGGATGGCGGCTACCTCCGAAGTGGGGGTGTGGCCAGCACCACCACGGTGCGGGGGACCACCCGCCGTCGGCATCCCGCCGTCCGGACCTCGCCGGAGGGAGAATGCCGATCATGAGCACACCGACGACCTTCCGGCCGGTCCTGGAGCGCATCGCCGAGGAGAACGAGCGGACGCCGGGCAGCGGCCGGCCCGCCGACTACATTCCCGCCCTCGCCGCCCGTGACCCCCGCCGCTTCGGCATGGCCGTCGCCGAATTGGACGGCACCGTCTACGGCGTGGGGGACTGGCGGGAGCCGTTCTCCGCGCAGTCCCTCACCAAGGTCTTCACCCTCGCCCTCGACCTGGCCAGGGAGGGCGACGCCCTGTGGGCGCACGTGGGCCGCGAGCCGTCCGGCAACCCGTTCAACTCCCTGGTGCAGCTGGAGTACGAGAACGGCATCCCGCGCAACCCGTTCATCAACGCGGGCGCCCTCGTCGTCACCGACCGGCTGCACACCCGCACCGGCGACGCGGCCGGCGAACTGCTCGCCTTCCTGCGCGCCGAGAGCGGCAACCCGGATCTGACCCACGACGAGGAGGTCGCCGCCTCCGAGGCCGCGCACGGCGACCGGAACGCCGCGCTGGCGCACTTCATGGCGTCCTACGGCAACATCGACAACCCCGTACCGGTGCTCCTGGACCAGTACTTCCGCCAGTGCTCCGTCGCCGCGTCCTGCGCCGACCTCGCCCTGGCCACCGGCTTCCTGGCCCGGCACGGCATCCGCGCCGACGGCACCCGGCTGCTCAGCCGCAGCCGGGCCAAGCAGATCAACGCGGTGATGCTGACCTGCGGGACCTACGACGCGGCCGGCGACTTCGCGCACCGGGTGGGCCTGCCGGGCAAGAGCGGGGTGGGCGGCGGCATCATCGCGGTCGTGCCGGGGCACTGCACGCTGTGCGTGTGGAGCCCCGGCCTGGACGAGCGGGGCAATTCGGTGGCCGGGGTGGCGGCCCTGGACCGCTTCACGACGCTCACGGGTCTGTCGGTGTTCTGAACGCGTGCGGCGTTTCCGTCAACTGCCGTCGTCCCGTACGAGCTTGAGCCGCAGGGCGAGCGCCATCACGCCCGCGCCGAGCCCCGCGACACCGAGGATCGCGCCCGTCTCCGGCCAGCCCGGAGTGTCCTCGGCCGGCTTCGCCGCGCTCACCGCCGAGGGCACGGCCTGCGGTCCGTGCGGTGCCCGGTCGCCCTCGGGGACCAGCGAGCCCACCGGGTCGACCTCGCCGGCCGCCTCGAAGCCCCAGTCGAGCAGTGCCCGGGCCTCCTCGTACACGGCGTGGCCGCCGCCCTCCTGAGGGTTCATCACCGTGACGACCAGGGTCCGTCCGTCGCGGCGGGCGGCGGCGATGAGCGTGTTTCCCGCGTTGCTGGTGTAGCCGTTCTTCACCCCGATCAGCCCCGGGTACGCCTCCACGCCGTCGGCCCCGGTGAGCAGCCGGTTGGTGTTCATGATCCCGTACGAGCTCCCGTCGCGGCCGGGGAACATCGCGTCGACCTTGCCGCAGTACCGCGCGAAGTCGGGACGCCGCAGCCCCTCCCGGCCGAAGACGGCCAGGTCGTACGCGGAGGAGACCTGCCCCGGGGCGTCGTAGCCGTCGGGCGAGCGGACGTGGGTGTCGCGGGCGCCGAGCGCGCGGGCCTCGGCCTGCATCCGGGCCGCCGTGGCGCTCCAGCCGCCGGTGAGCGAGGCGAGGACGTGCACGGCGTCGTTCCCGGAGTTGAGGAAGACGCCGTTCCACAGGTCGGAGACGCGGTACGTCTGGCCCTCGACGACACCGACCAGGCTGCTGCCCGGACCGATGCCGGACAGGTCCTCGGGGTCCACCTCGTGCCGGATGCCGCCCGGCAGGGCGGGCAGTACCGTGAGCGCGAACAGCGTCTTGAGGGTGCTGGCGGGCGGCAGCTCGCGGTGCGCGTCGTGCGCCGCCAGCACGTCGCCCGTACCGGCGTCGGCCACGACCCAGGACAGGGCGGAGACATCGGGGACCCGGGGCGCCGCGGGGTGCGGCCGGACCTGGGTGCCGGAGCGGTGCGGCGGCGACGCCCCGGCCGCCGCCGCACCGCCGGGCGGAGCCGGGTCGGGCCGCACCGCGCCGGCGGCAGCGGTGGCGGGCACGAGCGTCAGCAGCCCTGCCGCGCAGAGCATGCAGGTGGATCGAACCGCCCGGGATGAGAATCCGATAGTCATACCGCAAACGTAGGAACGGCCCCCCGCACCGCCACGCTGACCGGGCCGGGTCCGCCCCGCAAACACCCGGATGCCGTAGCGGCGGTGGCGGGGCGGTGTCAGCCGGTGGGCAGCGTCGGCCGGACCTGCCGCAGGAACGTGGCGTTGTCCGGCGTCCGGCGCAGCCGCTCCAGCAGGGTCTCCAGGCCGGACTGTCCGTCCCGGGTTCCCAGGGCCCGCCGCAGCCCGTGCACGGCGGTCGCCTCGGCGCCGGACAGCAGGAGCTCCTCGCGCCGGGTGCCCGAGCCGACCAGCTCGACGGCCGGGAAGACCCGACGGGAGGCCGGCTCCCGGCTCAGCCGCAGTTCCATGTTGCCTGTGCTCTTCAGCTCCTCGAAGTAGAAGTCGTCGGCACGCGAGCCGGTCTCCACCAGGGCGGTGGCGAGGATGGTGAGGGAACCGCCCTCCTCCGCCTTGCGGGCCGCGCCGAAGAACCGCTTGGGCCCCAGCAGCGCCCCGGCGTCGACGCCGCCGCTGAGCGTGCGGCCGCCGGAGGAGGCGGCGTTGTTGTGCGCCCTGCACAGCCGGGTGAGGGAGTCGAGGAGGATCACGACGTCCTCCCCGGCCTCGACGAGCCGCTTGGCCCGCTCGATCACCAGCTCGGCGAGCGCGATGTGCTGCTTGGCGCTCTGGTCGAAGGTCGAGGAGTACACCTCGCCCCGCACCGAGCGCCGCATGTCGGTGACCTCCTCGGGGCGTTCGTCGAGCAGCACCACCATCAGCCGGGCCTCGGGGTGGTTGCCGGCCACCGCGGCGGCGATCTGCTGGAGGAGGACGGTCTTGCCGGTCTTCGGCGGGGCGACGATCAGGCCGCGCTGGCCTTTGCCGACCGGGGCGATCAGATCGGTGACGCGTCCGGCGAGGCCGGCCGCCGGATGTTCGAACCGCAGCCGCTCGTGCGGGTGCAGCGGGGTCAGGTCGGCGAAGTGCCGCCGCTTGCCCTGCCGGTCGGGGGTACGGCCGTTGACGCGGACGACGTCGGTCAGGGTGCGCCGGTCGCCGCACACCCCCTCGACGAGGTCGCCCCTGCGCAGCCCGTGCCGGCGGATCAGCGCGGGGGAGAGGGCGGGGTCGGCCGGCTCGGGCTGCAGGTTCCTGCCGCGCAGGCGTCCCCTGCCGCCCGCCTCGATGTCGAGGACACCGCTCGCGATCTGGGCCGGGGACTGCTGTACAGGGGGGTGTTCGAGTGTGGTGGTCATCGAGGTCGGTCCTTTCGAGGACGCGGGCATGGGACATGCGGAAGGAAGGGGGAAAGCCGCGCGAGGGGGTCGGACGACACGCCTTCGGACGGCGGGGAACAGCACCTCGGACACGACGGGGACAGGGCCCCGCTCACGAGGTTGCGCTGAGAAGCGAACGCGCCGGTCGCGTCAGGACGGACGAGTCCGCGAACGGAGGGAAACTGGCACCGGCGCCCCGATCAAGCGGGGCGTACACAAGTGCTGAGTGCACCCTACCACGGTGCGCCGTGGCGGTGCGGGTGGGACAAGTCACGTCCCACCCCCTGCAACGCGGCCGGTGCGGATTCTGTTCCGGTTTCCGCGATGTCCCGTGCCGGGCTCAGCCCGCCGAACGCGTCCGAGTCTCCTGCGCCTCCTCCGCGATCCGCTCGAACTGCGCGGCCATGGCCGTCTGCAGGGCCTGGGCGCCCGAGAGCGGACGCACCATCACCGTCAGTTCGTCGATGCGGCCCGACGCGTCCAGGCGCAGGAAGTCGCAGCCGCTGATCTCGCGGTCGCCCACCCGTGCCGCGAAGAGCAGGGCGTGGTCGCGGCCGTCCGCCTCGCCGATGACCCGCTCGTAGCGGAAGTCCTCGAAGACGCGCTCGACCGCGCGCAGGATCGCCGCCGTGACCGCCTTGCCCCGGTAGGGCTTGAAGACGACGGGGCTGGAGAAGACCACGTCGTCGGCCAGCAGTGCTTCGACGGCGTCCATGTCGTGTGCCTCGACCGCCGCGCGGAATGCCCGCATCGCAACTCCTTCTTATACAACTATTTGAATAGGCGTGGAGTAGAGTAGTCGTCCTGGTCCCCGCTTGCTAGCGTGTCGACATGTCTCTCAAGTACGCCGTCCTGGCCGCCCTGCTCGAGGGCGAGGCCTCGGGCTACGAGCTGTCCAAGGTGTTCGACGTGTCGCTCGCCAACTTCTGGCCCGCCACGCCGCAGCAGCTCTACCGGGAGCTGGAGCGCCTGGCGGGCGACGGACTCATCGAGGCCCGGACCGTGCCGCAGGAACGCAGGCCCACCAAGCGGCTGTTCTCGCTCACCGAGGCGGGCCGGGAGCAGCTCGGCGCGTTCGCCGCCGCGCCGACCCGGCGGCCCACCGCCATCCGCGACGAGTTCCTGATCAAGATGCAGGCCATGGACGGTGTCGACCCGGACGCGGTCCGCGCGCTGGTCGAGGAGCGCAGGGCCTGGGCGCTGGGCAAACTCGCCCGCTACGAGCGGGTGCGGGAACGCCTCCTGGACGGCCGCACCGAGGAGGAACACCTGCGGGACGCCGACCGCGTCGGGCCCTACCTCACCCTGGCCGCCGGCATCACCTTCGAGCGGGAGAACGCCCGCTGGTGCGAGCGCGTACTCGCCGTGCTCGACGAGCGACGCGCTCCCGCGGGGCCCGCCGGACAGGCCCTGGGCTGACCGGATGTTCAGCCCCGAAGGCCCCACCCTGCGCGAACTCGCCGTCCAGGCACTGTCCTCGGTCGAGCGCGGCTACGACCTGCTCGCCCCGAAATTCGACCACACCCCGTACCGGACGCCGGACCGGGTGCTGGACGCCGTGGCCCGCGCGCTGGAGCCGCTGGGACCCTTCACCGCCGGACTCGACCTCTGCTGCGGCACCGGCGCGGGCGTGGACGTGCTCGCCCGGGTGTGCCGACAGGACGTGACCGGGCTGGACTTCAGCGCGGGAATGCTGGGCGTCGCGCGGCGGCGCACCCTGCCGCCGGGCCCGGCCGTCTCCTGGGTGCGTGCGGACGCCCGCGCCCTGCCCTTCGGCCCCGCCTTCGACCTCGTGGTGAGCTTCGGGGCGTTCGGCCACTTCCTGCCCCGCGAACTGCCGGGCCTGTTCGGCCAGGTGCGCTCCGTGCTCCGGCCGGACGGCTGCTTCGCCTTCCCCGTCGTCGCCCCGCCCCGGCCCGGCTCCCCGGGGTACTGGACGCTGCTCGGCTTCGACACGGCGATGCGGGTGCGCAACGCGCTGTGGCGGCCGCCGTTCGTCATGTACTACCGGACGTTCCGGCTCGGGGACGTGGGCCGCGAGCTGTCGCGGGCCGGCTTCCGGGCGGACCTGCACGCCCTGCCGGAGTTCGGACACCGCCCCGACGGCAGTCCGCGGGTCCGGCTCGTGGTGGCCCGGCGGCTCCCGTAGGGCGCCGGGTCAGCCGGCCGCCGGCAGGGTGAACTCGTAGACCAGGGCGTCCTGTCGGGTGTCCACCAGCAGGTCCGTGATCTCCAGGGGGCGCGCGTACTGGTCGTGCACCCGCCGCACGACCCGGACCGACGCGGCGTCGGGCTGGAGCGTGATGGTGTCCCGGTGATGCAGCGTCAGGCCCGCGCGGCGCATCCAGTCGTAGGCCCGCCGCAACTGCGCGCAGGCGACCCCGTCGGCCCGGTCGCGGTAGCGGGCCAGTTCCTCGACCTCGGCGAGCGCCACGGCGGAAAACGATGTCACCGCCGTCCGCCTGCCGTTGCCCCCGGCCGCCGCCGACGTGTAGTGGTGCACCAGGGTCGGCCGGCCGGGCACCAGCCCCAGCGCCGCGGCGTGCTCCGGCGGCGGGGCGCCCCAGACGACGGAGGCGCGGTCGCCGGTACGCGGCTCCGCCGCCCGGGCGCCCACCGGGAAGACCAGGGGAGCCGGACTTCCGGCCGGCGGCCCCGGCAGGGCGACATGACTGCCCCGTCGGTCGGTGGTGAGCAGACCGTCCCGGCGCAGCAGGTCCAGCGCCTGCCGCACGGTCTCCCGGCTGACTCCGAAGTGCTCCGCCAGCCGGCGCTCGCCGGGCAGCCGTTCACCCGGGGGGACGGTCCCGTCGCGCAACTCGCCGAGCAGCTGGTCCGCCACCCGTCGGTACAGGGGCGGCGTTGCGTCGGCGGGGGACGGATCGGCGGGGGGCTGCTGGTCGTGCGGGATGGTGCGGGCCATGCCGCGCCTCCTGTTGATGACGTACGGTAGCCGCGTGGGCTCGGTGCGCCACCAGGATTACCATTGGTCTAAACCAGCGGGGAAGTCCGGTCCGCCGGTTCGGCCGAAACACCACCCACGAACCTCAGGCGTGGCGGCTCAGCCAGCGCAGCTTCGCGGCCTCCTGGTACGGCCCGCCGCCCTCGTGATCGTTGAAGTCGTACACCTCGATCGTCCGGTCCTCGTGCGTCCAGGCGTTGAACGCGGCGAAAACGGTCGAGGGCGGGCAGGTCTGGTCCTCCAGGGCGGCCGAGAACAGGGCCGGGGCCCGGCCCCGCGCCGCGAAGTGCACGCCGTCGAAGTAGGACAGCGTGCGCAGCGCGTCCCCGGTCCGGCCGCGGTGGGTCTTCAGGTACAGGCCGACCTCACGGTAGGGGTGCCGGTCGGTGAGCGTGGTCGCGCGCGGGAAGTCGCACAGGAACGGCACGTCCGGCGCGACGGCCACCAGGTCCGGCACCAGGCCGCCCACCGCGATCGTGATGCCGCCGCCCTGGCTCGCGCCCAGCGCGACCGTACGGGCCGGGTCGGTCAGCGGGTGCGAACGGGCCGCCTCGACCGCGCGCACGGCGTCGGTGAAGACCCGGCGGTAGTAGTAGTTCTCCGGAGCGTCCAGACCGCGGGTCATGAACCCCGGGTACGCGGGCGTGCCGCCGACGGGGTCCGCGGTGCCGCCACCGCCGCCCCAGGCGCTGCCCTGGCCCCGGGTGTCCATCACGAAGTGGGCCCGGCCGGTGGACGCCCACAGCAGGTGCTCGTGCGGCAGCCCGCGCCCGCCGCCGTACCCGACGAACTCCACGACCAGCGGCAACGGCTCGGCCGCCGCGGCCGGCAGGATCAGCCAGCCCTTCACCGGGTGGCCGCCGAACCCGGCGAACGTCACGTCGTACACCCGCACCGTGGACAGTCCCGTGTCGACCGGTTCGAACCGGGCGTCCAGATCGTGCTCGCGGGCCTCGGCGAGCGTCTTGCTCCAGAACGCGTCGAAGTCCTCGGGTTCGGCCGACGCGCTGCGGTAGGCGTGGAGCTCGTCGAGCGGAAGGTCGAACAGGGCCATCGAGAACCGCCTTCGCGGAGAGACGCAGCAGACCGAACGGATGATCACACGGTACGTGAGCGGCTCGCGGAAACACCAGGTCCGGCCGCCCCTCGGGAACCGCGCGGGCGGGGGTGCCGTCAGGCCCGGCGGTGGGTCCACTGCGGCTCCGTGAGCGCCCAGTCGCGGTCCCACTCCGCCATCCGGTGACGCAGGGCCACCGCGCGTACGGCGCGGTGCGCGAGGAACACGGTGAGCACCGTCCCGATGGTGGTGAACGAACCGATGGTGGCGCTGTGCTGCCAGATCTCGGCGCCGTCCGAGGGCGGGGGCACGCTCTGGCCGTGGGAGTCCAGCCACACGTCGACGGTGTCACCGTGCCGGGTGTCGGCCGGCACCCGCGCCGTGGTGCTCTTCTCCGTGCCGTCCGGTGCCTTCCAGTGGACGGTCGCACGGTAGGAGTGCTGTCCGCCGAGCTGTCCCGTCGAGAGGGTGCCGGGGGTGCGGTCCACCACCGTGGCCCGGACCTCGTGCCGCTCCGCCCGCTGCTCGGCGACGATCGCCTGCGCCTGCCCGTAGCCCCACCACGCGGTGGCGGCACCGAGCGCCGGCGCGGCCACGAACAGCAGGAGGGCGAAGACCACCGCGGTCCACGCCTCGACGACGTCCGACCGGCGCCGCAGCGGATTGCGTCGCAGGCGCCAGCCGCGTACCCGGGTTCGCATGTCGACCTCCCCGCGATCACCGCGACCGGAGGAGCGGACGGACGGCCGTCGAGCGCGGGGGCCGCCGCGCCTTCGTGTCGCGCCATGTGTGCGAGTGCCCGCACTGGACTGGTACCCAGTCCTGCGGGCTCGCTCACGAACCTGGCGGGATCAGCCGAAGCGTTCGATCCGGATCCGGTCCACCGGCTGCCCGGCCGCCACCAGCAGCCGCGACGCGTGCTCCGCGAACGCGTTCGACCCGCACACGTAGGCCTCCCAGCCACCGGCGGGCGGCTCGGCGAGGAGCGGCGCCACGTGCGCGGACGTCAGCCGGCCCACGGGCGTCCCGGCGGGCGCGGTGCGGGTGAACACCGGCGTCGTCTCCGCGCCGAACTCACGGGCGTAGATCAACTCCTCGGGGCCGCGCGCGGACACGAGGAGCCGCAGCGGCACGGTGAGCCCCCGCGCCCGGTGGTGCCGCACCATCGACATCAGCGGTACGACCCCGGACCCGGCGCCGAGCAGCAGGGCGGGCCGGTCACCGGGCCAGGCGAAGAAGCCGCTGAGCGGGCCGCGCACCTCGATCTCGTCGCCGGGCCGGGCCACCGTGTGGAACCAGCCGGACACCTCCCCGTCGGGCACCCGGTCCAGGGTCAGCTCGACGTGCCCGGACTCGTCCGGGGCGGACGCCAGCGAGTAGTGGCGCTGGGCGCGGTAGCCGTCCTGGGCGGTGAGCCGCAGCATCAGGTGCTGGCCGGGCAGGTGGCCCGCCCAGCCGGGCACCGCGAGGCGGAAGGTCGACGCGCGGGGCGTCTCGCGGCGGATCTCGGTGAGCGTGGCCGTCCGCCACGCCCCGGCCACCCGGCCGTTCACCTCGATGCGCCCGGGCACGGCGAACCGCGTCGGGGGAGTGAAGGCCCCCGCCGCCGTCATGGGCGCGGCTGTCTCAGTCACCGGAGTACCGCTGCTCCTCCCAGGGATTGCCGCGGGCGTGGTAGCCGTTCTGCTCCCAGAAGCCCGGCTCGTCGTGGTCGAGCAGCTCGAGCCCCGCGATCCACTTCACGCTCTTCCAGAAGTACAGGTGCGGGACCACCAGCCGTGCCGGACCGCCGTGCTCGGGGGCGAGCGGCGCTCCGCCGTACTCCCACACGACCCAGGCCCGTCCGCCGGTGAGGTCGGCGAGCGGCAGGTTCGCGGTGTAGCCGGTGTGCGCGTGGGCGACGGCGTGCGTGGCCGACGGCAGCGGTCCCGCCGCGTCCAGGAAGGCGTCCAGCGACACGCCCCCGAACCGCACCCCGAACTTCGACCAGCCGGTGACGCAGTGGATGTCGCCCGCGTACCCGGACGCCGGAAGCAGGCGGGCCTGCGCCAGGTCCCAGTTGCGGGGCTCGGCCACCAGACCGCCCACGCGGAAGGTCCAGTCGGCGGGCGCGATCTCGGGCGTGACCTCGGCGGACAGCACGGGCCAGTCGTCGCCCGCGTCGTACTGGCCGGGCGGCAGCCCCGGCCGGGCGGCGCGCGGACGCCCGGTGAAGCCTCGGGTGGTGTTCATGCGGCGGGGCCTTTCGGGCCGTCGGGGCGGGCTGCCCGCGGCCGGCGTGATCAGTGCGTACCCGTCCAACCGTACGTGTCCGGCGGCGCTGCCCGGTCCCGCTCCTGCTCCGGGGCCGCATCCGGCCACGCGTTGTACCGCTCCAGATACGCGGCGAAGCGGAGCAGCTCCTCCTCGGGCCAGTCGGCGAGCCGCTCCCGGAAGGCGGCCCGCCGGCGCTCGGTGACCCGGTCCAGGACGCGCCGTCCGGACGCGGTCAGATGCAGCACCTGGACGCGGTGGTCGTCCGGGTCGACGCGCCGCTCGATCAGTCCGGCGCGCTCCAGGGCGGACACCTGGCGGCTGACGGTGGACTTGTCCAGGGCGTAGTGGGCGGCCAGATCCGTGGCCCGGCGGCCGTCCCGCTCCTCCAGATGCCCGAGCAACGTGTAGGACACCAGTGACAGCTCCGGGTGCATGCGTCCCGCCGAGGCGCGGGCCCGGCGGGCGAAGACCGTCATCTCGCGCTGGATGGTCTCCACGGCCGCGTCCGCGGGGCATCCGCCGGGAACGACGGTCGTCTCGTCCGGTGTCTCGGCAGCCGTCACAGCTCCTCCTCCGCGTTGCTGGTTGCACAGTACAACTCTGACGCGGAGGTCGCGGGAGCCGACGACGTGCGGGAGGCCCTCGTGGTCTGATCATTGGGGTAATGTGTCCGACGGCCGCGGATTGCCCCGGCCGTCGGACGACTGGGAGGTGAGACCGATTACCGCTGTGTCGGCCCGGGTGCTCTCACCTCACGGCAGTGCGGTCACCGGAAACAGGTGATCGCGAGAGCGCCCTTCGGTTCCCGAAAGGCTCTCGGCTTCCATGCCTCCCACTCTCCCCGCTTCGCCCACCCCGGCGTCCTCCTCCGCCGTCTCCGCTCTCTTCTCGGCGTCCCTCCCGTCGCGTGACGCCGTCGTGGCCGCGCTGCGCGCCGCCGGCTGCGTCTTCGCCGAGGACGAGGCCGCGCTCCTCCTGACCACCGCCCGCACCGCCGCCGAACTCACCGCACTGGTCGACCGCCGCGTCAGCGGCCTGCCCCTCGAACTCGTCCTGGGCTGGGCCGAGTTCCGCGGCCTGCGCATCGCGGTCGCCCCCGGTGTCTTCGTGCCCCGCCGCCGGACCGAGTTCCTGGTCTCCGAGGCCCTGGCCCACGCACCGGACGCGACCGTCGTCGTGGACCTGTGCTGCGGGTCCGGGGCCGTCGGAGAGGCGCTGGCGGCCGCCCTGGACCGGCCCGAGGTGCACGCCGCCGACGTCGATCCGGCCGCCGTGCGCTGCGCCCGCGGCAACCTCGCGGACGCGGGCGGCCGGGTGTACGCCGGTGACCTGTTCGACGCGCTGCCCGACGCGCTGCGCGGCCGGGTGGACGTCCTCGCGGCCAACGTGCCCTACGTGCCCACCGGCGAGGTCGCCCTGCTGCCCGCCGAGGCCCGCGACCACGAACCGCTGGTCGCCCTCGACGGCGGCACCGACGGCCTCGACGTGCTGCGCAGGGTCGCGGCCGCGGCGCCCGGCTGGCTCGCCCCGGGCGGCTGCCTGCTGGTCGAGACGAGCGAACGCCAGGCACCCGACGCCGTCGACGCCTTCACCCGGGCCGGTCTGACGACCCGCCTGGCGGTCTGCGAGGAGCTGTACGCCCATGTGGTGATCGGCGTCAGGGACTGAGCGTCTCGCCGCCGCGCCGCGCCGGTGGTGTGGCCCGGGCGATCAGCAGGGCCACGTCGTCGGAGTTCTCCGGCTCGTGCAGGGTGCGCAGCAGCAGGTCGCAGACCTCCTCCAGCGGGCGGTCCGGACCCTCCAGCAGGGCGAGGAGCGCGTCCAGCCGCTCGTCCAGCGGATGCCTGCGCGTCTCGACCAGGCCGTCGGTGTAGAAGACCAGCCGGTCGCCCGGTTCCAGGCCGACCTCGGTGGTGGAGAAGGCGACGCCGCCCACCCCGAGCGGCACCCCGGTGGGCAGGTCGAGCAGCTCGGGCGGCCGGCCGGCCCGCAGACGGACCGGGGGCAGGTGCCCGGCGTTGGCGATCAGGCACCGGCGCCGGTGCGGATCGTGGACGGCGTACAGGCAGGTGGCGATGGCCTGGTCCAGGCCCGCCGTGGTCCGCTCCAGGTGCCCGAGCAACTGCGCGGGGTCCAGCTCCAGGGCGGCCAGCGTGTTCGTCGCGGTGCGCAGCCGCCCCATGGAGGCCGCCGCCGCGATCCCGCTGCCCATCACGTCGCCCACCACGAGCGCGGTCCGGCCGCCCGCCAGCTCGATCACGTCGAACCAGTCGCCGCCGACCTCGCTGGTGCCCCCGGCCGGCTGGTAGCGGGAGGCGACCTCGAGACCGCCCGTCACCGGCGGATGGCTCGGCAGCAGGCTGCGCTGCAGGGTGAGGGCGGTGTCGCGGGCGTTCTGGTACCAGCGGGCGTTGTCGATCTGCAGCGCCGCCCGCGCGGCCAGCTCCCGGGCCAGCAGCAGGTCGTCCTCGTCGAACGGCAGGGGGTTGGAGATCCGCTTCAGCTCCAGGGCGCCGAGCACCTCGCCCCGCGCGATCAGCGGCACGGCCAGGTACGAGTGGACGCCCGCCCCGCGCAGCAGCTCGGCCGCCTCCGGCGAGCGGGCGATGCGTCCCAGGTCCTCCCGCGTCACCCGGGCCACCATCACCGGCCGGGCGGTGCGCACGCACTCGGTGACCAGGCGGTCCGGTCCGTAGCGGGCGACGCCGCCGGGCGGATCGGCGGCCCGCAGGGAGTCCCGCGCCCCGTCGTCCGCGCGAACGGCCAGCGCCCTGATCACCGCCGGTTCGGCCGGACCCAGGGTGCTGCGCCGGCCCCCCACCACGGCGTCCAGCAGATCCACGGCGGCGACGTCCGCGAGGCCGGGAACGGCCACGTCGGCCAGCTCGTACGCGGTGCGGTCCAGCCGCAGCGTGGTGCCGATCCGGGCGGAGGCGTCCGCCACGGCGGCGAGCCTGCGCCGCGCGCCCTCGGCCTCGGCGGCCGTCCGGTACTGCTCGGTCACGTCGACGACCGAGACGGCCACGCCCAGCACGGCCCCCAGGGCGTCCTCCAGCCGGTACAGCGACACCGACCAGGCGTGCTCCTCGTCCGGATCGGCGGGAGTCCGCCCGGTCGCGGGCTGGTCGACGACCGGACGTCCGGTCTCCAGCACCCCGCGCGCCGCCGCCTCCAGCGGGTCGGCGTCCACCTGCGGCAGCAGCTCACGGATCGTCCGGCCGAGGTGGTCCTCGGCGGGGATGCCGTTGAGCCGCTCCAGGGCCGGGTTGACCGAGACGTACCGCAGCTCGGTGTCCAGGACGGCCAGCCCGATCGGGGACTGCATGATCACCCTCGTGGACAGGGCCACGTCCCGCTCCAGCCGGCGGACCATCGACTGGTCGGCCGCGAGCCCCAGGGCGTAGACGTCCCCGTGGTCGTCGAGCAGCCGCATGTTGCGGAACTCCACCAGCCGGGTGCCGCCGTCCTTGTGCCGGACGGGGAAGGCGCCCGCCCAGCTCCGGCCGGTCTTCATGACGTCCCCGAACAGCTTCACGACCAGGTCGAGATGGCGTTCGTCGACCATGATGCGGGCGGCGTACTGCCCCAGCGCCTCCGGTGCGGACCAGCCGAACAGCTCCTCGGCCTGCGGGCTCCACAGGACGATCCGGCCCTCGGCGTCCAGCACGATCGAGGCGACGTTCAGCAGGTCGAGCAGCCCACTGGGCCGCACCGGTCCGCGCGGCGACGGCTCGCCCTCGAACCCGGCAGACCCCGCTGCAGCCATTCCACGCCCCGCCTTCACCGTCCCACGCGGCACGCCCTTCGCCGCCGCCCCCCCTGTTCTACCGCGTTCCACCGCGCGAAGGGCCGGTTCCGCCGGGGCTCCGCCGTCTCCTCCCAGCAGTTCCGCCGGGGCTCCGCCGTCTCCTCCCAGCATCTCCCCGCGGGCCGGGGACCGCCGCACGAGGCGCGTCCGGAGTTGGTCTGTACATGACTCTACGGACGGTCCAGACTGTGCGCCGAGTGTCTCCCGCCCGCCCGTGCCGCCCGCCACCCCCACCGAGGAGCCCCCATGCCCCTGCGCGCCCGGCAACGTTGTCACGCCGTCCTGACCGGACTCGCCGTCCTCGCCCTCTCCGTCGGCCTCGCGGGTCCGGCGCAGGCGGACGTTCCCGCCGCCGCGCCCGGTCTCGCGGCCGCCGCAGGCACCCGGACCGCCGACACCTGGACCGAGGTGGGCTCCGACCGCGCCGACCCGCTGACCGAGAGCCAGGGCCTGGCCTCGGTCGAGGTCCCGGCGGGCAGCCCCAACCGCTACACCGGGATCGGCACCATCCCGCTGGGCCTCAGCGTCCGCGGCTGGAACCACGTCGGCGACCCGGACGCGTCCTACGACGGCCACTACGTCGAGCCGTACCAGCGCGACGACGGGAACACGAAGATGTTCCGCGTACAGGCACCCGACGGGAGCTGGTCGGAGTACGTGCACACGCTGAGCCCCGGCGAGGCGCTGAACAACTCGTGGTCCGCCGTCTCGCCCGACGGGCAGTGGATGCTGGCGGGCGAGTGGGGCACCATGAACCGGCTGCTGGTCTTCCCGAACCCGGGCGTCAACCCCGCCACCTCGCCCTCGGCGAACCTCCCGCAGGCGGCCACCGTCCACCTGGACCACGCCGTGCGCGACGTCCAGGGCTGCGACTTCCTGGACGCCACCGCGCTGCTGTGCTCCTCCGACGACCCGGAGGGCACGCTCTTCGGCATCACCAAGCCGCTCCTGCGGATCGACCTGTCGGCCGCGCCGAACGGCACCGCCGACGTCACCGGACACGTCACCGCGCTGCGGCAGCTGCCCCTGCGCAGCGCCTGCTCGGGCGGCTTCGAGGCGGAGGGCATCGACTACGACCGGCGTACCGGCACCCTGCGCGTGATCGTCGTGTCGCCGGGCTTCTGCGTGCTGACGGACAGCAAGACGTACCGGTTCACCCGGGGCTGACCCGGCCCCTTCGCGCCGGGCCGCCGGTGGTGCTTTTCTGGTGGTATCGGCCAGAGCCGTTTCGGTCACGACCACGAGAGGGAGCGATCACGATGGACGGTGAGCGACTGCATCCGGAGTCCGTCTCGGTGGAGCTGAGCGGGTGCAGCAAGGAGGACGCCCGGACCGTGTTCGACACCCTGTGCGCGTGCTTCTCCTCCGACCGGCACGCGGGCGATGTGACCCGGGAGTACGACGAGGTGCGCCCGACCGTGTGGCTCGGCACCTTCGACGTGGCCGACGCCCAGGGGGGCGAGTGCGACCCCGCCCGGCTCGGGGCGTCCGTGGAGGCCGACGCGCAGGGCGGCTACTGGGCGATCGAGCGGCTGCGCACCACCCTGGACTCCCTGTTCACCGTGCGCGACCTGAGCCAGGCCTCCGGAGACCAGGAGCGGGAACTGCACGTACGGCTCGAGAGCCGCTGACGGAGCCCGCCGGTGCCGGTGTGGCGTGCGCCGCGTCTTTATGCAACTAGTTGCACAAGGGTGCGGCGGTCCTCTACAACAGAGGCATCACACCGCGCACGGAGGGCCCGATGAGCCGTTACCCGCACCTGCTGAGCCCGCTCGACCTGGGCTTCACCACGCTCCCCAACCGGGTCCTGATGGGCTCCATGCACGTCGGTCTGGAAGAGGCCGAGCGCGGATTCGAGCGCATGGCCGCCTTCTACGCCGCCCGGGCCCGCGGGGGAGTGGGCCTGATCGTCACCGGCGGCATCGCCCCCAACGACGCGGGCCGCCCGTACGAGGGCGGCGCCAAGCTCACCACCGAGGCGGAGGCGGACCAGCACCGTGTCGTCAGCGACGCCGTGCACCGCGAGGGCGGCCGCATCGCCCTCCAGATCCTGCACTTCGGCCGCTACGCCTACCACGCCGACCTGGTCGCGCCGAGCGCGCTCCAGGCCCCGATCAGCCCGCACGTCCCGCGTGAGCTGACCGACGCCGAGGTCGAGCGCACGATCGAGGACTACGTCCGCACCGCCCGCCTGGCGCGCGAGGCCGGGTACGACGGCGTCGAGATCATGGGCTCCGAGGGCTACCTCGTCAACGAGTTCATCGCCGCGCGGACCAACCACCGCACCGACCGCTGGGGCGGCTCGTACGAGAACCGCACCCGCTTCCCCGTCGAGATCGTCCGCCGGGTGCGCGAGGCCGTCGGCGAGGACTTCATCGTCGTCTACCGCCTGTCCATGCTCGACCTGGTGCCCGACGGCTCCACCCTGGACGAGGTCATCACCCTCGCCAAGGCCGTCGAGGCCGCCGGAGCCACGATCATCAACACCGGCATCGGCTGGCACGAGGCCCGCATCCCCACCATCGCCACCTCCGTGCCCCGCGGCGCCTACACCTGGGTGACCAAGCGCCTCATGGGCGAGGTCTCGGTCCCGCTCGTCACCACCAACCGCATCAACACCCCCGAGGTCGCCGAGGCGCTGCTCGCCGAGGGCACCGCCGACATGGTCTCGATGGCGCGCCCGATGCTCGCCGACCCCGACTTCGTCGCCAAGGCCGCGGCCGGCCGCCCCGAGGCCATCAACACCTGCATCGGCTGCAACCAGGCCTGCCTCGACCACACCTTCAGCGGCCAGATCACCTCCTGCCTGGTCAACCCGCGCGCCTGCCACGAGACCGAGCTGGTCCTCACCCCGACCCGGCGGCGCAAGCGCGTCGCCGTCGTCGGCGCCGGACCGGCCGGACTGGCCTGCGCGGTCGGCGCCGCCGAACGCGGCCACGAGGTCACCCTGTTCGACGCCGCGAGCGAGGTCGGCGGACAGCTCAACGTCGCCCGCAAGGTCCCGGGCAAGCAGGAGTTCGACGAGACGCTCCGCTACTTCCGCACCCAGCTCGCGGCGCACGGCGTCGACGTACGCCTGAACACCCGCGTCGGCGTCGGCGACCTCACCGGCCACGACGAGGTCGTCGTCGCCACCGGCGTCACCCCGCGCACGCCCGACATCCCCGGCGTCGACCACCCGTCCGTCGTCGGCTACCTCGACGTCCTGCGCGACGGCGCCCCCGTCGGTGAGCGCGTCGCGATCCTCGGCGCCGGCGGCATCGGCTTCGACGTCGCCGAATACCTCACCGACGGCGGCGACAAGGCGCACGAGGACCCCGGGACGTACTTCCGCCTCTGGGGCGTCGACACCGACTACCGCGAGCCCGGCGGCCTCGCCGCGCCCGAGCGCCCCGCGCCGCCGCGCACCGTGCACCTGCTCCAGCGCAAGACGTCCAAGGTGGGTGCGGGCCTGGGCAAGACCACCGGCTGGATCCACCGCACCGAGCTGAGGCACCGCGGCGTCACCATGGTCCCGGGCGTGCGCTACGACCGGATCGACGACGCCGGACTGCACCTCACCGTCGGCGGCGAGGCCACCGTGCTGGAGGTCGACACGGTCGTCCTGTGCACCGGTCAGGAGCCGAGCCGGGGCCTGTACGACGACCTGGTCGCCGCCGGACACCGCGCGCACCTCATCGGCGGCGCCGACGTGGCCGCCGAACTGGACGCCAAGCGCGCCGTCAAGCAGGGCACCGAGCTGGCGGCGGCGCTGTAAGGAGAGGTACGGACAAAGGACGGGAGGAGCGCGGGCGGAGGACGGTCCGTCCCTAGGATGAGGCCATGTCACTCCCGCACGCGATCCTCACCGCCCTGGTCGAAAAGCCGTCGTCCGGGCTGGAGCTGACCCGCCGGTTCGACAGGTCGATCGGCTACTTCTGGTCGGCGACGCACCAGCAGATCTACCGCGAGCTGGGAAAACTGGAGACGCGGGGCCTGATCCGCGCGCTGCCCGAACAGCAGCCGGCCCGCGGCCAGAAGAAGTCCTACGAGGTCCTGCCCGCCGGCCGCGCCGAACTGTCCCGCTGGACCGCGGCCCCGCAGGACCCCAAGCCCCTGCGGGACACCATGCTGCTGCGGCTGCGCGCCGCCGCCGTGGTCGGCACCGCCGGCGTCGAGACGGACCTGCGGCGCCATCTGGAGCTGCACGAGCGGCAGTTGGCCGAGTACGAGGAGATCGAGCGGCGCGACTTCCCGCCCGGCCGGGACAGCGCCGAGGACCGGCTGCGGCACCTGGTGCTGCGGGCCGGCATCGACCTCGAGACGTTCTGGACCCAGTGGCTCGGGCACGCGCTGGCCGAGTTCGCCGAATTGCCCCGCGACGATCCGGCCTGACGGCCTTCGCGGGTGCCCGCTCAGAACCGGTACGGCTTGGAGCGACGCCGCAGGAACCAGGCTCCGGCGATGACGCCGGCCCCCGCCAGCGCGCCGCCCGCCACCAGGGTGGCCGTGCCGTAGTCCTGGACGGCCCCGCCGAGACCGCCCATGACGCCGCCGGGGGACGCGGACGGGGAGGGAGTGGCCGAGCGGCTGGGCGACGGGGAGGGGGAGGGAGCCGAGGAGACGATGACCGTCTGGGTGCCCGCGGTGCTGTTGTTGGAGCACATGACGATCACCGTGTACGTGCCAGGCGAGATGCCCGACCAGGCCGCGGACTGGCCCGAACCGCTGCCGGACAGCGCCACCTGACGCCCCTGGGCGAAGTCCCGCTGACTGCTGGTGAGCAGCGAGGCGGTGCCCCAACTGCCGTTGAGCTGGGCGCAGGCCGTGGTCGTGACCGACACCGTGGTCCCGGTGGTGCTCACGGAGATTCCCGGTCCCGCCGGGGCCGGTCCGGCGGCCAGGGCGACGGGCAGCACGGCGGCGGCCGCCACGGTGGCGCCGGAGCGGAGAAGCGGCGATGAGATGCGCATTGTGGACTGCCCTCCGGCGGCACGGTCGGCGGTACATCCCTTGCGCCGCCGGGATCGGGAACGCCCGTGCCCCCTCTGGCAGCCAACAGGTCGCCGGCCGACCCCGCATGCGGAGCGCGACCGCCCAGGTGACGCCCTCCCCGAGCCGGACGTACGTCAGCGGCCGGCCCCCAACGTCACCTGCCGTTCCTCCGAGAGGCCGCCCCAGGTGCCGTCGGCCAGCCTCGCCCGGACCCGCACCCGGTGCGTCACCCCGGCCTCGCGGCCGGCGTAGAAGCTGTACTCGGCGCGGTCGCGCGGCGCGTCGGCGCCGTAGACCAGCGAGGTCGCGGCACGGCCGTCCAGGTGGATCCGGTACTCGGTCACCGGGGTCTCCGTGTCCGGCGGGACCCACGAGAGGTCGAGATAGTAGGCCCCGTCGGCCCGGTGCGAGGCCGCGCGCAGCTCCGTGGGCGCGGTGGCGCGTCGGTCGTCGGTGCCCGGAGTGGTGAGCCGGACGGCGGCGCCCGCGGGGGAGACGTTGTCGGCGGCGTCCCGCGCCCGCACGGTGAACGAGTAGCCGGTGCCGGCCCGCAACCCCGTGACCACGGCCGCCGTCTGGCTGCCACCGACGCTGTGGACCTTCGTGTCGCCCTGGTAGACGTCGTACGACACCACACCGCGGTCGTCCTTCGCGGCCGACCAGGTGAGCTGGACCGCCCGGCTGCCCGCCGCCCGGCCATGGACGTCCCCCGGACGCGTCGGCGCGGAGTCGTCGGCCGCCGCGGCGGGAGTGGTCGCCCGCACCTCCCGGCTGCGCGGCCCGAGCCGCCCGTCGGCGTCCCGCGCCCGCACGGTGAAGACGTACGCCGTCGAGGGGCGCAACCGGGTGACGTCCACCATCCGCTCGGCCGCCGGTACCTCCCGCACCAGCGTGCCACCGCGATACACCTCGTAGGTCCGCACGTCGTCGACCGCGTTCCACATCACGTGCACGGTCGTCGCGCTGCCGGCCTCGGCCGTGACGCCCGTGGGCACCGCGGGCAGTCCGCCGCCGTCGGCCTCCCCGCCCCCGCCCGGGCCCCAGCCGCAGGAGGTGAGCAGGAGGAGCGTCCCGCAGAGCAGGGCGAACCGGCGCGGGAGAGGGGGAACGGGAACCTTGCGCACGGCTCTGCCTCCCCTGCGGCGCCGATTCGACGGCGTGGACGGTAAAGGTCCGGACCAATAGGACGCCCGTGACGCGGTCACATCAAGGGGGCGGTGGGTGACGACCACTCGGAACGGTTACGTATGCTGGGTCACCTCGCGGTCGAACTGCCCGCATCCTCGCAGAAGTTCGGCCGGTGGCGCGTGGACCCGCTGTCGTCGCCGTCCCGCGCCGGCACGGGCGGCCGGGCGGGCCGGAGCCGGAACAGGCCCGGCCCGCCCGCCCCCGGTCCCGCACCCCCGACGATCCGGGCGTACGGCGGGCGTGCACCGTCTGGCCCTGCGAAAGGTGGTCGCGGGAGCGTTTCGGGGACAGATGAGGCCGAGTGTCCGACCATGCCCCCGAGGAGAGGCCACATCGTGCGTGTCCAGTCGCTGACACTGGTCGCGGCCAGCGCCGCCCTGCTCGCCCCCACGACGTTCCCCGCCGCTCCGCCCGCGCCGCTTCCCGAACCGCCGGTGCGGTCTCTGCTGCCCGGCGCCCCGGACCGGACAGGGCCGCCCGTGCGCGCGGACCGGTCCGGAGTCAGGATCGGCCCCCTGCCGCACGCCCCGGCCGGGCAGCCCGCGCCGCCCGCGCGGCTGCGGACGGACTTCGGCCCCGAGGCCGGGGCCCGTCCGCGGCGGGGCGAGAGCCCCGTCCGCGCCGCCGACCTGCTGGCCAGGGTGCGGGACTGCGACCCCGTCTCGCGTGGGCGCTACCGCAGCGACGCCGGAGCACCGGCGGACATCCCGGTCTGCGGCACCCGGGAGGCCGTGTACTGGAAGGCCGACCTGGACGTCGACTGCGACGGCCGGCCCGGCGACCGGTGCAACAGTGGCACCGACCCGCACTTCAGCCCCGCCACCGCGTACACCGAGTCCGACGGCCGCCCGCTGGACGCCGAACGCCTGCCCTACGTCGTCGTGCCCGGACCCAGCGACACCTGGGACCATCGCGAGGACGACGTACGCGGGGGATCGCTCGCGGCCCTCGTCCACGGGGACCGGGTGCGGTACGCGGTCGTCGGCGACGTCGGCCCGAGCGGCCTCATCGGCGAGGCCTCCTACGCCGCCGCGCGCTCCCTCGGCATCCCGGCGGATCCCGAGGGCGGCGGCGTGGCCTCCGACGTGACGTACATCGTCTTCAAGGGCAGCGAGGTCGAGCCCATCGAGGACATGGCCGCGGCCGAGAAGACGGGGGAGCGGCTGGCACGACGGTTCGTGGACGGGGGCTGAGCGGGCGGCCGGTGCCTTCCGCCCAGCCCGTCCCGGGCCTTCGGGCCTTCCGGTGCCTTCAGACCTTCCGGTAGGAGTACGCCTCCGCGG
The DNA here is from genome assembly GCF_003369795.1 of Streptomyces sp. CB09001. Classification (NCBI taxonomy): domain Bacteria; kingdom Bacillati; phylum Actinomycetota; class Actinomycetes; order Kitasatosporales; family Streptomycetaceae; genus Streptomyces; species Streptomyces sp. CB09001. Next base: position 6,979,482 of record NZ_CP026730.1, read on the forward strand.
CCGCCGCCTCCACGGCCGCGAGGTCGGCTCCCGTCGAGGCCGTGACGACCGCCGCCACCGCGCCCTCGACGAAGGGCGCGTCCACCAGACGGGTGTTCCCGGGCAGTTCGTCACCCTCGGCGAGCAGCGCCTTGACGGTGAGCACCGCACTGCCCAGGTCGGTCAGGACGGCGACCCCGGCGCCCCGGTCCACCGCAGCGGCGGCGGCCGCGACCAGTTCCGAACTGGTGCCGAAATCCCCGGACGCGGTACCGCCGGCCGGGGCGACGGCCACCGCCCCGGCACCGCCCGACAGGGCCTTCGCCAGTTCCGCCACGGAGGCGGCCACCTCGGCGCTGTGGGAGACCAGCACGATGCCCACCAACTGCTGCTCGTCACTCACCGGCCGTCTCCTCCAGCGCCACGAAGAGCAGCGCGGACGAGGTCGCCCCCGGGTCCTGGTGACCGATGCTGCGCTCGCCCAGATAGCTCGCCCTGCCCTTGCGGGCCTGCAAGGGCGTGGTCGCCTCGGCCCCCTCCACGGCCGCCGTGCGGGCCGCCGCGAACGAGTCGCCCAGGGCGTCCACGGCGGGCACCAGGGCGTCGATCATCGTCTTGTCCCCCGGGGCCGCACCGCCGAGCGTCCGGACCGCGTCCACACCCGCCCGCAACGCCTCGGCCAGCTGCTCCGCGCTCACCTCGGGGGCGTCCCCGAGTGCCTTGCCGGTACGGCGCAGCAGCGTCCCGTACAGGGGCCCCGAGGCGCCGCCGACCGTGGAGATGAGCTGTCGCCCGGCGAGGGTCAGGACCGCGCCGGGGGTGTCGGGCGCTTCCCTCTCCAGCGTGGCGGCCACGGCCGTGAACCCGCGCTGGAGATTGCTGCCGTGGTCGGCGTCGCCGATGGGTGAGTCGAGGGCGGTGAGCCGTTCCGCCTCGCGGTCGACCAGGGCGGTGGCCGCCGTCATCCAACGGCGGAAGAAGTCGGCGTCGAGCACAGGATCTCCTTGCCTGGTAGGTACGTCGCGTCTCTTCCCCCGCCGGCCGTCACATGCCCCACCGCAGACCCGGGGTGCTGACCGGCGCGTCCCACAGTCCGAGCAGCTCCTCGTCGATCTCGCACAGGGTGACCGAGGCTCCGGCCATGTCGAGGGAGGTGACGTAGTTGCCGACGAGGGTGCGGGCGACGGCCACCCCGCGCTCGCCGAGTACCCGCTGCACCTCGGCGTTGAAGCCGTACAGCTCGAGGAGCGGCGTCGCGCCCATGCCGTTGACCAGGACCAGGACGGGGTTGCGCGGGCCGAGGTCGGTCAGCACCGCGTCCACGGCGGCCTCGGCGATCTCGCCGGAGGTCATCATCGGCCGCCGCTCCCGGCCGGGCTCCCCGTGGATGCCGATGCCCAGCTCCAGCTCACCGGAGGGGAGGTCGAAGGTGGGGCTGCCCTTGGCCGGCGTCGTGACGGCGCTGAGCGCCACCCCGAAACTGCGCGAGCTCTCGTTGACCCGGCGGGCGATCGCCTCCACCTGCTCCAGCGGCCGCCCCTCCCGAGCCGCCGCGCCGGCGATCTTCTCGACGAACAGGGTCGCCCCCGTGCCGCGCCGCCCGGCCGTGTAGAGACTGTCCGTCACCGCCACGTCGTCGTTGACCAGCACCTTCGCGACCCGGATGCCCTCGTCCTCGGCCAGTTCGGCGGCCATGTCGAAGTTGAGCACGTCACCGGTGTAGTTCTTGACGACGAAGAGCACCCCGGCCCCGCCGTCCACGGCCGCCGCGGCCCGCACCATCTGGTCCGGCACCGGCGAGGTGAACACCTCACCCGGACAGGCGGCCGCCAGCATCCCCGGGCCCACGAACCCGCCGTGCAGCGGCTCGTGCCCGGACCCGCCCCCCGACACCAGGGCCACCTCCCCGGACACGGGGGCGTCCCGCCGCACGATCACCCGGTTCTCGACGTCCACGGTCAACTCGGGATGGGCGGCCGCCATACCGCGCAGCGCGTCCGCGACGACGGTCTCGGGGACGTTGATGAGCATCCTCAAGGGTATCTCCTAGGCTGATCGACAGATGGGCTTGTGACCTGCGATTTCGCTGGTCAGAGCGGTGACGGTTGGTTCGCGGTCCTGGCGGTCCGATGCTGACTCGATACTGACCCGGGTGACGCAGCGTCAGGCATTCGTGGCGAGTCGACTGCAGATCGACAAGAGTCCTGCAGGGGCAGTATCGACCTTGCGACCGCGAAGGTCACGCGAGGCGACGTCTGCCGAGGCCAGGGATTACCGGACTGGCAGATACGACCACGCTGCTCGCGTGATCCCCGTTTCGCGGACCTCGCCGCGCAACAGGGACGTAGTGGCCGGTGCGGGCTCGGTCGTGTGGCATGGTCGTGGGCCGCTGTCACGGCGAGCAGAGCGTGGGCGGGCATCGCGAACACCGGCCAACGCCGCCAGGGGGTCCAGCGGCCGACCTGGTGCTCGTCGAGTCCGGCCGGATTCGCGGGCGCCGAGGACTTCGCGGCGGGGTCGCGGCGCTCCAGGCAGGGCCGGGCCGGGCCAGGTGGAATTCACCGGCAGCCGGACGGTCGGGCGAGCCGGTCGGCGTCGGTAGACTGGGCGTTCGGCACCGGACGAGGGGCGGCGGGCGTGGACTACGGCGACAAGCTCTTCTGGCTCTCGGTCCTGATCCAGCGGAGGTACGCGCAGATCTGCGCCGAGTACGACCTGACTTCCTTGCAGGCCACGCTGCTGTGCGCGATCAAGGACGAGCCGCGGCGGATGGCGTACCTCGCCTCCTCGCTCGGCATGACCAAGAACGCGCTGAGTCAGCTCGTCGATCGCACCGAGCGGCGCCACCTGGTCAGCCGAGCGAGTTCGGAGCAGGACCGGCGGGTCATCATGCTCAGCGTGACGCCCACGGGGAAGGTGCTCGCCGAGGCGGTGTTCGCCGAGACCACCAAGCGCCTGCCCGACGTCGCGGAGAACCTCGACGCCGAGGACCAGCGCGACCTCGAACGCCTGGCCACCGCCATCGTGGACGCGTCGGGCGTCTCGGCGTCCACCTCGTCCTGACATACCGCGCAGTCCCGCTCGGCACCCTCATGCCTTGCATCGGTTCATGGCGTGAACTAGTATTGTTCATGCCGTGAACCAATCAGGGTTCATGGCATGCCCCAGCGAGAGGTGAAGACATGGTCACGCGGGAAAGCGGTGCCATCGCGGTCTTCGGTGCGACGGGACAGCAGGGCGGAGCGGTCGTCGACGCGCTCCTGGCCCGAGGAGCGCGGGTGCGGGCCCTCGTCCGCGCCCCCAAGTCCGACCGAGCACAGGCGCTGGCCGCCCGAGGCGTCGAGCTGGCGACCGTCCGGATCGACGACCCGGCGTCAACGGTCGCCGCGCTGGAGGCGGTCGACGCGTTCTACTTCATGACCCCCGAGGCGAACAGCCTCGAGGAGATCGAGGAGGAGGTCCGAGTGGGCACAGCCCTCGTCGATGCGGCGGCCGCCGCACGCGTGCCACACGTCGTGTTCAACTCGGTCTTCGGAGCGGATCGCGAAACGGGCGTGCCGCACCACGACTCGAAGCACCGGATCGAGGAATACCTGAAGCTTTCCGGTCTGAGGGCCACGATGGTTCGCCCGACCGCCTTCATGGAGAACTTCGCGACCGTGATGGCGCCGAGCCTGGAGGACGGAACGATCGTGCTGAGGCTGCCGCTGCCGAACGACATCGCCCTGAAGATGATCTCGATCAAGGACATCGGCCAGGTCGCCGCCGCGATCCTGCTCGACACCGTGGAGGTGCCCGGCGGAGCCGTCGAGGTCGTCGGCGACGAGCCGACGGGCCCCCAGATCGCCGCCGCGTTCGGCGCGCGCGCCGGGCTGCCGTCACGCTACGAGGCCCTGCCACTGAGCGTCCTCGGCAACGACCTCGACAAGGCCATGTTCCGCCAGTTCGCCGAGGCGTCCGAACACCCGTCAGACCTGGCAGCGGTGAAGGCGATCGAGCCGACCATCCGGGACCTGGCCGAGTGGATCCGCTCCACCGGCTGGACCGCACCCGCGGACCGGGTCCGTTCCTAGTACTCCAGCCGTAGGCCGTGATCTCGCCGGCGTGGCGGTCCCGGGCATGGCACGGCCACCGCGTGATCCTCCTCCGGTGTGTCGACATCAGTGCGCGTCGAAGGAGGCAGGAGTGGGCCGCCGGGGCCACCGCCGTACACACGCTTGAAGCGATCGACTCGAGCAAGGGCGAGACGGTGCTGATCCACGGCGCCGCGTGAGGCGTCGGTCCCGCCCGGACGCAGAGCCCGGCCGGGCCGAGGCCTTGGTGGCGCGCCTCGACGAACAAGCCGATGCCCCGTGGGCCGAGTCGGCTTCCGCGGGCGGCGGAGACGCCGTCGCCCCGGGCGTGCGTCTCGCCCGGGCCCTGCGTGGGAGTGTCCGGCCAGGGCCGGCGCACCCGTGGAGGGCCCGCTCCCGTACGGGTACCGCGTGTCCTGCGCGACCACATGGCCTGACATGCTGGTACCGCGGGCACCGCACCCGGTCGACGAGGACCGGCGGGCTATCCGCCCGCACCCTCACGTACCTGTTCCGCTGGGAAGGCTCTCCTTCGTCATGCCCTTGGCTCTGCTGGCCCTGGCCGTCGTCGCGTTCGGCATCGGCACGACCGAGTTCGTCACGATGGGGCTCCTGCCCCAGATCGCCGACGGCGTCGGAGTGTCCGTGCCGCACGCGGGCAACCTCGTCTCCGCCTACGCACTCGGCGTCGTCGTCGGTGCGCCGCTGCTCACCGGGATGGGCGCCCGGGTGCCGCACAAGCGACTGCTGCTGATCCTCTCGGGCGTGTTCGTCGTCGGAAACACCGCGTCGGCGCTGGCCCCGAACTTCGCCCTGCTGTTCGCCGCGCGCGTCCTGGCCGGGCTTCCCCACGGCGCCCTGTTCGGCGTGGGTGCCGTCGTCGCCGCCAAGCTGGTCGCGCCCGACCGGGCGGCCCGCGCCGTCTCGACCATGTTCCTCGGCCTCACGGTCGCCAACATCGTCGGTGTCCCCGTCGGAACCGCCCTCGGCCAGCAGCTCGGCTGGCGTTACGCGTACGCCGCGGTGTCCGCGATCGGCGTCGTGGCCTTCGTCGCCCTGGTGCTGCTGATCCCGCATCAGCCCCGTGGCGCACAGTCCGGCGTCATGCACGAGCTGCGCGCGATGAAGAACAAGCAGGTGATGCTCGGCCTGGTCACGGCGGTCGTCGGCTTCGGCGGCTACTTCGCCGTGTACAGCTACCTCGTGCCGATGCTGACCCATCTGACGGGCATCTCGGACGCTTCCACCACCCTGGTGCTCGCCCTGTTCGGGGTGGGGATGACGGTGGGCACCCTCGTCGCGGGCCCGCTCACCGACCGGGCGCTGCGGCCGACGCTCTACGCGGGATTCGCGCTGCTCGCCGCGTCACTGGTGGCGCTGTACTTCACGATCGGTCAGGTGGTGCCCGCGCTCGTCGTCATCACGGTCGTCGGCGCCCTGAGCTCACTGATCACCACCCCCGTGCAGATGCTGCTCATGACGAAGGCGCACGAGGCGCCGACGATGGCGGCGGCGTCGAACCACTCGGCGTTCAACCTGGCCAACGCGGGCGGCGCCTGGCTGGGCGGCCTGGTCATCGCCGCGGGCTGGGGCTGGTCCTCGCCCGCCCTGGTCGGCGCCGCCCTGGCCGTCGTCGGCCTCGGACTGGCCGTGACCGGCGGATACCTCGACCGCGGCGGGCGCGGCTCGAAGATCGTCACGGCCTCCGGCACGGCCCGCGAAGCCGGTGACGCGGAGGAGGGGAACGCCCCGGCCGTGTCCGCGCGGAAGCCCCCTTCCTCCTGACCCGGTCCGGTCACCACCTCGCCCCGCGGCACCGGGCGCGACCTCGGTGTCCGGTCACCACACCTGGGGGCGTCGCTGCAGCGTGCCGCGGTCGCGGGGTCTGGTGCGCACCCCCCACTGCCCGAAGGGCGTGGGAGGTGCCCTCAGCGGCTCGGGTCGGCGACAAGGCACCGTCCCCCGGAGCCGGCCTGATCCAGATGACACCGATGGGCCGGCCGCTCCTGTCCCTCGACCGAGGCGTTGCCGCTGTCCTGCCTCACACCGGCTCAACCCACGAGCGCGGCCGCACCGTCGTCGCCGTCCTGCACCGAAAACCGACGCGGCGTACGCGCGCGCGGAGGCTAGCGAGGCGCCGCGAGTACGTTCCGGAGTACGTTCTCGAGCGTGACGCCGGCCAGCTCGTGCCTCAGCGTCTCCTCGATGCCCTCGTAGATGCCCCGCATCGCCGGCTGGATGCCATGACCCACCACGCATCCCTGGTCCGGAGTGGTGCGGTGCATCGCGAACAGCGGGCCGGGTTCCACTGCCTCGTACACGTCGAGCAGGGTCATCGACCCCAGCTCGCGCGCCAGCGACCAGCCCGCGCCCACACCCCGTCGGGACTCCACGAGCCCGGCCCTGCGCAGCTCACCGAGCAGCCGCCTGATCACCACGGGATTGGTGTTCGCGCTGGAGGCGATCTGCTCGGAGGTGGCGACCTCATGGCCCTGGCGCTGGTAGAGACCGATCCAGGCCAGCGCGTGGGCGGCAATGGTCAACCTGCTGTTGGCACTCACGAACCCCTCCTCTCGGCCGCAACGCTTTATGTTACGACGACCTTGTCGTAACAACAATGGTTGCATCCATCTGTCGTAACAATTAGCGTTGCGACTATCGGGAAGGCCGACCAACGAGGTGGGAAGAATGAGCAAGTCACTTGAGGGCAAGGTGGCCGTGGTCACCGGAGGCAGCAGCGGCATCGGGTTCGCGACCGCGGGTGCGTTCCGCGACGAGGGCGCCGAGGTCTTCATCACCGGTCGCCGCAAGGACGCGCTCGACGTCGCGGTCGCCGAACTCGGATCTGCCGTGACCGGCGTGGTCTGTGACGTCTCGGTGCCCTCGGACCTCGACGCGTTCTACCGCACCGTGCGCGACCGGGCCGGCCGCATCGACGTGCTGGTCGCCAACGCCGGCATCGGAATCGCGGCTCCGTTCGGCGAGGTGACGGAGGAACTGATCGACCGGGTGTTCGCCACCAACGTCAAGGGAACGATCTTCACTGTGCAACAAGCGCTGCCGCTGCTCAGCGCCAACGCCTCGGTGATACTCACGGGTTCGACCGCCTCGACACGGCCCACCCAGGGACTCGAGGTCTACGCGGCATCGAAGGCCGCCGTCCGCAACCTGGCCCGCGGCTGGGCCCTCGGCTCACGCGCACACGGCTTCCGGGTCAACGTCGTGTCCCCGGGCGGTACCCGCACCGCTGGTCTGCTCGAGCTGGTCCCGCCCGAGGCTCTCGAGCAGGCCCAAGGTGAGGTCCCGCTCGGCCGGCTCGCCGAACCCGAGGAGATCGCCGCCGTGACGACGTTCCTCGCCTCGGACGCGTCGAGTTTCGTCAACGGTGCCGAGTTCTTCGCCGACGGCGGTTATGCGCAAGTGTGAGTGCTTCGGGCCGGTGGTACGGCTGATCGCCGGTGCGGTTCCTGCTCGTCGGCGGTGACGGGGCACGCTGCGAAGCGCCTCGTGGGGGAAGTCCGGTCGAAGTCCGGCGCCGACCCGCAACGGTGGGCGGAGCCCCGTACGGGCTCCGTAAGCCCGATCACCCGCGGTGGTGAAGCCCCTGCCGATCGCCGTGGACTGCGAGAGGTGCTGTGCAGGGCGCCCAGCGTCCGGGCCCGCTCCTTCGATCACGCGGGCGCACGGCCCGACGCGAAAAGCGAACCGCCTGTGGCCACGCTCCGCGACCGGACACCCGCCGCGCCACCGCACCGCACGACGAGCAGCGGGCCCCCGCCGCCCAGGGACGACAGCGGCGAGGACGAGCCGCTCGCCAACGTCTCCGCCGTCAAGAACGGCCGGATCGTCATCCTCGACTACGCCGACCTCGTCGAGAGCCCGCGCACCCCCGCCGCCGTCAGCTCGCCGGCGGCCGACCTGAGCAGCCTCGCCTCCTGGCTCCGGCCGGTGCGACGGCGCTCCGGCCCGTGCGCGGATTCCGGTCCTCAGACGTGCATTTCGGCGGGAAAGCCCGTCCAGCGCAGCTCGGTGGGCAGGTGCCGCATGTCGTTGGAGAGGAGGACGGAAGCCGCCCGGCCGGGCGCGTAACGGATGACCGTGAGCGCCGCGTTGCAGTGGTTGAGGCCGAGCCACCGCCACTTCGGCGCGTGCATGGCGTCCCGGACGAGCCAGGCGACGAGGAAGTTGTGGGTGACGACCAGTTCGTGCCGGTCCTGGGCGCCGTCCGTCACCGCCCCCGTGTAGCGACGCAGCGCCTGACGGGCGAGCCCGGGTCCGCGTCTGCGTTCCTCCTCGCCGGCACCGGCGAGGAAGCGGAGGTAGAGGTCCGCCGACTCGGCCGGGAGTTCGGCGCGTTCGGGTATGTGGGGCACGTAGTCACCGGCGACTTCCGAAACACGCGGAGTGATGCCCTCCAGTTCGTCCGCGATCAGGCGCGCGGTCTGCTCGGCCCGCGGCAGGGGGCCGTGGTGGACGGCGGTGAGGGGAATGCCGCGGAGCCGTTGGCCGAGCAGGGCGGCCTGTCGCCGACCGGCCGGCGTCAGCCCGCTCTCGTCCGGTGCGGCCTCACCGTGCCGCGCGAGGTAGAGGTAGCGGGTGGCCGTGCCGGTCATCTCGGACTCCTCGGGGCGCACAGGGGATCTTGTGCGTCAACAGACGCCTGCCCCCGTAGGTTGGTTCCCCTCGCGCCGTGAAAGCGGGCACGGTCCCGCGGGCGCGTCAGCGCACGACCTCGGCCCAGACCACCTTGCCGGAGTCCGTCCACCGCACGCCCCACCGGGTGGTGAGCCGGTGCACCACATGCAGGCCGCGCCCCCCGTCGTCGAGCAGACCGCCCCGGCCCAGCCGCGGTCTGCCGTTGCCGGTGTCGCCGACCTCGCACAGCAAACCGGGACCGGCCCTGATCAGCCGTACCGTGATGGGGCCGCCGGCGAACCGCACCGCGTTGGTGACCAGCTCGCTGACCAGGAGCAGAACGCTGTCCCGGGTGCTATCCCTGGTGTGCCACTGCCGCAGCAGCGCGGAGACCAGCGCGCGCGCCCGGGCGGCGGCGTCGTCGCGAGCGGGCAGCCGCCAGGTCGCGGTGTCCCCCTTGCGGTAGCCGATCGTGCGGGCGATGAGCAGGGTCACGTCGTCGCGCTGGTGCGTCGGCATCACGTCGGAGACCACCCGGCGTGCGGCCTGCTGCAACGAGTCCCACGGATGCACGCCGGACACGGCGTCCGCCAGCCTGGCGATGCCCTCGTCGATCGGTACGGCCGGATCCTCGACCAGGCCGTCGGTGTACAGCGCGAGCAGGGAGCCCGGGGATGCGACGAAGGTGTGCACGCCGTACGGCTCCCGCAGCGCGAACTCGGTACCCAGGCCGGGGTGCGGGCGGACCGGGAGGGGGCCGGCGCGTCCGTCCGGCGAGACCAGGATCGGGGGGAGGTGGCCCGCGCTGGACAGCGTCACCCGGTGGCTGACGGGGTCGTAGACGGCGATGCAGCAGGTCGACCCGAGCGCGCTGTAGCCGGCCGCCAGCCCGGACTCCGCGTCGTCCAGCAGCGTCACCGTCTCGTCCAGGTGCTCCAGCACCTCGTCGGGGGCCAGCCCCGCGGAGAGCAGCGCCCGGGCCTCCATGCTGAGCTGCCCCATGGTGGCCGCGGCGCCCAGGCCGTGCCCCACGACGTCGCCGACGACCAGCGCGGTACGGCCGTCCGGCAGCGGGAAGCTGTTCACCCAGTCTCCGCCGACGCCCGCGCTGTCGGGGGTGGCGGGCTGGTAGACGCTGGCGGTCTGGACGGTGCCACCCGCGGAGCGCGGCAGCAGCCGCCGCTGCAGGGCCAGCACCTGCGTGTGCTCGCGCTGGTGCTGGCGGGCCAGGTCCACGTGGTGGGAGGTCCTGGCCACCAGCTCCTGGAGGTCGAACAGCTCGCTGTCGGCGAAGGGACGGTCCGCCCGCCGCCACACCTCCGCCAGGCCCAGGACGACGGGCGGATCACCTTCCAGGACCAGCGGTACGCACGCCACGCCCGCCGACCGCTCCCCGGGCACCAGGGCACGTACCAGCCGAGGGCTGCCGAGCACCCGCTCGATCGCCGCCCGGTCGGGGATGACGATGGACTGCGGGGCGTCGGCGCGCCGTATCGCCTGCGACAGCAGGCGACTCGCGTCGCTGGGAAGATCCTCGCCCAGGGTCACGTAGCCCTCGGGCCAGGCCCGGTCCGGCACCAGGGCCGCCCGCCGCAGCCGGATGCGGTCCTGCGCCCGCTCGGTGACCCCCTCGCCCGTCCACACGGCGAAGTCGAGGTCGACGGCGGCGACGTCGCCCCAGGCCAGCAGGGACTCCGCCAGCGACTGCGCCGTCTCGCCGATGTCCAGCGAGGTGCCGATCGCGGTCTCCGCGGCGTACAGGTGCAGCCTCCTGGCCATGGCGATCACGGAGACGGTCAGGCCCTCCCGGGGCGCCGCCGCGGGCAGGATGCTCATCGAGACCACCAGCTCGGACCCGTCGCCGCGCCGCAGCCGCTGGACCCGGGCGACGTGTGCCTCACCGGTCTCCAGGACCTGCCGCAGGCGCCGGGTGACCGTCGGCACGTCCCCCTGGGGCAGGAGATCGACGAAGGGGCTCCCGATCGCGGCGTCCAGCCCCGCGAAGACGGGGGCGTCGAGATTGCGGTGGGTGACCCTCAGCTCCCGGTCCAGATTGACCGCACCGAGGATCTGCTCCTGCCCGCCCGCCGGCGGACGGTCGGCTCCGGGCGGGGGTGCGCCGGGGTCGCCCTGCGACTCCGCGGGGCCGGCCGCCGCCGCTCCGCCATGCGGCAGGTACCGCCCGAGGGCGCTGCTGACCAGGTCGAACGGAGACGAGGACGAAGGGGAGGGTGTGGAGTCCATGCGGCTCCCTCAGCTCGCTCGCCAACCCCGGCACAGTGCCGGGGCCGTACCCGAACCCGTGCGGAAGAGCCCCCGAGGGCCCCGACCGCACACCCCATTCAATAACACGCGCGGACGCTTCGCCCACATCAGCCGACCGCGCGCTCAACACGGAAAGTGACGGAAGGGGCGCCCCTACAGCCACTCCCCTTCCAGGGCCGTGGCCGTCAGGCCCGGGGCCGCCGCGTACAGGACGGCTCGGCTGCCCGCCTTCTGCCCGGCGTCGTGCGCCCGGCGCAGGATGTCGAACACGGCGGCCCCGCCGCGGTTGCCGCTGGTGTAGCTGTCCCGGCTGTACTCCAGGAGCCCCGAGGGCCACTCGTCGGGCATCGTCTGCTCCATGTACTCCAGCACACGGGTCCCGCCGGGGTGCGCGAGCAGGACGTCGGGGTGCCAGGAGGAGGGGTCGTCCTCGTAGCGGACGCGGAGCCACTCCCACATCGCGGTGACCGTTTCCTGCACCGCCCGCGGCCCGCGCCGGTCCATCACGAAGTGGGTGCCGTCCGCCCGCGTCTCCAGGCGGTGCAGGTCCCGTGTGCCGGGCAGGGTGTGGTGCCAGGCGGAGTCCAGCCGGAGCACCGACTCGGGCCTCGGGCGGCCCGTGACCACCGCGGCGACCGCGGTGTCCGCGAACAGCAGCCGGACGATCAGGGACTCCAGGGTGTCGTCCGCGGGCTGGTAGGTGGTGCTCAGCGCCTCGGAGATCACGACCAGGACCACCCGGTCGGGGTCCGCCGCCACGAGGTCGGCCGCCAGCGCCAGGGAACGGGTCCCGGCCACGCAGGCCCACTGCGTGGCGGGCAGCAGCATGGTGTCGCCGCGCAGCGGAAGCCGGTTGGCCAGGGCCACGTCCAGTCCGGGCAGGGCCGGGGTGGTGGAGTTGCTGGTGATCAGGCAGTCGACGTCCGCGACGTCCAGTCCGGCGATCTGCAGGGCCCCGCGCGCCGCGCGCTCCCCGTAGGACTGCACGGCCTCCCAGGCCGGGGCGGTGCGCTCCTGGACGGTCTGCGGCGCGGGTACCGCCTTCAGGGCGGCGATCGCGCGGTCCGCGTCCTGCTCGGTGAACCCGTCGCGGACCAGCGCCTCCCGGGCGGTCGCGAGATCGCCGCCCGCGCCGGGCGCGACGGCCGCCTCCAGGGGGAGCATCCAGCCGCGGCTCTCGATGCCCGTACTGGCCGCGATGCCGTCGATCCGCGGTGCCCACGGCGCGTGCGGGTGCCGGCCGCGTACTTCCTCGACGATCTCTCGGGTCTCGACGGAGTGCTCGCCGTGTATCACGGCGGGAGCGCACAGGTATGCGGCCACGATCGGCACCTTTCTACGGGGTCTGCGGGGGAGCAGGTGAGGAAGGGGAACGGGTGAGGGAGGAAACGGGAAGACGGTGGGAGGAAGCGCGCGAGGGAGGGAAAGCACCACGCGTGCTGTGGCCTGGCTCACGTCAGTGCGCGCGGCCAAGTCGGCGGCGGCACACGCCACTTCGCGCGGCACCGCTCACTTCGAGCATGGCCGCGAAAAGGGCATTTACGCAGTGACCCACGCAACTTGGGCGGCCATGGGATACGTGAGACGGCGCACACGCCCGAAGGCCGCCCCGAAGACGGCCGGTCGGGCCCGGTTCTACCGGCCGGGCCGGTGAAGTGCCGTGATGCCGGTCAGGACGAGGGTGATCCCGGCGAGGAACTGCTCACGGTCGTCGTGGCCGCGGACCTGGTCCGCCACGGCCCGGGTGAACGGGTACGCGTCCGGGTCGAGCCCTTCCCATGCCGTCGACACGGTGTCCAGGAACTCGTCCCGGTCAACGGCGGCCGTCGACGGGCCGGCGCTCGCGGAGTTCGCGGCGTTCTGGCCGGCGGCGCCGAGGATGTAGTGCATGAGCGCCGAGGAGGCCGTGAACCAGTCGGACTCGGGCACGCCCATCGCCTGGACCTGGCGGCCGAGGCTTTCGAAGATCCGCGGCGCCACCGTCCCCCGGGGCGTGCGGGACAGCTGCGTCGCGAGCTGTGTGGCCAGCCACGGGTGCGCTTCGGTCGCGTCCCACAGGCCCAGCGCGACGGCGCGGACCGCGTCCTGGGGCGTCTCGGCGGCACCCGGGGGCCCGACGGTCACGGCGGCGGTCACGACCGCGTCCGTGGCGGCGCCGAGCAGCTCGGCCTTCCCCGTGATGTGCCAGTAGATCGCCCCGGGGCCGGTCGCGAGGTGCTCGGCCAGGGCGCGAAAGGTGAGGCCGCGCTCTCCCGCGGTGTCGAGGAGCTCGACGGCCGCCCCGACGATGCGCTCCCGCGAGAGGGGTTCCTGCCGCCGTTCCGGACGGCGCGACCTGGTTGCCATGCGCCCATCCTAGACCGCTTGGAACGCTGTTCCAGCTTGACAGGCACTGGAACGTCGTTCCACTCTGGCAGTGCTGGAACGCCGTTCCAGTGCACATCGGTCCTGCCGGGTCTCCGCCCCGGGACCGCCATCAGGAGGGAAGCACCATGACCACGCACGTCACGATCGTCGGCGCCGGACTCGGCGGCCTCACCCTCGCCCGCGTCCTGCACGACCACGGCATCCCGGCCACCGTCCACGAGGCCGAGGCCTCCGCGGAGGCACGCGCGCAGGGCGGGATGCTCGACATCCACGACGGCAACGGCCAACCCGCGCTCCGGGCCGCGGGGCTGGCCGAGGAGTTCCGCGGGCTCGTCCTGGAGGGCCGTCAGGCCTCGCGGGCCCTCGCCCCGGACGGGTCGGTCCTGTACGAGGAGGGTGACGACGGCACGGGCGGGCGCCCCGAGGTGATGCGTGGCGAACTGCGGCGGATGCTGCTCGATTCGCTGCCGGCCGGCACCGTCCGCTGGGGCCGCAAGGTCCGTGCCGCCCGCCCCCTCGGCGACGGCCGCCACGAGGTGGCGTTCGCCGACGGCACCTCCGTCGTCACGAGCCTCCTGGTCGGCGCCGACGGTGCGTGGTCCCGGGTGCGGCCGCTGCTCTCCGACGCCGCACCCGAATACGTCGGCATGTCGTTCGTCGAGACCTGCCTGCTCGACGCCGACACCAGGCATCCGGCCACGGCGAAGGCGGTCGGTGACGGTGCGATGTTCGCGCTCGCGCCGGGGAAGGCGATCCAGGCCCACCGGGAGAGCGGCGGGACCCTGCACGCCTACGTGGCCCTGCGCAGGCCGCGCGAGTGGTTCGACGGCATCGGTCTCCCCGGAGCGGCGGGCGTCGCACGGCTGGCGCGGGAGTTCGCCGGCTGGGCGCCGGAGTTGACCGCGCTGATCACCGACGCCGACACCGCGCCGGTCCTCCGCCCCCTGCACACCCTCCCCGCCGCCCACCGGTGGGAGCGGGTGCCGGGCGTGACCCTGCTCGGCGACGCCGCCCACCTCATGCCCCCGTCCGGCGAAGGCGCCAACCTGGCCATGTACGACGGCGCGGAACTCGGCGCGGCCCTCGCCGCACACCCCGGCGACGTGGAGGCCGCGCTGACCGCGTACGAGCGGGACCTGTTCCCGCGCGGCGCGGCGGAGGCCGCCGACGCGTCCCGGCTGCACACGCTGATGTTCGGCGACGACGCGCCGCACGGCCTGATCGAGATGCTCGCCGGGCAGCAGTAGCCGGTCCCGCCGCCTCACGCGGACGTCGGCGTGTCCGAGGGCAGTGTCCGGGTGACCGGGCGGCCGCCGTCACGCCGCCGCGGGCGGATGCGGGAGGCCAGGCTCCAGCGGCCCGGGCCGAGGGCGGCGAGCAGGAGGAAGGACCAGCAGAACATGGCCGCCGACTCCCCGCCGTTCTCGATGGGGAAGAGCCCGTCGGGCTGGTGCTCGACGAAGTAGGCGTACGCCATGGACCCGGAGCACAGGACGGCCGACGTGCGGGTCGCGAGACCGCACAGAACCAGCGTGCCGCCGACGAGTTGCACCACGGCGGCCCACCAGCCGGGCCATGCGGCGAAGCCCGGAGTGGGCCCGTGTGGACCGCCCAGGACGTCGAACAGGGTGGCGGCTCCGTGGCAGGCGAACAGCAGGCCTACGACGATGCGGAAGAGCGCGATCACGTGCTCCCTGCGTTTTTCCAGCGCTTCCAACGGTGGTGCTCCTCTCTTGCGCAACGACCGCCGGGGAAACGGGCGGCCGGTGGGGATGGTGCGCAGCACGGGGCGGGGCCGACGGCGTCCCGAGGGAGGGGGAGACGCGCAACCCATTCGACTTTTAACCATCACGACGACCCTTGTCTAGACCAATTGCGCAACGAGTTGCGCACGAGGGTCGTCGCGTCAATCGCGCACCGCCTCTTGTCGGTTGATGTTGCGCGGACCCTTGACCGAACCGGCTCCGTCGCTATGGTCTAGACCTGAAGTCGTCAGGTCTAGACCTGTATCCGAAAGGGGCACGACATGCGCACCAAGAGACGGGTGGCCATCGCGGTCGGGGCGCTGGTCGCTCCGTTGCTCGCCCTCAGCCTCCCGGCGAGCACGGCAAGCGCGCACGGGTGGGTGACCTCGCCCGGCAGCCGACAGGACCAGTGCGCCGCGGGGATCGTCGACTGCGGTCAGATCAAGTACGAGCCCCAGAGCGTCGAGGGCCCCAAGGGTCTGAGCAGCTGCAGCGGCGGAAACAGCCAGTTCGCCGAACTCGACGACGACAGCAAGGGCTGGCGCGTCACACCGGTCGGCAGCACGCACACCTTCACCTGGCACCACTCGGCACGCCACGCCACCGCCAACTGGCAGTACTTCATCGGCAGCCAGAAGATCGCCCAATTCGACGGCCACGGAGCGCAGCCCGCCCCGGACGTGAGCCACCAGGTGAACTTCGGCGGCTTCACCGGCCGTCAGAAGGTACTGGCCGTCTGGAACGTGGCGGACACCGGCAACGCCTTCTACTCCTGCATCGACGTCAACATCGGCGGCACCGGCGGCGGCGACGGGGGCGGCGACGACGGCGACCCGGGCGCCTGCGACGCGCCGGTGTGGAGCGCCGGCAGCGTCTACAGCGGCGGCGACACCGTCTCCTTCGGCGGCCACAACTGGCGCGCCAAGTGGTGGGTGACCGGCGAGGAGCCCGGCACCACCGGCGAATGGGGCGTCTGGGAAGACCTCGGAGCCTGCGCGGCCGCGTGATCGCGACGGGACGGCGCGCACCGGCCACGGCGCGCGCCGCCCCCCGCCGCAGCCCCGACGCCGGCCGGTGACGAACGGGTCCGCTTTTCCGGAAAGCCGGTAAAATAATTCCAAAGCGGAAAGGGGTCGTGATGGATCCGTGGCTGATCTGGCTGATCGTTTCGGCGGTCCTGATCCTGGCGGAGATCTTCACCCTGACCGCCGCGCTCGGAATGCTGGGAGTGGCCGCGCTGATCACCGCCGGATCCGCGGCGGCCGGCCTTTCCACGCCTTTTCAATTCCTCGTGTTCACGGTCGTCTCCGCGGTCACCCTCTTCTTCCTGCGCCCCGTCGCGCTGCGCCACCTGGTCCAGCCCCAGACGCAGCGATTCGGGGTGGACGCCCTGGTCGGCCAGGCCGCCTACGTCGTCTCCGACGTGACCGGAAGAGAAGGCAGGGTCCGGATCGGCGGCGAGGAATGGACGGCCCGTTCCTACGACGAGACGCTGGTGATTCCCCGGGGCGCGACCGTCGACGTCCTGGAGATCAGCGGCACCACCGCATTCGTCTATCCCCGGGAGTGACCATGGAAGCCT
Organism: Streptomyces sp. CB09001; assembly: GCF_003369795.1. Classification (NCBI taxonomy): domain Bacteria; kingdom Bacillati; phylum Actinomycetota; class Actinomycetes; order Kitasatosporales; family Streptomycetaceae; genus Streptomyces; species Streptomyces sp. CB09001. Next base: position 6,996,128 of record NZ_CP026730.1, read on the forward strand.
CGGCGTTCCTCATCGCCGGTGTGATCGTCGCGCTTCTCGCCGTATTCACCGTGGTGCGGGCGGTGCGCATCGTGCCGCAGGCCCGGGCCCGCAACGTCGAACGGCTCGGCCGCTACCACCGCACGCTGAAACCCGGGCTCAGCGTGGTCATCCCGTACATCGACCGGGTCTATCCGGTGATCGACCTGCGCGAACAGGTGGTCTCCTTCAAGCCGCAGCCGGTCATCACCGAGGACAACCTGGTCGTCGAGATCGACACCGTGCTGTACTTCCAGGTCACGGACCCGCGCGCGGCCTTCTACGAGATCGCGAACTTCCTCCAGGCGGTCGAGCAGCTCACCGTCACCACCCTGCGCAATGTCGTGGGCTCCATGGACCTGGAGAAGACCCTCACCTCGCGCGACACCATCAACAGCCAATTGCGCGGAGTGCTCGACGAGGCCACCGGCAAATGGGGGCTGCGGGTGAACCGGGTGGAGATCAAGGCGATCGACCCGCCGCAGTCCATCAAGGACGCCATGCAGAAGCAGATGCGTGCCGAGCGGGACAAGCGGGCCGCGATCCTCGGCGCGGAGGGCCAGCGCCAGTCGCAGATCCTCACGGCCGAGGGCGACAAGCAGGCCGCCGTCCTGCGCGCCGAGGGCAACCGCACCGCCGAGATCCTCAAGGCGGAGGGGCAGTCCCGGGCCATCGACGAGGTCTTCCAGGCCGTGCACCGCAACGACCCCGACCCCAAGCTGCTGGCCTACCAGTACCTCCAGGTGCTGCCCCAGCTGGCGCAGGGCTCGGGCAGCACGTTCTGGGTCATCCCCAGCGAGGTCACCTCCGCCCTCCAGGGAGTCTCCCGCGCCTTCACCGAAGCGCTGCCGCAGTCGCCGGCCACCCGGGAGAGCCCGTCGGACGACGGAGCCGCCCAGGCGGCCAGCGACACGGCGCAGGCCGCGGAGGCCGCCGCCCAGGCCCTCGCCGACGCGGCCAGGGCCAACGGCGTACCCCCCGAGGGCCACGCGGCGTGACGGCTACGGGGTGACCCGGTTGCCGCCGAAGGTCACCACGAGGGTGCCGCCCGCGTCGAAGGACCAGTCCAGGGCGCCCGCGTACGCGGCACACCGGGAGCCGTTCGAGCCGGTCCAGAACTGGTTCGAACCGTCGGCGTCGCCCACCGTCTTGTCGTTCGACCCGTCGTCGGCGCGGCACGAGGTGTTGTTCCGGAACACCGAAGTGCCCTTGTCGAAGGAGAAGTTGCGCTCGGCGTTGTCGACGCTCACGTTGTCCGAGATCGTCATCGTGCCCGGGTTCGAGTTGTAGGTGAACCCGTGCTTGCCGTTGTGGTAGGCGATGCTGCGGCGCACCACGTGGTCGACCTCGATGTCCTCGCCGCCGAGCTTGTAGCCGTTGCGGTCGCCGCTGGAGTTCTGCGTGCCGTCGGAGAGGGTGCCGTTCTCGTAGGCCAGGGAGTCCTCGATCGTGACCGCGCCGATCGGGCCCGTCTCGGACTTGGTGTAGAGGTCCCAGCCGTCGTCGATGTTGTTGTGGGACACGGCGTCGCGGAAGACGTTGCCGGGGCCGACGGTGAGCTTGGCGGCGAAGCCGTCGGCGTCCTCGCCGTCGGAGTCGGCGTTGTCGTGCGACTCCGCGCTGAGGATCAGGTTGTTGGACGGCCACTGGTCGCGGGGTGTGTCGGAGGTCGTCCGCGAGAGCTGCAACCCGGTGTCGCGGTTGAACCGCGTCACCGTGCGCTCGAACACGTTGTTGCTGCCGCCGACGAAGATGCCGTTGTCCCCGGCGTGTTCGACGACGATGCCCTCGACGTGCCAGTACGAACCGTTGACCGCGAGCCCCCGGTTCGAGGAACTCTCCGACTGGGCCGAGAAGTTCAGCACCGGTGTCTCGCCCGGGTAGGCGGTCAGCTCGGTGCGGTCGCCCGAGGTGCCGTCGTTGCCCTGCGGGACGGTGACCGTCTGCGCGTACCGGTAGGTGCCGCCGCGCAGGTAGATCGTCCCGCCGGGGGAGACCCGGTCGATCGCCGAGGTGAGGGTGGTCGGGTCGGACTCCGTCCCGGCCGCGCCGGCGCCGCCGTTCGGCGAGACGTACAGTGCGGAGCCGGACGGCGGCGGTGTGGTGTCGTCGCCGGCCACCTCGGCGTCGACGTAGTCGACGTTCGGCAGTCCGGCGGACGAGGTGGGGCTGAGCCTGACCGTGTTGTTCCCGGCCCGCACCGGCACCGTGACGGTCTTCGTCACCCACGTGTCCCAGGCGCCGGTGGACTCGAACGCGGCCGAGGCGACGCTCGAACCGTTCACCATGATGTCCGCGGCCCGTGTGCCGTCGGTGCCGTTCGCGAAGCGCACGTTCAGCGTCGCGGTCCCCGCGGCGGGCGTGCCCACCGTGAACTCGGCGAAGGCGCCGACCGCGTTGGTGCCGTTGCAGAAACCGCTGCCGGAGTAGCCGGACCAGTCGGAGTCGATGGTGCCGGTGCAGACCGCCGACGTGGTTTCGGCCTCGTAGCGGGCGGACGCGGCCTGCGCGGACGTGCCGGACAGAGCGACGAGCGTGCCGCCCAGCAGGGCGACGCTCGCGATGACGGGTCTCACTTGCATCGTGTCTCCAGGGGGTTGGGTCCGAGCAGGACTCGGTGGGAGGATCAACTGGAGAAAGCGCTTTCCCGGGTCTTCGTGTCGGACCCTAGAGACTTGCCGTGGACGCGTCAATGGTCTGGTATCTGATTCCTGTTCACAGCTATGAACCACCGCATGAGTGAGTCTCCGGCCGCCGTCCTGTACTCAGCCGAGAGCGGGCCCCGTGACGGGGCGGCCGTCCGCGTCGTAGGGCCAGACATTGGTCCGGCAGCCGTGCAGCCCCTTGATCTGCTGCATCATCACCGGCGCCGGACGCCCCGCCCCGGGGCAGCCCTCATGGCCGTGGCCGAGGAAGTGCCCGACCTCGTGGTTGATGATCAGCGCCCGGTACGACGTCACGTCGTCCGCGTAGTACTTCGTGGCCAGCAGCCACCGCTTGAGGTTGACCATGACGTCCTGGCCCACGTTGCAGTTGACCTCGCCGCCGGTGTCCAGGCCGTACTGGCCGCATATGTCGTCCACCGTCGCCGCCGTGGCGAGCCGTACCCGGAAGTCGGACGCGCCGCCGGACACCCGCCGGAACCCCACCTTCCCGTCGGCCGTCCAGCCCCGCTCGTCGGCCAGGATGCGCTCGACCTCGGCCGCGACGGCCGGTGCCGAGATCCCGATGCCGTCCTCGACCTGCACCACGTACGTCAGCGTCCGCCCGCTGCCGCCGACCCGGTCGCCGCTTCCCTCCGCGGTGGCGAACGTCCCGGGGCCGGTCGACGGAATCGAGCCGGGGTCCGGCCTCTGGTCCTGCCCCTTCCCGTACTTCCCGTACTTCTCGCCCGCGCCGTACTTCTCGCCCTTCGCGCCCTTCTCGTCCTCGTCCGTCCCGTCCGTCTCCTTCGCCGGTGGGGCGGTCGGCCCGTCCTTCGGCGCGTCCCCCGTCCCGTCGGCCCGGTGCGACTCGGATCCCTCGGTCACGGAGGACGCACCGGCCGTGTCGGTGGGGCCGCCGGCGGGTTCCGAGGCCCCCCTGAGGGCCAGCCCGCCGGCGAGCACCAGGACGGCCCCCGCCGCGAGCCCCGGCCACAGCAGGCGGGGACGGCCGCCCCGTCGGCGGCGGGAGCGGCCGCCGCGACGTCGGCGGCCCGCGGCGGAGGACGGTGGGGGAGTCGGTCGGCGGCGCTCATTCATGATCACAAAGCCTGCCCGGGACGTGTGATCGTCCGTGGACCGCTTTTGGACCGCTGTGTAACAGCCGTCACCCGCCCGTGGTCTGCCACCCCCGCACACGCATACTGAGATCCATGCCACGGGTCCTGATCATCGAAGACGACCGCGCCGTCCGGGACGGCGTGCGACTGGCCCTGCGCCGGCAGGGGCACGAGGTGGCCGCCGCCGCGACCGGCGAGGACGGACTGGAGCAGCTCCGGTCCTTCCGGCCCGATGCCGTGGTCCTCGATCTGATGCTCCCGGGCATGTCCGGCCTCGAGGTGTGCCGCCGCATACGCGTCCGCGACCAGGTGCCGATCATCATGGCCACCGCCCGCGGCGACGACGCCGACATCGTCGTCGGACTGGAGTCCGGAGCCGACGACTACGTCGTCAAACCGGTCCGCGCCCGCATCCTGGACGCCCGCATACGCGCCGTGCTGCGCCGCGTGGGCGGCACGCCGGACGACCAGGGCACACCACGCACCGAACACCACGGCGACCTGGTCATCGACCGGGCCGGGCTGACCATCACCCACCAGGGCCGGCCGGTCGTCCTCGGCCCCTCCGAACTGCGACTGCTGCTCACCCTGTCCGCCTCGGCGGGCCAGGTGTTCAGCCGCCAGCAGCTCCTGGAGGCCGTGTGGGAGCACAACTACCACGGCGACGCGCGGCTCGTGGACGCCTGCGTCAAGCGACTGCGGTCCAAGATCGGTGAGTCCCCGGGCAGCCCGCGCTACATACACACCGTGCGCGGTTTCGGCTACCGGTTCGGACCCCGGTGAGAGCTCCCCGGGTGCTGCGCGCACTTATGGGGCTGCGCCTGCGGCTGGTGGTGACCTTCACTCTCGTCGCCGTCGTGGCCACGGTGACCACCGGCGCGCTGACCTTCCGTGAGGCACGCACCGGAGTCCTGCAGCAGAGCCAGGACACGGTGATCGAGGAGTTCCGGCACCGCGTCAACACCCTGGTTCCCAACTACCGGTTCCCGCCCGACGCGGCCGGCCTGAACTCGTTCGCCAACGACGTGTCCAGGGGCGGGCGGTCCCGGCAGTGGCGGGTCCTGGTCGCCTACCGGGACAAGAGCGCGACGTCCGTCCCCGGGGACTCGTTCGGGGAACTGTCCCCGGCGATGCGCGAGTCGGTGCGCTCCCGCCGGGCCACCGTGTTCCAGCGGGTCTCGCACGACGGTCACTCCGCCCTCGTCGTCGGCATGCCCGTCACCTTCGCCGGCCAGTACACCACCGAGCGGCGGGCCTCCGGTCTGGAGGTCTACCTCACCGTGCCGCAGCAGGAGGAGCAGGGCTACGTCGACGCGCTGGTCACCGCGATCGAACGCGCCACCGTGCCCGCCCTGGCCCTGGCCGTCCTGATCGCGCTCCTGGCCGCCCGCGGCGTCCTGCGGCCGGTACGGGCGCTGCGCCGGGCGACCCGGAGCATCGCCGAGGGCCGCCTGGACACCCGGCTCGCGGTGCAGGGCTCCGACGAACTCGCCGATCTCTCCCGCACGTTCAACGAGACCGCCGCCGCACTGGAGGGCTCGGTGGCCGAACTGCGGCGCATGGAGGCCGGCGCCCGCCGCTTCGCCGCGGACGTATCCCACGAACTGCGCACCCCGCTGGCGGCGATGTCCGCGGTCACCGACGTGCTGGACGAGGACGCGGCCGGGCTGGACGAGGACACCGCGACGGCCGTACGCCTGATCAGCGCGGAGACCACGAAGCTGGCCGCGCTCGTGGACGACCTGATGGAGATCTCCCGCTTCGACGCGGGCGCGGCCGCCCTGCACCTGGACGAGATCGACCTCGCCGAGTCCCTGCGCCGCACGCTCGCCACCCGCGGCTGGCAGGACACCGTCGAGACCGGTCTGCCCGAACCGGGCGGGCTGCGCGGCCGGGTCGACCCGCGCCGTCTCGACGTGATCGTGGCGAACCTCGTCGCCAACGCCCTCAGGCACGGCGCGCCCCCGGTCCGCCTGGACCTGTGTGCCCAGGACGACCCCCGGGCCGGGAGACAGGCGGTCGTCACCGTCCGCGACGGCGGGGACGGCATCCCCGAGAGCGTCCTGCCCCATGTCTTCGACCGCTTCTACAAGTCGGCCGACGCCCGCGCCCGGAGCGAGGGCAGCGGCCTCGGGCTGTCCATCGCCACGGAGAACGTACGCCTGCACGGCGGCACCGTCCGGGCGGCCAACCACCCGGAGGGCGGCGCCGTCTTCACGGTCGTCCTGCCGCTGCGCCCGGACGACACGGCGGACCGGACACCGCACCCGGCGAAGGAGGACCGCACATGAAACCGTCCGCGCGGGCCTGCCCGCTGCTGATCGCGGCGCTGCTCCCGCTCTCCGCCTGCGGCATACCCGAGACCGGAGTGGTCGAGGCGGGTGAACCCGCGACCGGCGTCCTGGATCCGGGCGTCACGTCCGCGCCCTCGGAGTCCGTGCCCGAGGCGGTGCCCCTGGTCAAGGTCCCGCTCTACTTCGTCGAGGACGGCTCCCTGGTCGCGGTGGACCGCACGGTGCCGGGCTCGACCGACCTCGGCAGTACCGTGCTCCTGCTGTTCAACGGACCGGACGGCAAGGAGCGCGGGAGAGGGCTGACGACCGAACTGCCGCCCGCCGCCGCGGCCCCCACCATCCGCACCGACGGCACCGGGGTCAACGTCCAGCTGCCGCGGAGCGCCGGGATCCTCACCGACACGGCCGTCGACCAACTGGCCTGCACGGTCGCCGTCGCCCGGCTGCGACAGGACCCGGCACTGGGGAGCGCACAGGTGACCGTGGAGCAGCCCGGTGGCCGGCTGGCCGGCCGCTCCAGCGACGACTGCCCGTCCGGCGCCGACCGCGAGACCCCCGGGGACCCCGGGACAGCCGAGACCGTGCCGGCCCCCGACACCGGCGAAGGCGTCGGAGGGACCGGCGGCACCGGCGGCTGACGGCTCACAGGCAACCCCAAGGATCCCCATGCCCTCCTCCAACACAGGGCGCCCGCAAGGGCGTTGCCCCGAACCGAGGTACCACCGAGGTGTTGAGGAGCGGATTCTTGATACGTGCTCGAACGCTGTGGGCCGCCGCGACAGCGGCCCTGACCCTGGTGGGCGTCGCGCCCGCCGCGGCCCAGGCCGCGCCGGAACCACCAGGCGGCCCCGCATCCGTGCGGGCGGCACCGAACGGCGCCGCCCACCTGCCGCCCGGCTGGCGGATCACCGGCACCGGCGAGGCGAGATCCCTGGAGTGGCGCTCCCCGCGGGTCGTCCCGGCCGGCGACGCACGGGTGGAGTTCCACACCGCCGGCCGCCTCCTCGGCGTACCGGAACCGGACCGCGACGGCAGGACCTTCCGCTTACCGCTGGACGAGACCCGGCCGGGCGCACCGCACGGGCTGACCGACCTCCAGGTCCGCGCCGCGGGCCGCCGGCTGGACCAGGAACCGGGAGCCGCCGCCCGCCAGCGCCGCCCCTCCCAGGCGCCCCCGGCGAAACTCCCGCCCCAACTCCCCGCCGGCACCGTCGACCCGGGCCGCCCCGGCCGGTTCGCCACCACCACCGGCGAGTACACGCTCGACCCGGTACGACTGTCCGGCCTGTCCGCCCCGGTCGAGATGCGGGGCGTGGTCGTCGCACCGAAGGGAGCGACCGGCGAACGCCCCCTCGCACTCTTCCTGCACGGCCGCCACGCCACCTGCTACGTCCCCGGCCAGGGCGAGGAGGCCGTCACGATCGACTGGCCCTGCGCCGACGACGCCCGGCCCATCCCCAGCCACCGCGGCTACCTCCAGGACCAGCAGCTGCTGGCCTCCCAGGGCTATGTGACCGTCTCGATCTCCGCCAACGGCATCAACGGCCAGGACGGCTACCTCGAGGACGGCGGCGCCCAGGCCCGCTCGTCACTGGTGCGCTCGCACCTGGCCCGCTGGGCCGACTGGGCCGCCAAGACCTCCGCCGCTCCGGCCGCCGTACGCCGGGGCCCGAGGGCCGACCTCTCCCGCGTCCTGCTGGTCGGTCACTCCCGCGGCGGCGAAGGCGTCGACCGGGCGGCCATGGACAGCCTGTACCCGCCGCCCGCGGACCAGGACGGCCACCCGGGGCGGGCCCGCTGGACCATCCGCGGCACCGTGCTCATCGGCCCCACCGCCTTCGGCCAGAACCCGGTGCCCGACGTGCCGTCCCTGACCATCCTGCCGGGCTGCGACGGCGACGTCTCCGACCTCCAGGGGCAGCTGTACGTCGACGGCACCCGCGGCGTGAGCCGGGGCAGGGCCCTGCACAGCGCGGTCCACATCACGGGCGCCAACCACAACTACTTCAACAGCGAGTGGACGCCCGGCCAGGCCCAGGCACCCGCGTCCGACGACTTCTGGGAGGACCCCGAGGACCCCGACCCGGTCTGCTCGGCGGACAGCCCCACCCGGCTCACCGCCGGGCAGCAGCACCGGGCCGGCGCGACCTACATCGCCGCCGCCGCCCGGCTGTTCGTCGCCGGTGACGACCGGGTGCGTGAACTGGTCGACGGCACCGGCCGCCGCGCTCCCTCGGCCGACCCGGCCCGGGTGCTGACCCACGCGGTCGGCGCCGGCCGCGGCGCCGGGTTCCTGCCGGACGCCGGCGTTCAGGTGACCGGCGGCGGACGCCTGTGCTCCGCGGTCGACCCCGACCCGGGCGTCGCCTGCCTCGGCGAGGACGCACACGGCTCCTCACCGCACTTCGCCTACTGGCAGCCGGAACGTGAGACCGGCCGCGGCGCGATCGCCCTGGACTGGTCCGCGCCCGGCACCGCGACCCGGGTCCGTCCCGCCGCACCCGTCTCGCTGAACGGCGCGCGGAGCCTCGCCCTGCGCGTCATCGTGCCGCCGGGCAGCACCGGCACCCGGCTCGACGTGGCCGTCACCGACGCCGCCGGCCGGCGTGCCACCCTCGGCAGCGTCCACGCCGACGGCCTGCCGGGCAGCGAACGCACCGCGTCCTACTGGGCGCAGGAACTGCGCGTACCGCTCACCGCCGCCACCCGCGCCGGAGTCGACCTGCGCCGCGTCAGCACGCTGGAACTGACGCCCCGTTCCCGCACCGGCAAGGCCTGGCTGATGGACGCCTACGCCTGGCATCCCGGCACGCCCCAGGTGCGGCCGGCCCCGCTGGCCCGCGTCGACGTCGGCCGGACGACGGTCGAGGAGGGCGACTCGGGCGTGCGCACCTACCACGTCCCGGTGCGGGTCTCCGGCAAGGGCACCGGCACGGTCCGGATGTACGTCATGGAAGGCTTCGGCACGGCGGTCGAGGAGCGCCTGGTCACCGTACGGTCCGGCCGCCCCTTCGTCGACGTGCCCGTGAAGGTGACGGGCAACAAGCGCTACGGCGGCGACTCGAACCACGACCTGCTGGTCAAGGCGGTACACGGCTCGGTCGTCGGCTCCTACGCCGGCGGCGTGACGGTCGCGGAGGACGACCCGATGCCGAAGATCGACGTCACGCCCGTCGCCGACAAGGTCACCGAGGGGCAGCCGCTGCGCTGGCGGGTCTCGCTCTCGGAACCCGCCGACGTGGACCTGAACACCGTGCTGGTACCGGTCCCCGACGACACCCGTCCCGAGCTGTCCACCAAGGACGTCGACCACGACTGGCTCCTCGACACGGTGGGCGAGGTCCCGGACGGGGAGGTCCCGCTCTCCCGGCTGGACTACTTCGGGCTCTGGGTCTCCGTCCCGCCCGGTGAGACGGACGCCGAGGTGACGGTGCCCACCATCGCCGACGAGGTCGCGGAGCCCGCCGAGTACCTCGGTCTCCGGAACACCGACGACGAGGGCGAGCCGCAGGGCCCGGTGCTGACCGGCACCGTGCTCGACGCCTCGTAACCCGACCGCCGCGCGCGGGCGCGGACCCGGCACCGCCCGGTCCGCGCCCGCGTGCGCCAGGTGGCCCATCCGCCGGACGCCCGGCCCCGGCCTCGGCGTGGTCGTGGGGCTGAGCCCAGGGCGCCTGGGTACTCTCCGCCGCATGGCGGTGGACAGAAGGACGGAGTCGCCGCGCCGGACACCGGCTCGGCAGCGGACGAACCGCACGCTGGGCCGGGCGCTGGTGCGGTGGACCACGACGACCGATCACAAGGTGATCGGCCATCTCTACCTCGCGACCTCGTTCGGCTTCTTCCTCTTCGGCGGCGTCCTCGCCATGCTGATGCGCAGTGAACTCGCCCGGCCGGGACTGCAGTTGTTCAGCAACGAGCAGTACAACCAGCTCTTCACGATGCACGGCGCGATCATGCTGCTGCTGTTCGCGACCCCGTTGTTCGCCGGGTTCACCAACGCCGTCATGCCCTTGCAGATCGGCGCCCCGGACCTCGCGTTCCCCCGGCTCAACGCGCTCTCGTACTGGATGTACCTCTTCGGCGGCCTGATGGTGGCGGCGGGCTTCCTGACCCCCGGCGGGGCGGCCTCGTTCGGCTGGTTCGCCTACGCGCCGCTGAACAGCGCGACCTTCAGCCCCGGGCCGGGCGGGGACCTCTGGATCATGGGTCTGGTGCTGAGCGGCGTGTCCACCACGCTCAGCGCCGTCAACTTCATCACCACGGTCCTGTGCCTGCGGGCCCCGGGCATGACCATGTTCCGGATGCCGATCTTCACCTGGAACGTGCTGTTCACCTCGATCCTGGTGCTGCCCGCCTTCCCCGTGCTCACCGCCGCGCTGCTGATGCTCGAGGCCGACCGGAAGTTCGGCGCGCACGTCTTCGACGCCGCGAACGGCGGAGCACTGCTGTGGCAGCACCTGTTCTGGTTCTTCGGCCATCCCGAGGTGTACATCATCGCCCTGCCGTTCTTCGGCATCGTCACCGAGATCATCCCGGTCTTCAGCCGCAAGCCGATCTTCGGCTACGTCAGCCTGGTCGGCGCCACCATCGCCATCACGATGCTCTCCGCGGTGGTGTGGGCCCACCACATGTTCGCCACGGGCGCCGTGCTGCTCCCGTTCTTCTCTCTCATGTCGTTCCTCATCGCCGTGCCGACCGGAGTGAAGTTCTTCAACTGGACCGGCACCATGCTGCGCGGCTCGCTGTCCTTCGAGACACCCATGCTGTGGGCGTGCGGCTTCCTGGTGACGTTCCTGCTCGGCGGGCTGAGCGGCGTTCTGATCGCGTCCCCGCCGCTGGACTTCCACCTGACGGACTCGTACTTCATCGTCGCGCACCTGCACTACGTGGTGTTCGGCACGGTGGTCTTCGCGATGTTCGCCGGCTTCTACTTCTGGTGGCCGAAGTTCACCGGCAGACTGCTCGACGAACGGATCGGCAAGATCCACTTCTGGACACTCTTCGTCGGCTTCCAGACCACCTTCCTCGTCCAGCACTGGCTCGGCGAGCAGGGCATGCCACGCCGCTACGCCGACTACCTGGCCGCCGACGGCTTCACCACCCTCAACACCATCAGCTCCATCGGCTCCTTCCTGCTCGGCCTGTCCACACTGCCGTTCCTCTACAACGTCTGGCACACCCACCACTACGGGAAGAAGGTTGAGCAGGACGACCCCTGGGGCTACGGCCGGTCCCTCGAATGGGCCACCAGCTGCCCGCCGCCGCGCCACAACTTCACGTCGCTGCCCCGCATCCGCTCCGAGTCCCCGGCGTTCGACCTCCACCACCCCGACGTCACCCGACACGATCAGAGGCATGTGCAGTGAGGACCGAATCCCGTCTGTTCACCGGTGTCGCGGTCTTCTTCGGCGCCGAGGCGGCGCTCTACGGCTGGTGGTCGCGCGAGCCCGCCGGCACCGCCGCGCTCGTCATCGCCTTCCTCATGGCCGCGCTCGTCGCGTTCTTCCTGCGCGTGCAGTACCGCAGGCGCGGCCTGCGCGCGCAGGACCGCGGCGAGGGCGAGGTCGTCGACACCGCGGGGCCGCTCGACTTCTTCCCGCCGCGCAGCGCCTGGCCGGTCACGATCGCGCTGGCCGCCCTGGTGCTCGCGTTCGGCATCGTCTTCGGGCTGTGGCTGGCGCTGATCGGCTTCGGCCTGCTCGCCATGGGCGTCTGCGGCCTGGTCTTCCAGTACGCCGACCGGGACGTTCAGCGCTCCGGCTCGCCCGAGTAGGCATCCCGTTCCGCCGCATCTGCCGCCGCCGCTTCCGCCACCGGTTCCCGCCCCGGCTCCGGCTCCCGCCCCGGTTCCCGTTCCGGCTCCGTGTCCTCGACGTCGACCCGGTCGCCGTAGTACCACTCACTGAGCGTCGCCCGCAGCCGGCCCACGTGCGGAGCGTCGCCCTCCGTCGTGGACGGCGCGAGCGGCTCGGGCTGCCTGCGGGCCCGCAGTACGTGACGTTCCTCGGCGTCCAGGGGGCCGTGACCCTCGGCGTAGCCGCCCGCCAGGTTCTGGTGCACCTCGCCCGTCTCCTCGCCCTCGGTCAGACGCTCGCGGTCGTGCTCCTGCAGCGCCAGGCAGACGCGCTTGGTCACCACGAAGGCCAGCGGCGGCGCCAGCACCAGACAGACCCGGAAGATCCAGGTGAGGAGGTTCAGCGAGACGTGGAACGTGTGGGCGAGGATGTCGTTGCCGCCCGCCAGGAGCAGCACCGCGTAGAAGACGATCGCGGCGACGCCCAGCCCGGTGCGCACCGGCTTGTCCCGGGGCCGGTCGCACAGGTGGTGCTCCTCGTGGTCGCCCGTCACCCAGCGCTCGAAGAACGGGTAGGCGTACAGCACCGCGAACAGGACGCCCGGCAGCAGCACCGCCGGCACCAGCACGTTCCACATGACGGTGTGGCCCGCCACCGCCGTCTCGAACGGCGGCATCAGCCGCAGCGAGCCCTCCAGGAACCCGACGTACCAGTCCGGCTGCGAGCCCGTGGAGACGATGTCGGGGCGGTAGGGGCCGTACGTCCAGATCGGGTTGATCTCGGCCACCGCCGCGAGCACGGTCACGACACCGAACACCATGAAGAACAGGCCCGTGGAGTTCGTCATGAACTGCGGGAACAGCGGCTTGCCCACCGCGTTGCGGTTGGTGCGCCCGCGGCCCGCCCACTGGGTGTGCTTCAGGTAGAACACCAGGATCAGATGGACCGTGACCAGCGCGACCAGCAGCGCCGGGAGCAGCAGGATGTGCACCGAGTACAGCCGCGGGACGATGTCCTCGCCGGGATACTCGCCGCCGAACACGAACATGCTGACGTACGTCCCCACCACCGGGATGGACAGCATGATCCCCTGCGCGATGCGCAGCCCCGTCCCCGACAACAGGTCGTCCGGGAGCGAGTAGCCGGCGAAGCCCTCGGCGAGCGCCAGCACGAACAGCGTGACACCGATCAGCCAGTTGACCTCACGCGGTCGGCGGAACGCCCCGGTGAAGAAAATCCGCAGCAGGTGCACTCCGATGGCCGAAAGGAACACCAGCGCCGCCCAGTGGTGCACCTGCCGGATCAGCAGCCCGCCGCGCACGTCGAAACTGATGTCCACCGTCGAGCGGTAGGCCTCCGACATGCTCACCCCCAGCAGGGGCTCGTACGAGCCGCCGTAGACGACCTCCGTCATCGAGGGCTTGAAGAACAGCGTCAGCCACACCCCGGTCAGCAGCAGCACGACGAAGCTGTACAGGGCGATCTCGCCCAGCAGGAACGACCAGTGCTCGGGGAAGGCCTTGCGCAGCAGCCCCCCGCCCTCGGAGACGGGGAGCCGCCCGTCGGCCCAGTTGACGGTGTGTTCGGCCGCGTGGCGGGCCCGCGCACCGGCGCGGGCCCTTCTCCTCTGCAACAGCACGGCGCATGGGTTCCCCACCGCCCGTACCGGAAACTACACACCGACCACGTACGGTCACCCTCCGGCTTGCGGGGTCACCGTCCGCCCGGGCCGCCGCTGCCGAAGGAACCGCTGCTGCCCTCGTCCCAGCGGGGCCGCTCCTGGTCGGAGGCGGTACGACTGCCCTGGTGCCCCATCTCGTGCGGCAGCGTGCGCTCGTCGCTCCGCGGCATCTCGTCGGGCTCCCGGCGCTCCCGCTCCTCGTGGACCGGACCGTCGTCGGGCATACGGGGCTGCTCCTCGGGACGCGGCGGCGGCGGCTCCCGGCGCTTCTGCCGACTGCCGAAGGCGAACGCGCCGATCAGCACGGCCACCACCACCACGGCAGCGACGATCAGCCAGACGGCCAGTGCGCCGGAGCCGCCCGCGGCCAGGTCCATCCATGCGTTGCTCATGGAGCGCGGGTACCCGCGGCCCGCATGACCAACCTGGTCACCGCGACCGCCACGCCCATGTCCGCGAAGAGCCGGCCTTCCCGATCGGAAACAGCCCCGGAGCCCTTGGAAACACCGGGTCCGGCCGTTTGGCACCGCGGCCGGCGGCAACCCGCTCGGTGTGACATCGACGACGACTTCCCAGCAGGAACTGTTCCGCTTCCTCGAGGACCGCTTCGCGTGCGCACAGGCGTGCACCGAGTGCGCGCGGGCCTGCGCCCTGCGGGCGAGCCTCGTGGACCCGGACGGGACCGAGAACCAGGAGCTCGTGCGGCGCAGGGGCATCATGTGCGCGGAGGTCTGCGACGCGACCTGCCGGGTGCTGTCCGAACAGAACCAGGTCGACGAGGCCGCCATCCGCGCCCAGCTGGAGTGGTGCCGGCAGGTGTGCCTGGAGAGCGCGCAGGTCTTCGACGGACACCGGGGCGCCGAGGAGAGCGCCAAGGCCTGCCGGGACTGCGCCCGCGCCTGCGGGGAGTTCCTGGCCACCCTGCGCTGAGGCCCTGGGAACGGGTCCCGCGCCGCGTTAGCCTGCCCGTATGGCGGCGACACGGACGGACGGGGACCCGGGACTGTTCGGCCCGCGCTCCGTGACCTGGCAGGCGCACGGCGACCCGATGATGTGGGTGGCCGGCATCCGCGCCCTCTACCTCCAGGCCCTGCACCCACGCGCGGTGCGCGGCGTGATGCAGAACAGCGACTTCCGCCGCGACGCGTGGGGCCGGCTGATGCGCACCGCGGGCTTCGTCGGCACCACGACGTACGGCACCACCGAGGCCGCCGAGCGGGCCGGCGCCCGGGTCCGGAAGATCCACAGCATGCTCGGCGCCACCGACCCCGACACGGGCGAGCGCTACGGTGTCGACGAACCCGCCCTGCTGCTGTGGGTGCACTGCGCCGAGATCGGCTCCTACCTGCACGTCCTGCGCCGCTCCGGATTCCCGCTCACCGACGCCCACGCCGACCGCTACCTCGCCGAACACCGGCACAGCGCCCGTCTCGTCGGCCTCGACCCCGCCTCCGTACCCGCGAACCGGGCCGAGCTGGCCGCCTACTTCGCGCGGGTACGGCCCGAACTGGCCGCCGGAGCGGACGCGCACGAGGTGGACGACTTCCTGCTCCGCCCGCCCACGCACCCCCTCCTGGTCCCGGCCCGCGAGCTGCTGTGGCGGCGGGTCGCCCGTCTTGCGTACGACTCCCTACCGCCGTACGCGCACGAGCTCTACGGCAGACCCGCACCCCCGGCCGCCAACGTCACCCGGCGACTGCGCGCCACGGGCACCCTGCTGCGCCATGTCCCCGCACGTCTGCGCTGGCAGCTGCCGCCCAAACACATCCTGCGGGCCATGGCCCGGCTCGGCCCGGGCGTGCGCCCGGCGCCATACAAAATCGGACGACAAGCGGCCATACTGGACCGGCCAGGGGAGGGCGCGGCGGACTGAACCACGGGGGCGGGCGAAGTCATGGGGGACAGCACGCTGATCCACGGCCGGTACCGGCTGCTCGAGCGGATCGGGCGCGGCGGCATGGGCGAGGTGTGGCGGGCGCGGGACGAGTCACTCGGCCGCCGCATAGCCGTCAAGTGCCTCAAACCGCTGGGCACGCAGCACGACCACTCCTTCACCCGCGTCCTGCGGGAGAGATTCCGGCGCGAGGCCCGGGTGGCCGCCGCGCTCCAGCACCGCGGGGTGACCGTCGTCCACGACTTCGGCGAGTGGGACGGCGTGCTCTTCCTGGTCATGGAGCTGCTGGAGGGACACGACCTGAGCCGGCTCCTGGAGGACAACAAGGGCCATCCGCTGCCCGTCCCGGACGTCGTCGACATCGCCGAACAGGTCGCCTCCGCGCTCGCCTACACCCACGACCAGGGCATCGTCCACCGCGACCTCAAACCCGCGAACATCGTGCGGACCGCCGACGGCACCGTGAAGATCTGCGACTTCGGCATCGCCCGGCTCGGCCACGACGCGGGCTTCACCGCCCGGCTGACCGGCACCGGCATCGCCATGGGCACCCCGCACTACATGTCGCCGGAACAGATCGGCGGGGACGAGGTCGACCGGCGCAGCGACCTGTACTCCCTGGGCTGTGTGCTCTACGAGATCGCCACCGGCGTCCCGCCCTTCGACCTCGAAGACGCCTGGGCGATCCTCGTCGGCCACCGCGACACCGAGCCGGAACCGCCCCGCACCCACCGCGCCGAACTGCCCGGATACCTGGACCGGATCATCCTGGACCTGCTGGCCAAACGGCCCGAGCAACGCCCGGACGACGCCCGAGAGCTGGGCCGCCGGATCACCGCCGGACGCACCGCACCGGTGCGGGTGCCGGCTCTCGCGGCATCCCGGCCCCGTACGCGGCGGCCGGTCGGGGGCCGCACCGCACTGCCCTCCTGGACCCACGGCATGACCACCGGTCACAAGGCGACCGGCACCGGCCCGCGCGCCACGCCCCCGGACCCGGGGGCGGGCCTGTCCGGCGAGTGGGTCCCGCGGCCCACCGGAGACGGGAGCGACGGCGAACGGGCCGCCGGGCCCACCCCGGACGAGTGGCCCGACCCGGCGTCCGAGGCCGCCGTCGGGCTGGCCGCGCGCCACAACGCGGCGCTGAGCCTGGGCCGCCTGGGCCGCTGGGAGGAAGCGGGCCGGATGCACCGCACGGTCGCCGCCGAACGCGAGCGCCTGCTCGGTCCCGACCACCCCGACACTCTCGCCAGCCGCTACGAGGCCGCCTTCACCCTGGGGCGCACCGGCCGGGCCGCCGAAGCGCTGCGCGCCTACAAGGGTGTCGCCCAGGCCCGGATCAGGACGCTGGGCGCCGACCACGCCGACACCCTCGCCGTCCGCCAGGAGATGGCCTACACCCTGGGCCGGCTGGGCCGCCACACCGACGCCCACCAGGTGTACACGTCGGTGCTGACCGCCCGTGAGCGCACCATGGGCGCCGACCATCCCGACACCCTGCGCTGCCGGCACAACCTGGCCTTCAACCTCGGTCGGCTCGGCCGCACCGAGGACGCCCACCGGATGGCCCGCGAGGTGGCCGCGGCGCGGGCCCGCGTACTCGGCCCCGGCCACCCCGACACCCTCGTCACCCGCTACGAGGTGGCCTACGAACTCGGGCGGCTGGACCGCTGGCAGGAGTCCCTGGCGACCTACCGCGAGGTCGCCGCCGCCCGCGCGAGAGCCCTCGGTCCCGACCACCCGGACACCTTCGCCGCCCGTTACGAGACCGGCGTCGCCCTCGGCCGCCTCGGCCGCTGTACCGAAGCGCTGACCGCGTACGAGGAGCTGATCGCCGACCGCACCCGCGCCCAGGGCGCCGAGCACCCCGAGACCCTGCGCGCCCGGCACGGCCGGGGCGTCAACCTCGGCAGGCTGGGCCGCTGGGCGGAGGCCCTGGACGAGGCGCGCGCGGTGTGCTCGATCCGCGGACGGGTCCTGGGCCCCGACCACCCCGACACCCTGGTCAGCCACCGCGAGGTCGCCGTCGCCCTGGGCTGGCTGGGCCGCTGGTCCGCCGCCCTCACCGAGTACCGTCTGGTCGCCGCCGCCCGCGAACGGGTCCTGGGCCCCGACCGGCCCGACACTCTCGTCGCCCGCGACGACGAGGCCCACTGCCTGGAACAGCTCGGCCGCGCGGCCGAGGCCGCCGAGCTGTACCGCCGGGTCGCGGCACTGCGCTCGGTGGCCGCCCGCTGACCGGGGGCGGTGCGCGACGGCGGGCTGGCCGCCCCCGATCGGCCCGTGTTACCAAGAGCCATGACGCCCCCGCCCAGCACCACCCGCACCTACGACGCCGTCATCGTCGGCGGCGGCCACAACGGCCTGGTCGCCGCCGCCTACCTGGCCCGCGCCGGCCGCTCCGTGCTGGTCCTCGAACGGCTGGACCACACCGGCGGAGCGGCCGTGTCCACGCGCCCCTTCGCCGGGGTCGACGCACGGCTGTCGCGCTACTCGTACCTGGTCAGCCTGCTGCCCAAGAAGATCGTGCGGGACCTCGGCCTGGACTTCCGGGTGCGTGCGCGCACCGTCTCCTCGTACACGCCCGTCGAGCGCGCCGGGCGGGCCGGCGGGCTCCTCGTCGGCGGGGGCGAGCGCCGCACCCGCGAGTCGTTCGCGCGGCTCACCGGTTCGCAGCGGGAGTACGACGCCTGGCAGCGCTTCTACGCCATGACCGGCCACGTGGCCCAGCGGGTCTTCCCGACCCTCACCGAACCGCTGCCCACCCGGGACGAACTCCGCCGCCGGGTCGACGACGAGACGGCCTGGCGGGCCCTGTTCGAGGAACCGGTCGGCGTCGCGATCGAGGAACACTTCGCCGACGACCTGGTGCGGGGCGTGGCCCTCACCGACGCGCTGATCGGAACCTTCGCCGACGCCCACGACCCCTCCCTGGCCCAGAACCGCTGCTTCCTCTACCACGTGATCGGCGGTGGCACCGGCGCCTGGGACGTACCCGTCGGCGGCATGGGCGCCCTCACCGACGCGCTGGCCGACGCCGCCCGGGCCGCGGGCGCCGTGCTCGCCACCGGCCACGAGGCGGTCCGGATCGACGCGGACGGGCACAGCGCCGAGGTCACCTTCCGCTCGGCCGACGGCGAGGGCGTCGCCGCCGCCCGCCACGTCCTGGTGAACGCCTCCCCGCGCGAGCTGGCGGCGCTCACGGGGGACGCCCCGCCCGCACCGGCCGAGGGCGCCCAGCTCAAGGTGAACATGCTGCTCACCAGGCTGCCGCGGCTGCGCGACCCGGACGCCGACCCGCGCGAGGCCTTCGCCGGGACCTTCCACATCGCCGAGGGCTACGAGCAACTGGCCGCCGCGCACGCCCGGGCGGCCGCCGGTGAACTGCCCGCCGCCCCGCCCTCCGAGATCTACTGCCACTCGCTGACCGACCCCACGATCCTCGGCCCCGACCTGGCCGCGAAGGGCATGCACACCCTCACCCTGTTCGGCCTGCACACGCCCGCCCGCCTCTTCGCCCGGGACAACGACGCCGTACGCGAGGAACTGCTCAAGTCGACCCTCGCCCAGCTCGACGCCCACCTGGCCGAGCCCCTCGCCGACTGCCTGGCGACCGACGCCGACGGACGGCCCTGCATCGAGGCCAGGTCGCCCCTCGACCTGGAACGCGACCTGCGTTTGCCCGGCGGGAACATCTTCCACCGCGAGCTGTCCTGGCCCCACGCCCAGGAGGGCACCGGCCACTGGGGCGTGGAGACCGCCCGGGCAGGCGTCCTGCTGTGCGGCGCGGGCGCCGTGCGCGGGGGAGGCGTGAGCGGGGTGCCGGGACACAACGCGGCGATGGCGGTGCTCGAACGGGACAGGACCTAGCTAGTCCGCCGACGCCGTCCATCCCTCGGCCACGACGCGTGCCGCGTCCGCCGGACGCGCGTCGTGGAACAGGACGTCGCCGGCCGCCTCCGCACGCAGCCCGTCGACGTACGCCCCGCGGCCCACGTACAGGCGGTCGGTCGTGTACCGCCAGCGCAGGGTGAGCCCGCGCGCGGCCGGGAGCTCGGCGCTCAGCCGGTGCCAGACGCGCCCCGACCAGCCGGTGGCCGAACCCGCCGGATGGTCCAGGGGCGCCGCGCCGCGCCGCGTGGTGGTGAACGGGACCGGCCGCCATCCCGCGCCGCCGTCGGTCGAGGCCTCCAGGACCAGCACGTCCGAGCCGGGCTCGGTGTCCCACCACAGCGCGCAGCGCAGTCGGGCCCGCCCGGCCGACGTGTCCAGGGCGGGCAGCGTGAGCGTGGCCGTGGCGGAACCCGCCGTCCCCGAGAACCACGCCGTGCGCCCGTGCGCCGGACGGACCGGCACCGCCCGCGCCAGGTGGGTGCCCGCCGCCACCCGGGGAGCCGACCCGGAACGCCAACCGCGCACCGGGTGGACGGAGTTGCCGAGAACGACCAGGAAGGAGTCCGTGGTCGGGTCGAGCACCAGCGAGGTGCCCGTGAAACCGGTGTGCCCGGCCGTGCGCGGCGTGGCCATCGCGCCCATGTACCAGTGCTGGTACAGCTCGAAGCCCAGGCCGTGCTCGTCGCCCGGGAAGTCGGTGTTGAAGTCCGTGAACATCAGCTCCACGGACTCCGGCCGCAGGATCCGCGCCCGCCCGTAGGACCCGCCGTTGAGCAGGGTGCGACCGAGGACCGCGAGGTCCCACGCGCAGGAGAACACCCCCGCGTGACCGGCGACGCCGCCCAGGCTGAAGGCGTTCTCGTCGTGCACCTCTCCCCACACCAGCCCCCGGTCCAGACCGGACCACGGCTTGCGGGAGTCCTCGGTGGCCGCGATCCCCGGCCGCCAGGAGGCGGGCGGGTTGTAGCGGGTGCGGGTGAGACCGAGCGGCTTCGTGATCTCCTCGCGCAGCAGGACGTCCAGGGTGCGGCCCGTGACCTGCTCCAGCACCAGCTGGAGCGAGATCATGTTGAGGTCCGAGTACAGGTACGCCGTGCCGGGCGCGGCGACGGGTGCCTCGTCGTAGACGAGTTGGACCTTCTCCTCGTACGTGGGCGCGCTGTACAGCGGGAGCCACGCCCGGAAGCCCGAGGTGTGGGTCAGCAGATGACGGATCGTCATGTCCTCTTTGCCCGCCCGGCCGAAGTCCGGCAGGTACGAGGCGACCGGCGCCGCCAGCTCCAGCGCGCCCCGCTCCAGCTGCTGCACGGCGAGGATCGAGGTGAACAGCTTGGAGATCGACGCGAGGTCGAACACCGTGTCCCCGGCCATCGGGATCTGCTCACCCGCCGGGAACTCGACGCCGGTGTCCGTCGCCTCGTCGTAGGCCCGGTAGCGCACCGCCATGCCGATCGGTTCGTGCAGCGCCACCGTGCCGCCCCGGCCGGCGAGCAGCACGGCGCCCGCGTACCACGGGTGCTCGGGAGACGGGCCGAGGAACGCCTCGGCATCGGTGACGAGCTGGCGCAGATGGCCGGGGAGGAGCCCGGCGCGTTCGGCGGAGCCGCGCCGCAGGGTGGGCCGGCGGCCCCGGTCGGAGGCGGCCTCGGCCGGCCCGGCCGCGAACGGGGCGATGGCCAGGGCACCCCCCAGGGCCAGGGCGCCGGCGCCCAGTTGACGCCGACTGAATCCATTCGTCGCCTGACCGGCCATCGAAGAGCCTCCCGCCACCGAAGCTGAAAGTATCTTTCCCGGATCGCCGTGCGGAGTGAAACTTTCCTGTCAGCGGCGGGCCGTGTCAATGGGGCGGACCAAGCGGGCGCGAGGAGCCGGTGGACCGGCGCACACCGCTTGACCCGCCCCCGCGACCGGCCGAGGATCAGGTCATGACGCCCGGACACGGCAGCACCGGCAGCACCGTTGACGGGGTGCTGCGCCGCAGCGCCCGACGCACTCCGGCACGCGTCGCGGTGGAGTACCGCGACCGTTCCTGGACGTACGCGGATCTGGACACCGCGGTCTCCCGCGCGGCGAGCGTCCTGCTGGGCGGACTGTCCCCGGGCGACCGGGTCGCCGCCTACGGCCACAACTCCGACGCCTACCTGATCGCGTTCCTGGCCTGCGCCCGCGCGGGCCTGGTGCACGTCCCGGTCAACCAGAACCTCACCGGCGAGGACCTCGCCCACATCGTCGGCCAGTCCGGCAGCACCCTGGTCCTCAGCGACCCCGGCCTCGCCGCCCGGCTCCCGGGCCAGACCCGCACCCTGCCGCTGCGCGACACCGGCGACTCGCTCCTGGCCCGCCTCGCGGCGGCGCCCCCTTACGACGGCCCCGAACCGCGCGCCGAGGACCTGGTGCAGCTCCTGTACACCTCGGGCACCACCGCGCTGCCCAAGGGCGCGATGATGACCCACCGGGCGCTGGTGCACGAGTACCTGAGCGCCATCACCGCGCTGGACCTCGGCGCCGGCGACCGCCCCGTGCACGCGCTCCCGCTCTACCACTCGGCCCAGACCCACGTCTTCCTGCTGCCCTACCTCGCCGTCGGCGCGACCAACATCATCCTGGACGCCCCCGACGGCGACCGGCTCTTCGACCTGGTCGAAGCGGGCCGCGTGGACAGCCTGTTCGCACCGCCCACCGTGTGGATCGGCCTGGCGAACCGCGCCGACTTCGCCACCCGCGACCTGACCGGCCTGCGCAAGGCCTACTACGGCGCGTCGATCATGCCGGTGCCCGTCCTGGAGCGACTGCGCGCACGCCTGCCGCACCTCGCCTTCTACAACTGCTTCGGCCAGAGCGAGATCGGCCCCCTCGCCACCGTGCTCGGACCGGACGAGCACGAGGGCCGCATGGACTCCTGCGGCCGCCCCGTCCTCTTCGTCGACGCCCGGGTGGTCGACGAGGACGGCAAGGACGTCCCCGACGGCACGCCCGGCGAGGTCGTCTACCGCTCCCCGCAGCTGTGCGACGGCTACTGGGACCGGCCCGAGGAGACCGAGGCCGCCTTCCGCGACGGCTGGTTCCACTCCGGCGACCTCGCCGTCCGGGACGCCGACGGCTACTACACCATCGTCGACCGGGTGAAGGACGTCATCAACTCCGGTGGCGTACTGGTCGCCTCCCGCCAGGTCGAGGACGCCCTCTACACGCACGACGCCGTCGCCGAGGCGGCCGTGATCGCCCTGCCCGACGAACGGTGGATCGAGGCCGTCACGGCCGTCGTCGTCCCCCGCGCGGAGGTCACCGAGGACGAGCTGATCGCCCACACCCGCGAGAGACTCACCGCCTTCAAGGCACCCAAACGCGTCCTGTTCGTGGACGCCCTGCCACGCAACGCCAGCGGGAAGATCCTCAAGAGGGAACTGCGGGACCGCTTCGCCGGTGCCTGACCCGGCTACCCCGTTGCGCGGCGCGGCGGCGACCGGTGAGGATCGGCGCCATGCAGCCCTTCACCGCCCACGACGGGACCCGTCTCGCCTTCCACGTACGGGGCGAGGGAGACCCGCTGGTCGTCCTGCCGGGCGGACCCATGCGCGCGTCCGGCTACCTCGGCGACCTGGGCGGCCTCGCCGCACACCGCCGGCTGATCCTCCTCGACCTGCGCGGCACCGGCGACTCCGCCGTCCCTCAGGACCCGGCGACATACCGCTGCGACCGGCTCGTGGCCGACGTCGAGGCACTGCGCGAGCACCTCGGCCTCGACCGGATGGACCTCCTCGCGCACTCGGCCGGAGGCAGCCTCGCGATGCTGTACACCGCCCGCCACCCGGAACGCGTGTCCCGGCTCATCCTGGTGACCGCCACCCCCTGGGCCCTGGACATGCCGGCGACGCCCGAGGACCGGCTCCGGGCGGCGCTCCTGCGCGCAGACGAGCCCTGGTTCGATGCGGCCATCGGGCCCTTTTGGGCCTGGCTCGCCGGGACCGGCGAGTTCGATCCGGTGTTCGTCCCCTTCTTCTTCGGCCGCTGGGACGACACGGCCCGCGAACACGACGCGCTCGCCGACGAGGAGAGCAACGACGAGGCAGGCGACGTCTACCTCTCCCCGGACGCCTTCGACCCGCCCGCCACCCGCGCCGCGCTCGCCCGCTGCCCCGCCCCGGTGCTCGTCCTCGCCGGTGAGCGCGACGGCGGCCCCGGCCCGGACTTGGCGCGCCGCTGCGCCGACGTCTTCCCGCACGCCGAGGTCGCCCTCCAGCCCGGCGCCGGGCACTACCCGTGGCTGGACGACCCACGATGGTTCAGCCACCGGATCGCCGCGTTCCTCGGGCCGAACCGATCTCCTTCACCTCTCTTCGCAAGGCGCCCCTCTCTCGTGGCCTGTCGGCGGTCGGACCCGGTCGCTAGGCTGGCCGCGGACGACGAAACCGGGAGGAGCACGGACGTGGCCGAGAGCACCACCCACCAGCGCCCGCTCATGGGCTGGGACAAGCCGGAGCTGGATCTCAGCAACGCGCAGTGGCAGTCCAGCAGCCGAGGCCTGGGGGATGTCCAGATCGCCTTTGTCGAGGGATTCATCGCGATGCGGAACAGCGGCAGCCCGCAGAGCCCCTCCCTGATCTTCACCCCGGCGGAATGGGGCGCGTTCGTGTCGGGAGCGCGGGAAGGGGAGTTCGACCTCACGTAGGACACCGCGGGTGCGCCGACCGGCCGAACCCGGGTGTCCGGCCCGCCGCCGGGGGGAAGTCCCTACTCCGGAGGTGAGGACCCATGAGCACCCTGCCGGTCATCGCGGCGGTCGACGGTTCGGACGACGGCCTGCGCGCCCTGGACTGGGCGCTCGACGCCGCCCACCGGCGCGAGGCACCCCTGCGGGTGGTGCATGTGCGCCAGTACGCCGCCTGGGCCCAGACCGACGTCCTGGTAGCGGGCCCGCCGGACACCGCCGAGGACCCCGCGCTCGACCAGGCACGGGCGCACCTTCAGGGGCGGGCCTTCGCGGTGCCGACGGAGTACGTGGGCATGGAAGGCGTTCCGGGCGCCCTGCTGCCGGAACTGGGCGCGGACGCCCAGCTGCTCGTCCTCGGCTCGCGGGGCCGGGGCGGCTTCGCCGGCCTGCTGCTGGGCTCCAACGGCATGGCCGCCGCCCGCGACGCGCAGTGCCCCGTCGTCGTGGTGCCCCGGCCCGGACGCGAGGTCCACGGCGAGGCACCCGCCGAACCCGGCCCCCGGGTGGTGGTCGGCCTGCACGTGGACAGTCCCGACGAGGCCACCCTGTCCTTCGCCTTCACCGAGGCCGAGCTGCGCGGCGCCCGCCTCCAGGTGGTCGCGGCCTACCCGTGGCCGGTGCAGACCTGGGCCGCCGCGGGGCAGATGATGCCCCTGGTGATCGACGAGGTCTCCGTCGAGAGCGAGACGCGGGTCCTGGCCGACGGCCTGCTCGCCCCCTACCGCGGACGCCACCCCGACGTCCGGGTCGACACCCACGCCCTGCCCGGTGACGCCGCCGGGAACCTGGTCGCGTCCTCCAAGGACGCCGACCTGGTCGTCGTCGGCCGGCACCGCCGGCGCCTGCTGGTCCCCGCCAGGATGATGGGGTCGGTCACCCACGCCGTGCTGCTGCACGCGGCGGCCCCGATCGCGGTGGTGCCGCCGGCTCCCCCGCAGGAGTGACACCCCGCCCCGCCCGGCGTGCCTATCATCGGCCGCATGCAGGACTCGCCCAGCAGGGACACCCGGACCGCGCTCGACCTGGCGCTGACCGTCCGGCACGACGGGCACGGCGGCGTCGCCGACGAACTGGCCGACCCGGCCGGGCTCACCGCCTGGGTCGGGGCGCACCCCGGCGCGGTGCCGGACGCCGAGGTCTTCGAGGCCGACGCGGCCACCCTGGCCGCCGTCCGTGAGGTACGGGCCGCCGCCCGCGCCCTCTTCGCCCGCGCCGTGCGCCCCGGCGAGCCGAGCCCCGCCGACGCCGCCCGGCTGCTGCCCGTGCCCGAGGCCCTGCAGCGCCTGAACGAGACTGCCGCCCGCACCCCCACGGTCCCCGTCCTGGCCTGGGCCGACACCGCCGAGCCCGTCGTACGCGCCGCCCCCGCCGAGGGCGTCCGGGCCGACCTCGCCGCCGCCCTCGCACAGGCCGTGATCGGCTTCCTCGCGGGGCCCGACCTGAAGCGGCTGCGGGCCTGCCACGCGCCGCGCTGCGTGCGCTACTTCCTCAAGGAGCACCCGCGTCAGGAGTGGTGCAGGCCCTCCTGCGGCAACCGGGCCAGAGTGGCCCGCCACCAGGACCGGCAGCGGCGGACCGCGTAGCCCGGCCGGGCTGCCGCCCGCACGCCGTTCCCGGCGCCCGGCCACGTACCATGGCGGCATGTCGTTCCTCCGCCGCCGCAGCGCCACGCCCGCCGGGCCCGACTTCGACGTACTGGCCATGGACCCGGGCGACTGGCCCGGCAATCTCGGCGCCGGTCTGCTGCCCGCGCCCGACGGCACCTGTCAGGGCGTCTTCCTGCGCTACGACCTGTTCGGCGGCCGCGGCCCCGCGATGATCATCGGCAACCTCCCGGACGGCTCCCCGGCCCGCGAGGTCCCCGAGGGGGAGATCCCCTTCGAAGTGGCCCAGCTGCTGCTCGCGCTGGAGAACGACGAGGAGATCACCGTCGTCGGCGCCGAGGACGTCCCCGTCATGCAGGGCGACAACCTGCTCATCGTGCGCCGCCTCAAGCTCTCCGAGAGCCGGATCTCCTGCGTGCAGTTCGACCGCAGCGACGGCGTCCTCGTGACCATCGCCGCCTGGGACCGCCCCATCACCGACGACCTGTACGCCCTGCTGAAGCCGCTCCCGGCGGAGCTTTTCCAGCAGGGCTGAGACCCGGCCCCGGCGAGCGGCTACCGGGCTGCGGAAACCGTCACGTCGGCGGCGCGCACGTACGCGACCCGGTGACCGTACTGGATCTCGTAGTACTGGTCCTTGCCGGTCACCACCCGGTGGGACGCCTCGTCGAAGGTGACCGCGTAGTAGTACTCGCCCGGCACCTTCTCACCGACGACGTACTTCTGCCCCGCGGGCAGGGTGTACGGCAGGGGTGACACCGCCTGGGCGGGCACGCCCGCCGGGTAGGCCGCCTTCTCCGGATACGCGCGCCCGTACACCGGGACGCTCGCCAGGCCCTTCTTCGGAGTGACCACGCGTCCCGACGCGGGTACCGCGGCCGGGCTCTTCCCGGGGTTGTGGAACCAGGCCTTCTGCCCCAGGTACCAGATGGCCGTCCAGTCGCCCCACCGGTCGGCCACCGCGTACTGCTGGCCCGTGGAGACCCGGGAGGACAGGTCGTTCACCCCGGTCGTGGGGGCGGTGCCGAGGCCGATGTCCTTGATCAGCGGCGCGTCCGCGTCGTGGTCGGAGTACAGCCGCACCTCGCTGGAGCCGTGCGCCGCGCAGGGCTCGCCCGCCGTCTCGCAGCCGGTGTACCCGGGACGGTTGGCGTCGTAGTCGGGGCGGATCGTCACCAGGCCGGACTTCTTGCCGGCGGTCGGCTGGAAGGGGCGGCCGAGCAGCTGGAAGTAGTGCCGCCAGTCCCAGTACGGACCCGGGTCGGCGTGCATGCCCGGGATCGTCGCCGTGGTGGTGCCGGGCACGTTGTCGTGGCCGAGCACGTGCTGCCGGTCCAGCGGGATGTCGTACTTCTTCGCCAGGTACTTCACCAGCCGCGCCGACGACCGGTACATCGCCTCCGTGTACCAGGCGTCCGGCTCCGCCAGGAAACCCTCGTGCTCCAGACCGATCGACTTCGCGTTGACGTACCAGTTGCCCGCGTGCCAGGCCACGTCCTTCGCCTTCACGTGCTGGGCGATGTGACCGTCGGTGGAGCGCAACGTGTAGTTCCAGGACACATAGGTGGGGTCCTGGACCATGTTGAGGACCCCGTTCCAGGTGCCCTCCGTGTCGTGCACGACGATGTACCGGATGCGCTGGGAGGCCGGCCGGGCGCCCAGGTCGTGGTTGCCGTAGTCGCCGTCGCCGAACTCCTCGTACGGGGCCGGGACCCACTCGCAGGACACCGACCCCGGACACTCCGTACCGGCCGCGGAAGCGGCGCGCAGGCCCGCGCCGTCCAGCCGCGAGACGTCCGGCGCCACGCCGGGGCGGGCGGCCAGCGAGACCCGCTGGCCGGCGTCCGTGACGCGCCGCTCACCCGTGCGGATGACCTCGTAGACGTCGTCCGCGTACGCCGCCGCCGTCGCGGAGTCCTCCGCGCCGGAGAATCGGGCCACCGCCGCGTACCAGTCCGCCGGATCCGCGCTCAGCGGCTCACCCAGGTCGCGCTGCGCGGCGGCGAGCAGCGCCGCACCGCCCGCCACGTTCGCGGCCGGGTCCGTGCGCAGCGCCTCGGGGCTCAGCCCGGTCAGCCCCGCGGCCCTCGGCAGCGTGGTCAGCCGGTCCGGCAGGTCGCCCAACGGCGCGGTGGCACCGCCCGCCGGGTGCAGCGCGGCGCGCGCGTCGTCGCCGCGCGGGTCCTCCGAGCCCCCGCCGTGGTGGGACCGGGGCGCCTCGGCCAGTGCCGTACGGGCATCGGTGAGGTGCAGCGGGCCGTAGCCGCCGGTCACGCTCGGCGCTCCGCCGTGCGCGTCCCAGCGGGACTGGAGATAGGAGACGCCGAGCAGAACGCTCTGCGGCACGTGGTACTCGGCCGCCGCGGCGGCGAACGCCCGCTGTAGGCGGTCCGGGGCGGGTGGCGCGTCCGTGGGCACGGCGGCCGACGGGGCCGCGCCGAGCAGCGGCAGCAGCAGCGCGGCGGTGGCCAGGGCGGGCAGGACGGGGGATCCTCGCAAAACGGCCTCCTGTGACGATCGGGCATGAGGGGACGTGACGGGCGTGCGGGGCCGGGCTGGGTCAGTCGTACCCGGCGGTCCGACGATCCGTCAATCATGCCGTCATGGCGATGATTTCCCACGTCAGCAAGGGGTTCGGCGAGTTTCGTGGCGGCGGGCCACGGGCCTGCACGGCGTCAGTGGCGTACACCTGTGGCCCCTGCGCATCTTGGGCGGGCGGACACGAGAAACGCGGTGCGCCCCCCTGTCGGAAGGGCACACCGCGCACCGTCGTCCTCCTCGCGCCGTCCCGTCAGCGCGTGCCGACCGCCGCCCGCACGGCCCGCCGGGCCAGCTGGCAGTCGTCGTGCAACCGGCGCAGCAGCAGCCGCTGTTCCTCGCCGGTCGGCGCGGCACCCGGCTGGGCCGGTCCAGGCGCCGCCCCGACCGTGTCGTGCATGGAACGCTGCACGGCCGTCTCGTACGTACGGATCTCCCTGGTCAGTACGAGCATCAGGTTCACCAGGAACGCGTCGCGCGCCGCCGTGCCCGTCGACTGGGCGATCTGGCTGATCTGACGGCGGGCCACCGGAGCGTCCCCGAGGACCGCCCACAGCGTCGCCAGGTCGTAGCCCGGCAGGTACCAGCCGGCGTGCTCCCAGTCCACCAGCACCGGACCGGCCGGGGACATGAGGACGTTGGACAGCAGCGCGTCACCGTGACAGAACTGGCCCATGCCCTGGCGCCCTCCCGCGTGGGCGATGCCGTGCAGCAGCTTCTGCAGGTCGCCCAGGTCCCGGTCGGTGAGCAGCCCCAGCTCGTGGTAGCGGGAGATCCGGGCCGCGTAGTCCAGTGGGGCGTCGAAGGTGCCGGCCGGTGGCCGCCAGGCGTTCAGCCGGCAGACCGCTCCGATCGTCGCCCTGATGTCCGCCCGCGGCGGCGCCTCCAGGGGGTGCCGTTGCAGCGCCGCCACCCGTCCGGGCATCCGCTCGATGACCAGCGTGCCGTTGTCCGGATCCGCCGCGATCAGTCTCGGCACCCGCACCGGAGGGCGCTGCCGGACGAACGAGCGGTATGCCCCTATCTCGTGCCGGCTGCGCTCCGCCCACGCGGGGGAGTGGTCCACTAAGCACTTGGCCACCGCGGTGCTGCGCCCGGTCGTACCGACCAGGAGCACGGACCGCCCGCTGCGCCGCAGCACCTGCACGGGGGAGAACTCCGGGCAGATCCGGTGCACGGCGGCGATCGCCGTGCGCAGTTGGGCCCCCTGGGGGCCGGACAGGTCGATTCTCCCGCTGAGCGGCTGGGTGCCGGGCCCCGCGCCGAGCCGCGCCCTGCCGGCCCCGAGCACCGGGGCCGCCGGACGCGCTGGGGCGAGATAGGGGCCGCCGCCCGCCGTCGGGCGGGGGTGCAGCGAGCGCTGCGGGGCGGACACGGAGGACGATGCTGCGTACATGGGCGAGACAGATCCCTTCGTGTGCCTGCTGTGCCTGCCTGAAGAGGGGTGCCGGTCCGGTCCGTTCGGTACCGGAGGCGGCACGTCTTCCGAAAGCCGTCGCGCCGCCCGACCGGCCGCCGGGGGCCACCCTGGGGAGTACCCCCGCGGCGACCGGGTCGGGTTGGCGCATTCCTACCTGACACCCGGCCGCCCGTGGCACACCATCTGGCGCACCCTGGCGAACGGTGGCGAATAGTCGCCCGGCAACCCGCACGGGGCTACTGTCAACTCAGCCGAGAACCTGGGGGCTTGTAGTGAGCAAAGAACCCAACACCCGCCTGTCGGACCTGTTCGGCCTGGCCGGCTGGTCCAAGGGCGAACTCGCGAGGCTGGTCAACCGGCAGGCGGCGGCCATGGGCCACCCCCAGCTGGCGACCGACACCTCGCGGGTGCGGCGGTGGATCGACATGGGAGAGATCCCGCGCGATCCGGTGCCGCGGGTGCTGGCGGCTCTGTTCACCGAGCGTCTCGGCCGTGTCGTGACCATCGAGGACCTCGGTCTGGTCCGGCACGGGCGTGCGGGGAAACGGCCACACGACGGGAGCGAAGAGCATCCCGACGGCGTGCCGTGGGCGCCCGAGCGGACTGCGGCGGTCCTCACCGAATTCACGGGAATGGACCTCATGCTCAACCGACGCGGCTTGGTGGGCGCGGGCGCCGCGCTCGCCGCGGGCTCCGCACTCAGCAGCGCCATGCACGACTGGCTGCACACCGACCCGGCCCTGGCGGCCGACGCCCCCGACCTCCACCAACCCCTGCACGCCGACCCCGCCGGGTTCGACCGCTACGAGGCCGCCCCCATCGGGTCGCAGGAGGTGGAGGAACTGGAGCGCTCGGTCGAGGTGTTCCGCGCCTGGGACGCCGCCCGGGGCGGTGGCCTCCAGCGCAAGGCCGTGGTGGGCCAGCTCAACGAGGTGGGCGGCATGCTCGCCTACCACCACCCACCCCATCTCCAGCGGCGCCTGTGGGGCGTCGCCGCCAACCTCGCCGTCCTCGCGGGCTGGATGTCGCACGACGTCGGTCTGGAACCGACCGCCCAGAAGTACTTCGTCATCGCCGCCCACGCCGCACGCGAGGGCGGCGACCGGCCCCGGGCGGGCGAGGCGCTCTCCCGGGCGGCCCGCCAGATGGTGCACCTCGGCCGCCCCGACGAGGCCCTGGACCTCATGAAACTCGCCCAGTCCGGCTCCGGCGAGCAGGTACTGCCGCGCACCAAGGCCATGCTCTACACCATCGAGGCCTGGGCGCAGGCATCCATGGGCAAGGGCCAGGCGATGCGCCGCACCCTGGGCCGGGCCGAGGACCTCTTCGTCTCGGACAAGGCGGACGTGCCGCCCCCGGACTGGATGCAGACGTTCAAGGAGGAGGACCTGTACGGCATGCAGGCGCTGGCCTACCGGACGCTCGCCGAGTTCGAACCGGGGGCCGCCGCGCACGCCCAGCACTACGCGGACAAGGCCCTGGCCCTCAGGATCGACGGCCGGCAGCGGTCCAAGATCTTCGACTACCTGTCCATGGCCTCCGCCTGCTTCATCGCCGACGACCCCGAACAGGCGGACCGGTACGCGCGCCTGGCCCTGGTGTCGATGGGCTCCAACTCCTCCCAGCGGACCTGGGACCGGCTGCGCCAGATGTACCGTCTCACCGCCGAGTACGCCGGATACCCGAAGATCCAGGAGCTGCGGGAGGAGATCAAGCTGGCGCTGCCCAAGGGCAGGTCGCCCAGGGGGGAGGGGCAGGGCGGCACCATCGCGTCGGCGTAGGGCGCGACGCGCTCCGCGGACCTACGGTGTCACCCGGGCGACCAGCACACAGGCGTCCTGACGACCCGGAAACTCGTCCAGCTCCCGGGTCACGATGCGTAGGCCGTTCCCGGCCGAATCCGCGGCTGTCAGGCGGCGGGCCAGGGACAGGAGGTGCTCCACGGCCGCCGGTTCGAGTGCTCCGGTGTGCAGAAGGAGCAGGTCGCCCGCTTCGAGGGCCGCCTCGGCCTGCCCCGATGGTCCGCCCTGTCCGGACAGCGCACGCCCCGTTCCACCGCGGAAGAGCAGCGGGACGGGGCCCGGGGCATGAGTCCAGGTCAGGACGTGGGTGTCCGGCCGGTAGCCGCAGTACACGGCGCCGTCCACCGGCGGCAGGGCGGTGGAACGGAGCAGTTCGGCGAGCCCGTCCCGCAGTCGCCCGGGCCGGGTGCCGGCCAGCGCCAGGCCGCGCAGGGCGCCGATCAGTACCGCCGGGCCGTGGGCCTCGGTCTCCGGGTGTCCGAAGTCGCCGACGGTGAGCAGGGTTTCGCCGTCGGCGCCGAGCGGACACGCGTCGTACCACCCGCCGTATCCGGGCCGCCGGCCCGCCGACGCCGGCGGGAGGTGCGCGGCGGCCAGGTCCAGGCCGGGCCGGCCCTCGTCCGGGAAGCGCAGGAGACCCTGCCAGGGCGGAGGCCGGTGACGCCGGAGCGAGTCACGGGTCTCGCTCACCACCCGCTGACTGCGGCGCAGTTCGCCGACGTCCCGCAGTACCGCCCACATCGAGGCGGTGCTGCCGTCGGCGTCGAGGACCGGCTCGCCCATCATGTGCACGGTGCGTACGGTCCCGTCGGGGCGCGCCACGCGGAACTCGCCGTCGATGGGGCGGCCGTCGACGAGGCAGTCCGTGACCATCGCGGTGAGCTTCGGCCGGTCCTCGGCGAGTACGAGGGAAGGGAGTTCGTCGAGGCTGAGAGGGACGGACGCCGGGTCGCGGCCCAGGATGTGGAAGAGTTCCGCGGACCACTCGGCCTCGTCCGTCAGCAGGTTCCACTCCGCGCTGCCGACCCGGCTGAGCAGCGAACCGGCGCGCGGCGCGGGTGCCGGGCCGTCCCGGAGCTGCGCCAGGTGCGCGTCGAGGTCGGTGAGCTGGTGCAGTGCCAGGTCGTACAGGGCGCGCTGCCAGCGCCCCCGGGGGTCCGTCGTGTCGTCCTGGCTGTCCCGTCGTACCGCGTCCACGTCGCCCCGCAGCCGCCGGGTCTGCGATATGAGCGCCTCGACCGAGCCGGGTCCCGGTGGCTGGGCGGCCGGGTGGTCCGCGGAGAGATGGGACGACATGACGCACTCCGATGTGCTGACGGTACGACCAAGGTGGAACCGAGGCTGGCGGAAGGACCGTTACGACTGTTGCACAGCCCGCCATGCCCCGTAAGGGATTCGGCAACACACGATACGGTGGTGCTTCCGGCATATGCCACAGTCTTCCCGGGGTGACTCGGGTACGTGTTCGGCATACTCGGGCCGCGGGGTAAGTCGTAGGCTCCCTACGGGACTTGAAGGGGATGAGGGTCCGCGGGCGTCGTCGCCCGGGTGTTCGGTGGACTCTTGTTCTATGCCTGGTCGTACAGGGCCGGACGGAGTGCCATGTCGACGGGTGTGCGTGCGCCCGTCTCCAGCGCCCGCACCCCGGCCTCGGCGACCGCGGCGGCCGCGTACCCGTCCCAGGCGCCCGGCCCGGTGACCCGGCCCCGCCGGGTGGCATCCACCCAGCTCTGCACCTCGTGGTCGTAGGCGTCCGCGAACCGCACCAGGTAGTCCTGCGGCACCTCCTCCCGCGCGCCGTCCGCCGCCGTGACCACCATGGTGTGCGCCGCACCGATCCGGGCGCTGCCCGCCTCGCAGACGGCTTCGCAGCGCACCTCGTAGCCGAAGCCGCAGTTGACGAAGACCTCCACGTCCACCACGGCGCCGCCCTCGGTCTCGAAGAGCACCAGCTGCGGATCGAGCAGGCCCTCGGGCGCACCCGCCGACGGGCGCGGACGCAGTACGGTCACCGCACTCAGCTCCTGGCCGAGCAACCAGCGGGCCGCGTCGATCTCGTGCGAGACGGAACTGTTGATCAGCATCGCCGAGGTGAAGTGCGGGGGCGAGGAGACGTTGCGGTGCACGCAGTGCAGCATCAGGGGCCGGCCGAGGCGCCCGACGTCCAGGAGGGACTTCAACTGCCGGTACTCGGCGTCGTACCGCCGCATGAACCCGATCTGCGCCAGCCTTCTGCCGAGGCGCGCCTCGGCCTCCACCACGCGCAGCGCGCCCGCGGAGTCCGGCACCATCGGCTTCTCGCACAGCACCGGCAGCCCTCGTGCGAAGGCGGCCAGCAGCGCGTCCTCGTGCGCCTCGCCGGGCGAGGCGATCAGGACCGCCCCGACACCCGGCGCGTCCAGCGCGGCCTCGACGTCCGTGTGCACGCTGATCCTGCCGCTCCCGCCGATCCCGCCCACGGCCTCCTTCGCCCGCTCGGCGTCGGGGTCCGCCACCGCGGCGACCCGGGCGCCGCTCACCACCCGGTCGACGCGTCGTATGTGGTCGGCACCCATGTGCCCCGCACCCAGGACCGCCACACCCAGAAGTTCACTCACGCCGTGCCCGCTCCCTCGCCGTCCGCCGCGCACCCGCCGGCAGCGGGCACGTGTACGGCGAACAGGCTTTCACGCGCGTCAAGAGGCAGGGGGAGGGCCGGCCCGCGGGTGCGGCGGCCGGCGTCAGTAGCGCAGTACGCCTGCGATGCCGTCCGCGTCCCCGAGTGCGCCGTCCGGCACGAAACGGACCTCGGCGCCGGTCTCCAGGCACTGCTCGACGATCTCGTCCACGATGTCCTCCCGGGCGTCGAGGTCGCCGTCGTCGGCCGGGAGCAGGTGCTCGCCGTCGTCGCGCATCGTCACCTTGAAGTTCTCCTCGACGGCCAGCAGCCGGACGCGGCCCGTGTGGGCGCTCTCCCACAGCTCGTCGACCCCGGCCGCGAAGTCCTTGCGGCCGCGGGCCGCGTCCAGTTCCCTGGCCACCGCCTCGACGGACCCGCGCGCCTCGTTCTCGAGCACGGGCCGCACCGCCTGCCACACCGCCTCGGCGGTGCCGTGCGCGAGCCCGCCGTGCGGGACCAGCACCGCGTCCGAGGCGAGCGTGCCCGCCTCCTCGAACAGGGGCAGCGCGGGCTCGGGGCCGGTGATGTACAGCGGCCGGGGGTGGGCGCGCAGGACCTTGCCCATCGCGGCGTCGGCGTCGCGCAGGAACTTGCGGGTGCCCTCGTCCCGGAAGGTGCTCGGCGCGTCGCCGATCCGTTCCTGACGCTCGGGGTCGAAGTCCTCGGCGGGCCGGTCGAGCGGGAAGCCGCCGAGGTGTTCCTCCACGACCCGGTCCGCGCCACCGCTCCACAGCTTGACGCGGTCGGCGGCGACCGACAGGACCCAGAACGGCCGCTCGGCCGCCTGCGCGGCAACGAGGTTGCGGGTCAGGAAGGTGTCCGAGAGAACCACGCGCTCGGGCACGGAACGGCTGAGCGTCCAGACCTGGTGCTCACCGGGTGCGGCGAAGATCGCCAGACCGTCCTCGGCGTACGTCAGGTCGATCTCGGCCAGCGCCCGGTCCAGCTCGCGGGACACCTCCGCACGCCGGTCGCGGCTGACCGCCGGATCCTCCTCCAGCTGTTTCTTGGCCGCGGCGACCGCGTTGCGCAGCCGGACGCGGTCCTGGGCGTTGTCCGGCTCGCGGCGGTGCGTCGGCGTCAGTACGGACACGGCCGGATACGGGCGGGGGCGCCGCAGTCCGGCGAGGGTGGCGGGACTCAGATCGTGCTCCATGTCAGCACGATATGCGCCACGGGTATATAAGGCATATCGGGCATTCGGAACCGATGGCCGATCGGTCGGACCCGTCGCCGCTCAGCCGGACCGGTCGCCGCTCAGTCGGACCGGTCGCCGGCGGCCTCGGGGCCGCAGGAGCTGCCGTCGGGCGGCAGGGAACCGTACAGCAGGAAGTCGTCGACCTTGCGGTGCACGCACTTGGACGACGCGTATCCGGTGTGTCCCTCGCCCCGGTTGTCCAGGACCACGGCGGAGGGCCCGAGCCGGTCGGCCGTCTCCGTCGTCCAGCGGTACGGCGTGGCCGGGTCGCCGCGGGTGCCGACCAGGAGCATCCTCGCGGTGTCGAGGTCCTTCACGTCGTCCCGGATGTAGTCCGTTCCCCTGGGCCGGCCGTAGCACATGAGCACCTGGGTGAGCCGGTACCGGCCGAAGACCGGTGAGGCGTCCTCGTACCGCGCGCGCAGCCGGTCGAGGGACGCGGTGACCTGGGCGGCGGTGGGACGGTCGGGGTCGTCGGCGCAGTTGATCGCCATCAGCGCGGCCGGAAGGTTGTCCATGGGGACGTCCTCCTCGTCGGTGAGGCCGGCCGTCCCGTCGCCCCGGACCGGTACCGGTGCCCGTACCGGGAAGGTGACGCCGCCCGACGAGAAGCCCTCCAGGCCGCGGGTGTCGCCGTCCTCGAGCAACTGCGCGAGGGCCCGCTCCAGCGACGGCCACAACTCCCGGCTGTACAGCGCCTGGCCGATCGCGCCGACCATGTCCTGCCCGGTGAAGGGCTCGCCGAACGCGGACGGCACCGGGTCGGCGTCGAGGGAGGCGACGAGCCGCTCGACCTGGTCCCGAGCCTCCCGGGCGTCCTGGCCCAACGGGCAGGCGATGTCCTCGGCGCACCAGTCGAGGAAGTTCTCCAGCGCGGTCTGCTGCCCCCGCGCCCCGGCCAGCCCCTGTTCGGCCAGCGGTTCCGT
Organism: Streptomyces sp. CB09001; assembly: GCF_003369795.1. Taxonomy (NCBI): domain Bacteria; kingdom Bacillati; phylum Actinomycetota; class Actinomycetes; order Kitasatosporales; family Streptomycetaceae; genus Streptomyces; species Streptomyces sp. CB09001. Next base: position 7,032,328 of record NZ_CP026730.1, read on the forward strand.
CAGGGTGTCCACGCCGTCCAGAACCATCCGGCCGACCTTGTCCGGGAACCGCGCCGCGTAGACCGCCCCGAGCCGGGTCCCGTAGGAGAAGCCCAGGTAGTTGAGCCGGTCGTCGCCGAGTGCCCGGCGCATCACGTCCATGTCGCGCGCCGCGTCGACGGTGCCTATGTGGGGCAGCACGGGGCCGGAGTACTTGGCGCACTCGGACGCCGCGTCCCGCAGCCGTTTCAGCACGTCCTCCGGGTCGCCCATCCCTCCGTCCCCGTCCGTCGCCTCCATGATCTTCAGGGTGGCCGGTCCGCAGGAGACCGGGGAGGACCGGCCGACGCCGCGGGGGTCGAAGGACACCACGTCGTAGCCGTTGGTGAGGTGCATGAACTCCTTGCCGCCCGCGGCGAGTTCACTGACGCCGGAGCCGCCGGGGCCGCCGAAGTTCAGCAGGACCGAGCCCCGCGAGTCGCCGGTCGCCCGGTACCGGGCGAGGGCCAGTTCCAGGGTCCCGCCCCTGGGCCGCGCGTAGTCGAGGGGGACGGTGACCTTGCCGCACTGCAGGTCCTTCGGCATGTCCGTGCCCTCGCACGCCGACCACTTGATCCTCTGGTCGTAGAACCGGGACAGGCCGGACCCGGCGTCCCGCGTGGTCGCCGTGGTCGCCGTGGTCGCGGCGGTTGCGGTGGTCGCGCCGTTCGCGGCGGGGAGGCCCGCACCCAGCAGGGCCAGGCCGAGCGCTCCGGTGACCGCGCAGCGCCGGACCGAGGGCCGAGTCTCCAGCTTGGCCTGCATCGATGCCTCCCGGGGCCCCGTCGCGGACCGGTGGTCGGCGCCCTCGCTCACCATAAACGGGCCGCGCACCCGGCGCCTCCGGGCGGCATCGCACCGGACGGTGCGCCGCTTGTTCGATGAACCGCCCACTCGATGGGGTGAAAGACCGATAAGCCATAACTCGGATGGTGCGCCCGCGTTTTAGACGGTGCGGGCGAGTGCCCGCGACCATGTCTGGAAGGCAGGGAGCCTCATGAGAAGGGTTACCCGAAACGGTGTGCTCGCCGTCGCCGCCTCAGGCGCGCTGGCCGTGACGATGCCGGCGTACGCGGCGTTCGCGTCCGACGGGGCCGGCGCCGACGGATCCGCGGCCGGTTCGCCCGGGCTGATCTCCGGCAACACGGTCCAGCTCCCGGTGGACGTGCCGGTCAACGTGTGCGGCAACACGGTGAACGTGGTGGGGCTCCTCAACCCGGCCGCGGGCAACGGCTGCGCCAACTCCGGGGAGCCGGGGACGTCGCACCCCGGGGCGTCGCACCAGACGGCGGGAGCCTCGGACGGTACGTCCGGCAGCGCGTCCCGGGGGACGTCCGGCGGCGCGGTCGCCGAGGGGAGCGGAAAGGGTTCGCCCGGAGTGCTCTCCGGCAACGGGGTGCAGTTGCCGGTGCACCTCCCGGTGAACGTCAGCGGCAACAGTGTCAACGTGGCCGGCATCGGCAACCCGGCCGTCGGCAACGAGTCGACGAACGACTCCGGTGACCACCCGGAGCCGGTACGGCCCCCGGCGGAGCCGTCCGCCCCCGAGGAGGAGCGTGCCGGGCCCGGACCGTCCCCGCACGCCGCTCCGCCGCGGGAAGAGGTGTCCCTCGCCCACACCGGTACGGACCGCACCCTGCCCGCCCTCGCCGGCGGCGCCGCGCTCGTGCTGGGCGGAACCGTCCTCTACCGGCGCTTCCGGCCGGGCGCCGGGGACTGACCGCGCCGACCGGGGTATCCGCCGCTCGGGCGGGTGCCCCGGTTCAGGCGCGTCCCGTGCTCAGGCGCGTCCCGAGTGGAAGCGCCGGTGCAGGGCGTGGATTTCCCGCGTGAGTTGCGGCACCGGGCCCTCCACGGTCACGCCGGGCGCCACCTCCTGCACGGGAAGCGGCCGCACCGGCGGCTCCGGTATGCCCAACTCCACCAGCCAGCCCGTGAGTTGCTCCGACGAGGCGACGTACACGATACGACCCAGGCCCACCCACGCGTGTGCGGCCGCGCACATCGGGCAGTGCTCGCCGGACGTGTACACGGTGGCCGCGGCCCGTTCCTCCGGGGTCAGGCGGGCGGCGGACCAGCGCGCGAGCTCGAACTCCGGGTGACGGGTCCGGTCGCCGGCGGCCACCCGGTTGTGGTCCTCGGCCAGCACCGTGCCGTCCCCGCCCACCAGCACCGACCCGAACGGCTCGTCGCCGGCTTCCAGTGCCTCGGCCGCCAGCTCCACACAACGGCGCAGGTGGGGCAGTTCGGTGTCGTTCACGACCATGGTGCACCGTCCTCCTCGTGACGTGATCCTTCCCGGTCAGCCTATGTCTCCCCGGACCTGCCATCTTGCTATCCGTAATCGCTGGAGTTAGAGTCTCTAACAGAAGCGAGTAATCATAGCGATTTGAGGCAAGAGGAGCGCCATGTCCGCCGCCATCCCGCAGCCGCCCGCCCCGCACGTCGTCCTGGGATCCGGTCCCGCCGGCACCGCGCTCGCCCGTGAGCTGGTACGCCGGGGCCACCCCGTCCGCCTGGTGGACCGCAGGGCCGCCGGTCCCGCGATCGAGGGCGTCGAGCGGGTCCCCGCCGACGTGAGCACGGCCGACGGTGCCCGCGCCGCCATACGCGACGCGGCCGTCGTGTACCACTGCGTCAACGTCGCCTATCACCTCCAGGTCGAGGTGATGCCCCGGGTCCAGGAGGCAGTCCTGGCCGCCGTCGAGGCGAGCGGCGCCCGGCTGGTGGTGCTCGACACCCTCTACCCGTACGGCGAGACCGGGGGAGCGGTGATGACCGAGGACAGCCCCTGGAAGGCGACCAGTCGCAAGGGACGGATGCGTGCCGAACTGGACGAGCGGTACCTCGCCGCCCACCGGTCCGGCCGGGCCCATGTGGTCCTCGGCCGCAGCGCCGACTTCTTCGGTCCCGGCGTGCTCAACTCTTCCCTGGGCGCGGCCGTCTTCCCCGGCGCCCTCACCGGCGGGGACGTCGTCGCCATGGGGGACATCGATCTGCCGCACAGCTACTCCGGCATCGAGGACGTGGCGGCCGCTCTCGCCACCCTCGGCGAGCGCCCCGACGGTGACGGTCGCGTCTGGCACCTGCCGACCGCGCCCGCCGTCAGCACGCGCGAGATCCACGCGCTGATCGAGCAGCGCGTGGGCCGCCCGCTGAACGTCGTGGTACTGGAACGGCCCCGCCCCTACGGCCCCTTCGACGAACTGCTGATGGCCGAGTACGAGGAGATGTTCTACCAGCACACGGAGCCGCAGGTCATGGACTCCGGTGCCTTCGAGCGGTTCTTCGGGGCGGCTCCGACGCCGCTCGCGGACGCCGTGGACGCGACCGTCACCTGGTACGAGGCGTGGCTCCGCAGCAGGTGACGGTCAGGCCCTCAACGGCCCGGGCGCGACCGGGACCGGGACCGGTCCAGCGCGGCCACACCGACCGCGGCCAGGCCGATCTGGATGAGCCACTCGACCCAGTCGACACCGTCCGTGTCGGCCACGTCGAACGCCGAGGCGACCCACGATCCGACGAGCGCGGCCACGATGCCGACGAGGATCGTCCACAGGACGCCGATGCGCTGCCGGCCGGGGACGACCAGCCGGCCCAGCACGCCGATGACGACGCCGATGACGATGGCGCTGACAATGCCGTCGATCTCCATCTCCACCCCTCTTCGTCAAGCCCCCGCAGTGATGCGTCTGCCCGCTGCGGGCCGGTGCAGTCCGCCGGTCGGTGTCGGTGACGGTGACGGCGTTGGCGTTGGCGTTGGCGTTGGCGTTGGCGTTGGAGGCAGGCACGGACGACGGGCCGGCCCGCGGGTGCGGGACCGGCCCGTGCCGTTTCCTTCCGGTGCGTCTAGGGCCTGCGTGGGGCGCTCCGCGCCGCCGTACCGGCGCAGACCATGCCCAGAAGCACTGCCAGGGCGCCGATGACGATGTTGTTCCAGATGACACCGGCGTCCGGACTCGAGCCCACGATCCAGGGCGAAATGATCATCCAGACTCCGATCGCGCACATGGCCCAGCTGAGGCCGTACATGCGCTCCGGGGCCCGGGTGAACCCGAGAGCCAGCAGGCCGATGGCGATGCCCACGATCAGGTTGTGGGCCACCAGTGAGGGCTGGCTGGCGGTGAAGTGGAGTATCCACGGGGACACGGCACAGTAGAGGCCGAGCAGGAACACCGGCCCGTCCACGAGTGCCACGTCGCGACCACCGAGCACGCGCGCGTAGCGCGCCTGCATTTCCGGGGCGTCCGGGTGGCTGGAGATGTCACCTCGGGGGTGCGAGACGTTGGCCATGAGTCGTCTCCTTTGACTTGCAGGGCCGACCGCTTCTGATGCGGTGTGCGGTAGCGCCGCATAAGTGCATTCTGCTCTTATTTCGCCCTTATGTGTAGTGGTGAGAGGGTAGGGATCTCCCGATTGTGCGAGCGCCGCACGTGTCCCGGGAGCCGTCGGTCCGCAGTGTCACGCCCGTGTGAATTCCGGGTCCGGGTGGCGAGACCGGGCCGGTCCTCCTTGACCGCCCTCGATCGCGGCTGCCACGATCGAAGGCATGACAACGCGACGGGATTTCACGCGGCGACGCCACGTCGACCTCGCGCGCGTCTCCAGCACCTCCTGTCGCACCGCGGCCTGATCCCGCCGATCCGCCGCCTCGTCCCCGCGCTGCCGCACCGGCCCGGCGCCGCCCTGCGGGTGACTCTCCGCACGGCCCGAACCCGGCCGCGACGCCGACCTGTTGGGCCCTTTCCCGTCCCGCGTCCCGTTCGACGTACGCCCCGCGCAGACTCCGCCGGGCGTTCCGCCGCGTCCGTCCGCCCTCCCGAAAAGAGAACCGATGGCCACCGTCCTGTCCGTCTCCGGCAGTCCCTCCGCCTCCTCGCGCACCAACCGGTTGCTGCGTCACCTCGACGACCGGCTGACCGCCCAGGGCCACGCGGTGGTCCCCCTCGACGTCCGCGCCGTCCCCGCACAGGCGCTGCTCGGCGCGGACTTCGGGCACCCCGCGATCACCGAGGCCGCCGAACTGTTCGCCCGGGCCGACGGCGTCGTCGTCGGCACGCCCGTCTACAAGGCGTCGTACTCCGGTGTTCTGAAGGCCCTCCTCGACCTCCTCCCGCAGTACGCCCTCACCGGCAAGACGGTGCTGCCGCTCGCCACCGGGGGGTCCACCGCCCATGTCCTGGCGATCGACTACGCGCTGCGCCCGGTGCTGAACTCCATGGGCGCGGCGCATGTCGTGCAGGGCTGGTTCACCCTGGACCGTGACATCTCGACGCACGAGGACGGCACGGTCACCGTCGCCCCGGGCGCCGCGGAGGCCCTCGCCCACGTCGTCGACCAGTTCTCGGCCGCCCTGGCCCTCCGGCCGGCCGCCCCCCTGCCGGCGGTCCCCGCGCTGGCCGCGGCGAGCTGAGCGCGCGCCACTCGGAGATCCGACGCCGACCACTCCGTCTCAACTCCCGGCCGAACCCGTCGGGTCGAACCGTCGCGCTCGACCCGTCGGGTCGAACCGTCACGCCGAACTGGTCTAAACCCTTGACTGGTACATACCAACGCGGTTGAGTGTGTCTCCACACCCCCCTCCACGGCCGCCCCCACGCCGTGGCCGGTCCGACCGGCACGTGCGCGCAGGTTCCGCGCCCCACTCCGCCCCTGTACGGGAGCGGCCGTGCTCCGCAGAAGGAGACAGACCTGTGTCGAGGCGCCGTATATCCGCCCTGGTGACCGCACTCGCCCTCGCCGGCGCAGTGCCGCTGCTCATGCCCGCCAACGAGGCGTCCGCCGCCGCGTGTTCGAGCTACCCGGCCTGGTCGGCCGACGCGAACTACAACACCGGCGACATCGTCCGCTACACCGACGGCAAGGCCTACATCGCCGAGCACGCCAACCCGGGCTACGACCCGCTCATCAGCACCTGGTACTGGAACCCGTACGCCTGTGACGGCGGTTCGCAGACGCCCGTCGGCAACTTCGTCGTCAGCGAGGCCCAGTTCAACCAGATGTTCCCGGGCCGGAACTCCTTCTACACCTACAGCGGCCTCACCGCCGCGCTGAGCGCCTACCCCGGCTTCGCCAACACCGGCAGCGACACCACCAAGAAGCAGGAGGCCGCGGCCTTCCTCGCCAACGTCGGCCACGAGACCGGCGGCCTCGTGCACATCGTCGAGCAGAACACCGCCAACTACCCCCACTACTGCGACTGGAACCAGCCCTACGGCTGCCCGGCCGGCCAGGACGCCTACTACGGGCGCGGCCCGATGCAGCTCAGCTGGAACTACAACTACAAGGCCGCGGGCGACGCGCTCGGCATCAACCTGCTGGGCAACCCCTGGCTGGTGCAGAACGACTCGGCCGTCGCCTGGAAGACCGCCCTGTGGTACTGGAACACCCAGTCCGGGCCCGGCAGCATGACCGGGCACAACGCCATGGTCAACGGCGCCGGCTTCGGCCAGACCATCCGCTCCATCAACGGCGCCGTCGAGTGCGACGGCAAGAACCCCGCCCAGGTCCAGAGCCGCGTCACCAAGTACCAGCAGTTCAGCCAGATCCTCGGCGTCTCCCCGGGCGGCAACCTGTACTGCTGACCCCGCCCGGGTGTGCGAGACTCCGCCGATGACCTCGGAAGCGATCACCGCGGAGTCCGCGGGCACCTGGCACCTCGGCGACCTGCCCGTCCGCCGCGTCGGCTTCGGCGCGATGCGGCTGACGGGCAGCGCCGCCTTCCACCTCGGCACCCCGAGCGACCGCGAACGCTCCCTCGCCGTACTGCGCCGGGCGGTCGAACTCGGCGTCAACCACATCGACACCGCCGCCTTCTACTTCTCCTCCCTGCGCTCCGCCAACGAGCTGATCAACAGCGCGCTGGCGCCCTACGCCGACGACCTGGTCGTCGCCACCAAGGTCGGGCCCTACCGCGACTGGTCGGGGGAGTGGGGCACCTCCGCCCGCCCCGAGGACCTGCGCGCCCACGTCGAGGAGAACCTGCGCCAGCTCGGCCGCGACCACCTCGACGTCGTCTACCTGCGCCGCATGCGCCAGGACTCGATCGCGGAGCACTTCGGCGCCCTGGCCGAACTGCGCCGGGCGGGACTGATCCGCCACCTCGGCCTCTCCGACGTGGAGCCGCGGCACCTCGCCGAGGCGCAGGCCGTCGCCCCGGTGGTGAGCGTCCAGAACCGGTTCGGCCTCGGCTTCCACGACCCCGCCACCGACGCGCTCCTCGCCCAGTGCCGCGCCCAGGGCATCGCCTTCGTGCCGTTCTACGCCATCGCCGGCGAGGCCGGACCGCGGGGCGCCGGCGCCGCCCACGAGGAGGAGGTGCGCGCGGTGGCCCGGGCGCACGGGGCGAGCCCCGCGCAGGTCAGGATCGCCTGGACCCTGCACCAGGGCCCGCACGTGCTGGCCATCCCCGGCACCGGCGACCCGGAACACCTCGCCGAGAACGTCGCCGCAGGCGCCCTGCGCCTCACCGACGCGGACCTGGCGCGGCTCGACGGGGCGCGTACGGGCTGACCCCCGCCGCACCGGGCCCGATCCCGCGGGCGGGGACTTGGCGTCCAGGGAGTTTTACGTATAACCTCTCCCGTCAATCGCCCGTCCCGGAAGGTGCCGATGACACGCATCGCCCTGGTCGCCCTCGTCGTCGACGACTACGACGAGGCGATCCGCTTCTACACCGAGGCCCTCGGCTTCCGCCTCGCCGAGGACAGGCCCCGGCCCGACGGCTCCCGCTGGGTCGTGGTCGAGCCCGGCGGCCCGGACACGGGTACCGCCCTGCTGCTGGCCCGCGCCAAGGGTGAGGTCCAGCGGGCCCGGGTCGGCGACCAGACGGGCGGGCGCGTCGGGTTCTTCCTGTACACCGACGACTTCGCCCGCGACCACGCCCGCATGACCGCGGCGGGCGTGACTTTCCTGGAGGAGCCCCGGCACGAGCCCTACGGTTCGGTCGCCGTCTTCCAGGACCTGTACGGCAACCGCTGGGACCTGCTCCAGCCCGTCGCCCCCTGATCGTCCCCCCCAGAACCGTCGAGGAACCCCCGCACATGTCATCTACGCGCATAGACACCGAGACCCTCCGCCGCCTCCCCAAGGCGGTCCTGCACGACCACCTCGACGGCGGCCTGCGCCCGGCGACCGTCGTGGAGCTGGCGCGGAGCGTCGGCCACACCCTGCCCACCACCGACCCCGACGCGCTGGCCGCCTGGTACTACGAGGCCGCCAACTCCGGCGACCTGGTGCGCTACATCGCCACCTTCGAGCACACCCTCGCCGTGATGCAGACCCGGGAGGGGCTGCTGCGCACCGCCGAGGAGTACGTCCTCGACCTCGCCGCCGACGGCGTCGTCTACGGCGAGGTCCGCTACGCCCCCGAGCTGATGACCGCCGGCGGGCTCACCCTCGCCGAGGTCGTGGAGACCGTCCAGGAGGGGCTGGCGGCCGGGATGGCCAAGGCCGCGGCGGCGGGCACCCCGGTCCGGGTCGGCACCCTGCTGTGCGGCATGCGGATGTTCGACCGGGTCCGCGAGGCCGCCGGCCTCGCGGTCGCCTTCCGGGACGCCGGGGTCGTCGGCTTCGACATCGCTGGCGCCGAGGACGGCTTCCCGCCCGCCGGCCACCTCGACGCCTTCGAGTACCTGCGCCGCGAGAACGTGCCCTTCACCATCCACGCCGGGGAGGCGCACGGGCTGCCCAGCATCCACCAGGCCCTCCAGGTGTGCGGCGCCCAGCGCATCGGCCACGGCGTGCGCATCACCGACGACATCCCCGACCTGGCGGCGGGAAAGCTCGGCCGGCTCGCGGCCTGGGTGCGCGACCGCCGGATCGCCCTGGAGATGTGCCCGACCTCCAACCTCCAGACCGGCGCCGCCACCTCCATCGCCGGGCATCCGATCACCGCGCTGAAGGACCTCGGCTTCCGCGTCACCCTCAACACCGACAACCGCCTCGTCTCGGGCACGACCATGACGCGCGAGATGTCCCTGCTGGTCGAGCAGGCGGGCTGGGGCGTCGAGGACCTGCGCACGGTCACCGTGAACGCCCTCAAGAGCGCCTTCCTCCCCTTCGACGAGCGCAACAGCCTCATCCGGGACGTGGTCCTGCCGGGCTACGCGTCCGCGCTCTGAACGAGCCCGCGCACATAGGCGGCCTGTCCGACGTGCTGGAGATCGTCGGACAGGACGCTGACCAGCCGCACGGCGAGCGTGACCGGCGGATCCCAGTGGTCGTCGACGACCCGCTCCAGGTCCTTCGCGGTCAGGGAGCGCAGGGCCGTCAACGTCTGCTCGTGCACGGCGTCGTAGTAGCCGGTCAGCAGCTCGCCCGAGTCGACCCGCACCTTCGCGACCTCGGCGGGACTGTGGCCGTACCCGGTGTCGCGGCGGGGCAGCCCCAGGCCGAAGCGTTTCTCCCACTCCCCGGTGAGCCACACCTGGTCGAGCCCGAAGGCGTCGGCCATGTGGTCGTCCTGGACGCGGGTGAGATGCCAGACCAGCCAGGCGACGGAATTGGCGTCGGCGGCGGGGCGGGCGTTCAGGCCGTCGGGGTCCAGGCCCTCGACGGCGGCGTGGACTTCTTCCTGGATGCGGCCGTAGCCCTCGATGAGGATGTCCTTCGCATGCATGCGTCCACCTTCGCGCAGTCCGCCCGCCCGCGCCCCCCGTTCACCCGCTTCCCACTCACCCGCTGCCCGTCTCCAGCAGCCCCATCAGCGCCCGCGCCGCCGGGCTGGTCGCCTGCGCGGACGGCAGCAGCGCGATGGTCTCGTACTCCGTGCCGTCCGCGTCCTTGAGCGGCAGTGAGGTGAGGGCGGCCCGCTTGTGGCGGAAGTGCCGCGGCACGACCGCGATGCCGAGGTTCTCGTCGATCAGGTCGAGCAGCCCGTGCACGTCGTTCACCTCCAGCGGCACGGTCCGCCGCACGCCCGCCGCGGCGAAGACGGCGTCGGTGACGCGGCGCGGACCCCAGTCCGGGTGGAAGTCGACGAACACCTCGTCGGCCAGGTCCTGCGGAGTGAGCACCGCGCCGTCCGCCGCCAGCCGGTGGTCCGGGTGGCACAGCACCGTCATCGGCTCGCCCGCCAGTGAGACCGAGCGCAACTGGTCCGTGTCCGCCTGGGTGCGGTACGCGAACGCCAGGTCGAGCCGCCCCGCCGCGACCTCCTCCGCCAGCTCCCCGGAGCCCGCCTGCCGCAGCCGGATCTCCACGTCCGGGTGGCCGCGCCGGAACGCGGCCAGCAGCCGGGCCACCGGCACCCCGGCGATGCACTGCTCGGCGCCCAGCGACAGTGTCCCGCGCAGCACCCCCTGCACCGCGGCGACCGCCTCGTGCGCCGAGCGCACCTGGGCGAGGATCCGCCGGGCCTCCTCCAGCAGCGCCCGCCCGGCCTCCGTCAGCGTCACCCGGCGGGTGGTGCGCACGAACAGCGGTGCCCGCAGCTCCCGCTCCAGCGCCCGGATCGACGCCGACAGGCCCGACTGGGACACCAGCAGGCGTTCCGCCGCGCGGGTGAAGTGCTGGTCCTCGGCGACCGCCACGAAGTGCTGGAGATGACGCAGTTCCATGACTCAGAAGCCTAACCGCGCAATCCCATCGGATTCTTCTGTTGGACCACTGCACGCAGGTCACGCGAGAGTGGAGGACGGTTCCGCCCAAGCCCCGTACCTCGGGGTCAACCCCTCTGGAGTCGCGTTGTACACCGCACACCCCGACCGCTACGCGGAGATGCCCTACCGGCGCACCGGACGCAGCGGCCTGAAGCTCCCCGCGCTCTCGCTCGGCCTGTGGCACAACTTCGGCCCGGACCGCCCCGTCGAGACCCAGCGCGCCATCCTGCGCCGCGCCTTCGACCTGGGCGTCACCCACTTCGACCTCGCCAACAACTACGGCCCGCCGCCCGGCTCCGCCGAGTCCGCGCTCGGCGAGGCACTCAAGGCCGACTTCGCGCCGTACCGCGACGAGCTGGTGATCTCCACCAAGGCCGGCTACCTGATGTGGCCCGGCCCGTACGGCGAGTGGGGCTCGCGCAAGTCCTTGCTGTCGTCCCTGGACCAGAGCCTGTCCCGGATGGGCCTGGAGTACGTCGACATCTTCTACTCGCACCGCCCCGACCCGGACACTCCGCTGGAGGAGACGATGGGCGCCCTGCACACGGCGGTGCAGCAGGGCAAGGCGCTCTACGTCGGCGTCTCCAACTACTCGCCGGAGCAGACCCGCGAGGCCGCCCGCATCCTGGCGGAGCTGGGCACCCCGCTGCTGATCCACCAGCCCCGCTACTCCATGCTCGACCGGCGCCCCGAGACCAGCGGTCTGCTGGACACCCTCGACGAGCTGAAGGTCGGCTCCATCGCCTACTCCCCGCTGGAGCAGGGCCTGCTGACCGGCCGCTATCTGAACGGCATCCCGGAGGACTCGCGGGCCGCGAGCGACAGCCCCTTCCTCAACTCCGACGCGGTCACCGAGGAACTGGTCGGCAAGCTGCGCGCCCTGAACGAGATCGCCGGGTCCCGCGGCCAGTCGCTGGCCCAGACGGCGCTCGCCTGGGTGCTGCGGCAGGGCAGGGTGACCTCGGCGCTGGTCGGCGCGAGCAGCCCGCGGCAGCTGGAGGACAGCGTCGCGGCCATCGGGAACCTCGATTTCGACGCCGACGAACTGGCCCGCATCGACAAGATCGTCCAGGGCTAGGTCCTGTCCGCCGGACAGGCCCCAGGGGGCGACCCGGCGGGACGTGCACGGCGGTTCCGGAGGCGTAGGTCGCCTCCGGAACCGCCGTGTGCGCGTCCCTCGGCGCTCACGCCCCCGCGGGCACCCGGTCCAGGAAGCCGAACACCGACCGGATGCGGTCCCCGCCGTCCAGGGTGATCACGTCGAACCCGGCCACCGGTGCCCGGTCCTCCTCGGCGTCGCTCACCAGCTCCCAGGAGAAGCGCGCCGTGTCGTGGTGCCCGTCGACCGCGCCCGACAGCCGGAAGGTGAACCCGGGGAACTGCTCGTGCGCCGCCGCGATCACGGCGGCGATCTGCTCGTGGCCGCGCACGTCGGCCAGGGGGTCGGTGTAGCCGCCGTCCTCCGTCCAGGCCGCGGCGACCGCCTTGGCCACCGCGTCCGGACCCGCGTTCCAGGCCTCGAAGTAGCGGGCGACGGCGTCCTCGTAACGGCGGGTGGGTGCGGACATGGCGATCAGCCTCCATAGGGGTGGGTGTGCTGGTCAGGGGCCGGGCCCCGGTCTCGGTGACCCGGTACGACCACCCTGCCCGCGTCCGCCGGCGCCGTCGATTACCCCCGGGGTCATGGCACGCGGCGCTGCGGCGGCGCGGCATTTCGGCCAACCGGCGCCGCGAATATGCCAGGAGACTGGCCGGAAATTCATGGTGACAGTGGTTCAGTAGTGAACATACTCACCACTAGGGCCTTTCACACCATGCGACAGCGCCCTCACGCACAGCACACGAGCCGCACGGACGTCATGCCGGACCGGCAGGCGGGCTGAGTGACGGGGGAGGGTAGCAGTGCACGACGAGTTCCTGTGCCATGTCACCGCCTACGGTGTCTGTGACGGCCGGCGCATCGGCGTCCCCCTGGGCACCTACCGGGCTCCCACCCTGGCGCTGGCCCTGTGGTGGCTGCGGGACCGGGCGATGTGGATCGCCGAGCGGCTGGATCCGCAGCCCGACACCCCCCACTTACCGCGCGGCGCCCTGACTCCCGTCGCCGACGACGCGCCCGACGTGCCGCTCAGGCTGCGCGCCTGGTGCGCAGACGACGTACAACAGGAGCTGGTCGCCGACGAGTTGGCCGCGGGGAACCTGGTACGCCTCGCGACCAGTGACGAGACCACGGAGTACGAACTGATGGCCGAGTCCGTGGACGCGCTGCGGATGCAGCGGGCCGCGCCACCTCTGGTCGTCCCCGTCGCGTGAACGTCCGCGCCCCGGGGCGCCCCCCCTCAGAACCGGACCCGGCGGGACCGGCCGCCCAGCCACCGTGCGAGCAGCGCGCCCAGGAACCCGGCGACCAGCCCCCACAGCAGCGCGAGACCCACCGCACCCCACAGACGCGGCCGCAGGAACACCTGCCCGGCCAGCCCGCCGCCCAGGTCGCCGATGCCGAGCACCGACAGCCCGTAGTGGGCGGAGACCCGGCCGACCAGGCCGATCACCAGAACGGTGAGCGCCAGGGCGACGGCCATGTGCACGGCGTGCAGCCAGGCCGGCAGGCGGGCCGGACAGCGGGACGCCATGAGGAATCCGGCCGACAGGACCAGCACCGCCGCGGCGACCAGGAGCCACCACATCCGCCCGTCGTGCTCGGCGAGCGTGCCCACGTTCACGGTCGAGACGTCGGGCGTGCGCAGCACCTCGTCGAGGACCCGAGGCATCGGGAGCCCGAACGGCCCCTCCACCCGCCCGTTCCAGGTCGCCCCGAGGCCGATCGTGAGCGCTGGCCAGGCCAGGTTCGGGAGCCCGAGCAGCAGCACGGCGAAGGTGTCCGCGGGACGGTCCCGCGTCGCCGCGGCGACCAGCGCGACGACGACACCGACGACCACGTACGCGAGCAGCAGCGCCACCATCGCGTACGCGGCCGGCCGCACCGACGTCCGCAGCCGCGGCAGCCGACCGGGCAGCGGCGCCCGGTGCGAGACCAGCAGGGCGAGGACGAGCACCCCCGCCAGCCACAGCAGACCGAAGAGGACGGTCAGCGGCACGTCCGTGGTGAAACCGACCGTCGGACGCACGCCGAACAGGTCGCCGAGGTCACTCAGCAGCCCCTCCCCGAGGGAGACCTCGAACGTCTGCCGCGCCGCGAACCCCGCCCCGAGGAGGGCGAGCAGCCACAGGACCGCGATCCGCCCCGCCCAGCCCGCCAGCTCCCGCGCGCCGGCGACGGCCCGGTGGCGCAACGGGCGCAGGAAGCCCCGGGCGATCACCAGCGCACCGGTCAGGGTGACGGACAGCGGCATCACGGTCAGCCCCGCGTCGGTGGCCGCCAGCTCACCCGCGTCGCCGGACATCTCCACCGCACCGCCCACGGAGGTGACGAACGTCGCCACGACGACCCGGGGAAAGGCGCGGTCGGGCAGGTCCGCGGCACCGGCCGCCCACAGCCCGAGCGCGGCCACGCCCCCCATGGCGACCAGCCCGGCCAGCACCGTGCCCAGGGCCTGCGCCCAGCCGTGCCGGGCGACCGCCCGGCCGGACGAACCGGGAGGCCCCGGAGCTCCGGGAGAGCCAGGAGGCCCGGGGGGCACGGGTGGTACTGCGGGGGTTTGCGGACTCACGCTGCCACGCTAAGCAGCCCCCGCCGGGCACGCCCGCCGACAGGGCCGTACGCGCCGGACGGCGGGTCCGGCCCCGGCCGGGGACCGTACGGCGTTCAGAGCGCCCGCACGACCAGGGCGTAGTCGCCGAGGCCCAGCAGACGGCCGGGCGGCAGCTCGCCTTGGGTGGTGAAGAGCGCGAGAAGGCGGGCGCTCAGGGTGTCGAACGCGACGTCCAGCACCGTGCCCCGCTCGGTGCCCGTCTCGGTGAGGATCCGGCGGCCCAGCAGATCCTGGTGGGGCGGCACCGGTTCCGGGGCGGCGGACCCTACCCGCACCGCGCCCGGTCCGACGGCGTGCACGGCGCCCCAGGGCAGCGCCGTCTCCTTCCTGAACCGGCCGCCGCTCCACCGGACATGGCTGACGGAGCCGGAGACGACGTCGACGTCCAGGGACGTCACGGTGCCGAGCGGCGCGGCGCCCTCCCGCGGTACCACCGGCAGCCCGCACACCTCGGTGAACAGCATCATGGCAGCGGTCCCCGCCACGGGCCGGGCACACCGCCGACCAGGGCGGCGAAGCCGGGCAGGTCGTCCGCGACGTGCCGGACCGCGCCGTCGGGAAGCACCAGGACCCGGCCGGTGACGGTGAGGGTCCCGCCCCGCGCCACGTACACCCGGCGCCGGTGCCGGGTGGGGCCCGGCACGAACCGCCGGCTCGCCGCCACCCGGAAGCCGACCACCCGGCCGCCGGTGCCGCCCTCCACCACGACGTCGAGCACCGTGCCGATCTCCGTCCCCGCCTCGGTCAGCACCCGCGCCCCCCGCAACCTGGCCCGGAGGTTCTGCTGGTGCGCCGTCATCGCCGCCGCGTTCACCAGGCCCCGCCGGTCCCGGATCATCACCGCGTCATGGCCCAGCGCGTACACGGCCGACCACGGCAGGCCCTCCTTGAGCGGCCCGGACAGCAGGCCCCGTCCCGTCAGCGTGAAACCGGTGATCCGCTCCGCCGCGGCGTCGCATACGGTGTCCTTGACATGGGCGACGGCATCGCCGCCGAGGGTCACCACCGGCCGGGTGGTGAGGCTTCGCGCGGCCATCAGTTCGTGCATCGCACACCCTTCCCCCGTCCCGATCGCACACCTTCTCGAACCACGGGTTCCCCGGACCACTGTGACGATGCCCGCACTGTGCAGAGACGTGGACTGCGACGCGCGGCTCGGGGTACGAGGACAGGTGCAGCAGCGTCCGGCCAGTCCGGCTTCCGAGAGAGAAACGCATGACCGAGTACCTGGACGGGGCAGTGATACCGACTGGTTTCGACGTACCCGTTGAACCGCTCAGGCGGGCGGCACACTACTCCGGTGAGCCGGGATGCATAGCGCAGGCGCGTTCCTTCGCCTCGCTCTTCCTCGACCAGCTGAGGACCGAGTGGTGCGCCACGATCGGCCCCCGTGCCGACGGTGCGGTGCTGCTCGTGGTGAGCGAGCTGGTCACCAACGCCGACCGGCACAGCCGGGGCCCGTACATAGTGGAGCTGGAGGGCACGGGTACCTCGGTGGCGGTGACCGTGTACGACAGCAGCGGCGCGGTGCCGGAGCGCTTCCCCCGAGACCCCGAACGCGTCGGGCGGCACGGCCTGGAGATCGTGCACGCACTGGTGGAGACGGTCGTCGTCGAACGCGTCCCGGTCGGCAAGCGGGTACGCGCGGTGGTGCCCCTCACCGAAGGCTGACCCGTTCGGCGCTGACCTCACCGAACGCCGAGGGGCACCACCGTCGTCGTCGCGCGGCGAGGGCTCAGGCGCAGCCGAGTTCGCCCAGCATGCCCTCGCGCAGCCTGGTGACGATCCGCTTGATCAGCCGGGACACGTGCATCTGCGAGCAGCCGAGCCGTTCGCCGATCTCCGCCTGGGTGGCCTCCTCCACGAACCGCAGGTGGATGATCCGCCGGTCGCGCTCGCTCAGCTCGGCCATCAGCGGGGCCAGCGAGTGGAAGTCCTCGACGAGCCGCAGCCCGTCCTCCTCCACACCGATGAAGTCGGCCAGCACCGACTCGCCGTGCTCGGGTCCGTCACCGGTCAGCGCGGCGTCCAGCGAGGAGGAGTTGTAGCCGTTGGACGCGATCTGGCCCTCGATCACCTGGTCCTCGCCGATGTTCATCAGCGTGGCGAGTTCGGCGACCGTGGGCTCGCGGTCCAGGCGGGTGGAGAGCTCCTCGCGGGCCCTGGCCAGCTCCACGCGCAGCTCCTGGAGCCGGCGCGGAACGTGCACCGCCCAGGTGGTGTCCCGGAAGAAGCGCTTGATCTCACCGACGATGTACGGCAGCGCGAACGACGTGAACTCGACCTCGCGCGACAGCTCGAAACGGTCGATGGCCTTGATCAGGCCGATCATGCCGGTCTGGACGATGTCCTCCATGTCGTCCCCGCGCCCGCGGAAGCGGCCCGCGGCGAACCGCACGAGCGACATGTTCATCTCGATCAGCGTGTTGCGCGCGAACTGGTACTCGGCCGTGCCCTCTTCGAGTTCGGCCAGACGCCGGAAGAACTGACGGGACAACTGCCGCGCGTCGCGCGGTGCCACGCTGCGGGGGTCCACCACGTCGCGCGGGGATCCCTCACCCGTCCCGCTCCCGGCGGTCTTCTCGACAACCCGCGTTTCCGGCCGGACCACGGCGGTCTCCATTGCCTCTCCCACGAAAGTCACGGTTCGACGTCTCCCTAGGCTTTTCGCGCTTGCGGGTACCCGGGTCGCGACGGCGCATGCCCCCCATTTCCATCCAGCGTAGTCCGGCCGACGGCCCGCGGCATCCGGGCCGCTCCGGGGAGCGCCGCGGATTCTCCTGAGGGCGGAACGCCGCACCCTTCCGGGACGCGGCCGGAACCCTAGGCTGAGGAGGTGACCAGCCACGTGCCGAACGAAGCCCGCGTCATTCCGCTGCGCCCGCAGGCCGGCCGTCCGGGGGCGCGCCCCGCCGCCTCACCGGTTCCTCCGGAGCGAAGGCCGCCCGCCGTGCGAGAGCCCCTGTGGCGCGACCTGGTCGGAGACGTCCTGCGGCAGGAACGCCTTGAGCAGGAGCGCACGCTGAAGGAGGTCGCCGAGGCCGCCCGGATCTCCATGCCCTACCTCTCGGAGGTGGAGCGCGGCCGCAAGGAGGCGTCCTCCGAAGTACTGGCCGCCGCCGCGGGCGCCCTCGGACTGGGCCTGGGCGACCTGCTCGCCCGCGCGCAGGGCGAGCTGATCCGGCTCACCTCCCGGCACCCCGGCGCGGGGACGGGCCGGGGGACGTCCGGCGCACGGTTCGACGGGATGTGCCTGGCCGCCTGAGGGCGCGCACGGGCCGGCGCCCCCGCACCGCGGAGGCGCCGGCCCGGTGGTTCAGACCCTCGTCAGGCGCCGTGCGAGCACCTCGTCGGCCAGCCCGTAAGCCACCGCCTCCTGGGCGGTGAACACTTTGTCGCGGTCCATGTCGGCGCGCAGCGTCGCGACGTCGTGGTGTGTGTGGCGGGCCAGCACCTCCTCCACCTGGGAACGGATCCGCACCATCTCCTTGGCCTGGAGCGCCAGGTCGGACACCGTGCCCTGCCGGCCGCCGCTGGCCGGCTGCCCCAGCAGGACCCGCGCGTGCTCCAGCACGAACCGCCGCCCCGGGTCGCCGCCCGCCAGCAGCACGGCCGCGGTGGAGGCCGCCTGTCCGACACAGAACGTCGAGATCGGCGCCTGCACGAAGGTCATGGTGTCGTAGATCGCCATCAGCGACGTGAAGGAGCCGCCGGGGGAGTTGATGTAGATCGCGATCTCGCTCTCCGGGGCCGACGACTCCAGGTGCAGGAGCTGTGCGATCACGACGTTGGCCACGCCGTCGTCGATATCGGTTCCCAGAAAGATGATCCGCTCCGACAGCAGCCGGCTGAACACGTCGTAGGACCGCTCGCCCTGCGGAGTCCGCTCGACGACATTCGGAATCGTGTAGCTTCCCATGTCACAGTCCCATCCGTCGCCTGGTGGCGGCCGGGCGCACATCCGCCAGGGACTGCACCACCTGGTCCACCATTCCGTACTCCCTGGCCTCCTCGGCCGTGAACCAGCGGTCGCGGTCGCCGTCCCGGGAGATGGTCTCGGGGCTCTGACCGGTGTGCTCGGCGGTGATCCGCTCGATGGTCCGCTTGGTGAAGTCCAGGTTGTCCGCCTGGATCTCGATGTCGGCGGTGGTGCCGCCGATGCCCGCCGACGGCTGGTGCATCATGATCCGCGCGTTCGGCAGCGCGTAGCGCTTGCCCGCCGTGCCGACGCTCAGCAGGAACTGCCCCATGCTGGCGGCGAACCCCATGGCGAGCGTCGAGACGTCGTTGGGGATCAGCCGCATGGTGTCGTAGATGGCGAGCCCCGCGTGCACGGAACCGCCGGGACTGTTGACGTACAGGCTGATGTCGGTGCGCGGGTCCTGTGCGGACAGGATCAGCAGCTGCGCGCAGACCCGGTTCGCCGAGACCTCGTCGACCTGCGTGCCGAGCAGCACGATCCGCTGGTCGAGCAGCTGCTCGGCGAGCCGGTCGTCGAACCGGGTCGCGGGGGTGTCGCCCTCCTCGGCCCTGGGCGGTCGGGCCGGGGCGGGGCCGGCGGTGAATGGAGACATCGGCGCTCCTTGTCGAGTTGTGGCCAGTGGTTGAGGGGTGGTGCGGGGTGGTGCGCGGCCGATGGCGCCGCGCTTCCTCCACTCTCGGCCCGCCGAGGCCCGGACCGGGGTCTTCTCTGCCCGCGGCAGATTCGCCACCGGCAGAGCGATGAGTTCCGGGGTCCGTGCCGGTCGACAGTGGTGACCCTGTTCCGCTCCCAGGAGGCAGTCATGAGCAACGACGGATTCACCACGTGCCTGTGGTTCGACGGCGACGCCGAGGACGCCGCCCACTTCTACGTCTCCGTCTTCAAGAACTCCGGCATCGGGGCCGTCACCCGCTACCCCGAGGGGGCGCCACAGCCCGCCGGCTCGGTGCTCACCGTCGAGTTCACCGCCAACGGCCAGAAGTTCGTCGGCCTCAACGGCGGCCCGCAGTTCCGGTTCAACGAGGCGATCTCCTTCCAGATCACCTGCGAGAACCAGGACGAGGTCGACCACTACTGGACCAGGCTCACCGAGGGCGGCGGCGAGGACGGACCCTGCGGCTGGCTCAAGGACCGGTTCGGCGTGTCCTGGCAGGTCGTCCCGCGCCGGCTCGAGGAGATGTTCCGCGACCCCGACCCGGCCCGGGTGGCGCGGGCCAACAAGGCCATGATGTCGATGCGCAAGCTCGACATCGCCGCGCTGGAGCAGGCGTACGCCGGGGAGTGACGCGCCGCCGACGCGCGGGGCGGGGACGGGATGGCCGGCGTGAGGAACCGGACCGTGCCCGGTGGTCCCGTCCACTCGTCCCGTCCACCCACAGTCCGAAGCACTTGTCCGCACAGGAGGCGGCAGTCATGGCCGTGCAACCCGAAGGGGCCCCTTGCTGGGCCGACGCGATGTTCACGGACGTCGAGGGAGCCAAGAGCTTCTACGGCGACGTCCTCGGCTGGACCTTCGGCGAGTCGTCGTCGGAGTTCGGCAACTACACCGAGTGCTACGCGGACGGCAAGGCGGTGGCCGCCGTGGTCCCGCCCCCGCCCGGACACGAGGACCAGTCCCAGTGGTGCCTCTACTTCGCCTCCCCGGACGCGGCGGCGACCGCCGGGCGGATCCGCCAGGCCGGCGGCGAGCTGCTGCTGGAGCCGATGAAGGTCGGTGACTTCGGCACCATGTGTCTGGCCCGCGACCCGGGCGGAGTGGTCTTCGGAGTCTGGCAGGGCGACAAGCACGAGGGCTTCGAGGCGACGGCCGTCCCCGGCGCGTACTGCTGGGCCGAGGTCTTCACCCGTGAGCCCGCGAAGTCGGACGCCTTCTTCCCCGCGGTCTTCTCCTACCGGGCCCAGCAGATGCAGGACGACCAGGTGGACTTCCGCCTCTTCGACCTCGGCGACGACCCCGTCCTGGGCCGCATGGCCATGACGGAGGACTTCCCGCCCGAGGTCCCGCCCTACATCAACGTCTACTTCACCGTCGGCGACTGCGACGCGGCCGTGGCCCGCGCCACCGAGCGGGGCGGCGTCCTGCGGTTCGGTCCGGTCACGACCCCGTTCGGCCGCTTCGCGGCGCTCAGCGACCCGCAGGGCGCGAGCTTCTCGGTGATCGACATCACGACCACCGAGGGCGAGATGCCCAAGGTCGCGGACGTCTCCTGAGCCCGGTCCGGACACCCCGCCCGGCCATGGCATGATCGAGCGCATGCGTGAACGTGCAGTGGCCGCGTGCGACGGGGCTTCGAAGGGAAACCCGGGTCCGGCCGGCTGGGCCTGGGTGATCGCCGACGCGGCGGAGAACCCCGTCCGCTGGGAGGCGGGTCCGCTCGGCCGGACCACCAACAACGTCGCCGAACTCACGGCGCTGGAGCGGCTGCTGGCGTCGACCGACCCCGAGGTGCCGCTCGAGGTCCGCATGGATTCGCAGTACGCCATGAAGGCCGTCACCACCTGGCTGCCCGGCTGGAAGCGCAACGGCTGGAAGACCGCCGCGGGCAAACCCGTCGCCAACCAGGAACTGGTCGTGCGCATCGACGAACTGCTCGACGGCCGCTCGGTCGAGTTCCGCTACGTGCCCGCGCACCAGGTCGACGGCGACCGGCTCAACGACTTCGCCGACCGCGCCGCCAGCCAGTCGGCCGTCGTCCAGGAAGCCGCGGGCAGCGCCCTCGGCTCGCCGGAGCCACCGCCCGCACCGGACGTCCCGGCGGCCCGCAAGGCACCGCGCCGGGGGTCCCCCGGAGCGGCCCGCAAGAGCGGCGGCTCCTCGGCCCGCACCATCAAGGCGAAGTTCCCCGGACGCTGTCTGTGCGGCCGCGCGTACGCGGCCGGTGAGCCCATCGCCAAGAACGACCAGGGCTGGGGCCACCCCGAGTGCCGCACGGTGGCCGCCGGATAAACCGCGCCCGCCCACGGCCGCGCAGCACCGGCCCGCGGCCCCTCCCTTGTTACTCTGCGGTCCCGAATGACCGCAATGACGGTAATGAGTGCATACCAGGGGTGTGTGTGAAGGTCGCCTGCGTCGGCGGTGGGCCCGCCGGACTGTACCTGTCGATCCTGCTGAAGCGGCAGGACCCGACCCACGACGTCACCGTGTACGAACGCGATCCGGAGGGCTCCACCTACGGCTGGGGCGTCACCTACTGGCGCGGACTGCTCGACCGGCTCGGCGAACACGACCCCGCCTCCGCGCGCGCCGTCGAGGAGCACTCCGTGCGCTGGCGGGACGGTGTCGCCCACGTCGGCGACCTGGCCACCCGGCACCACGGCGACGAGGGCTTCGGCATCGGCCGCCACCGGCTCCTCGCGATCCTCGCCGCCCGCGCCCGCGAACTGGGCGTGCGCCTGGAGTTCGAGCACCCGGTCACCGGCGCGAACCCGCCCGCCGCCGACCTCGTGGTGGCGGCCGACGGGGCGGGCAGTGTCCTGCGCACCCACCACGCCGGCCACTTCGGCACCGAGGTCACCGGTGGTCGCGACCACTACGTGTGGCTCGGGACCACCAAGGTCTTCGACGCCTTCACCTTCGCCTTCGTCGAGACCGACCACGGCTGGATCTGGGCGTACGGCTACGGCTACGGCCCCGAGGGCAGCACCTGCGTCGTCGAGTGCGCGCCCGGGACCTGGACCGGCCTGGGCCTGGACCGCGCGGACGAGGCCGAGGGGCTCGTCCTGCTGGAGAAGCTCTTCGCCGACGTCCTGGACGGACACCCGCTCACCGCGCGGTCCTCCGGCCGGGCCGGTGCCGCCTGGCCCGTCTTCCGCACCCTCACCAACCGCACCTGGTCCCGGGGCAACCTCGTGCTGCTCGGCGACGCCGCCCACACCACGCACTACTCCATCGGCGCCGGCACCACGCTCGCCCTGGAGGACGCCATGGCCCTGGCCACCGCCCTGCGCGAGCGGGACACCCTCCCGGACGCCCTCGCCCACTACGAACGCGAACGCCGGGCCGCCCTGCTGCCGGCGCAGAGCGCGGCCCGGCTCAGCGCCCGGTGGTACGAGAACCTGCCCCGCTACATCCACCTGCCGCCGGAGCAGATGTTCGCCCTGCTCGGCCAGCGGCACTCGCCGCTGCTGCCGTACCTCCCGCCCCGGCTGTACTACCGGCTGGACCGGGCGGCCGGCCGGCTGGAGACCCTGCGCAGGGTCAAGCGCCGGCTGGGGCCCGTGATCGCGCGCACCGTCCAGGCACGCAGACTCGCCGCCGGCGACGGGCGGGACCGCTCCGGGCGTCCCGACGCGGTGCCCGCGCACCGCGGATGACAGACTGACGCCATGGACGAGCGCACTTTCGGCAGGTCGGATCAGCACGCGTCGGTGATCGGCCTCGGCACCTGGCAACTGGGTGCCGACTGGGGAGACGTCGACGACAAGGAAGCCCTCGCGGTACTGGAGGCGGCGGCCGAGTCGGGGGTGACCTTCTTCGACACGGCGGACGTTTACGGCGACGGCCGCAGCGAGCAGACCATCGCGACGTTCCTGGCGAGCAGGCCCGACCTGCACGTGCTGGTCGCCACCAAGATGGGCCGCCGGGTCGACCAGATCCCGCAGAACTACGTCCTGGACAACTTCCGGGAATGGAACGACCGCTCCCGCCGCAACCTCGGCGTCGACCGCCTCGACCTGGTGCAGCTGCACTGCCCGCCGACGCCCGTCTACTCCAGCGACGAGGTGTTCGACGCCCTGGACACCCTCGTCGAGGAGGAGCGGATCGCCGCGTACGGGGTGAGCGTCGAGACGTGCGCGGAGGCGCTGACCGCGATCGCCCGGCCGAACGTGGCGAGCGTGCAGATCATCCTCAACCCGTTCCGGATGAAGCCCCTGCGCGAGGTCCTGCCCGCGGCCCGAGAGGCCGGCGTCGGCATCATCGCCCGGGTGCCGCTGGCGTCCGGCCTGCTGACCGGCAAGTACACCAAGGACACGGTCTTCGCGGCCAACGACCACCGGAACTTCAACCGGCACGGCGAGGCCTTCGACCAGGGCGAGACCTTCTCCGGCGTGGACTACGCCACCGGGGTGGAGGCCGCCGCCGAGTTCGCCGCGCTCGCGCCCGAGGGATACACCCCGGCCCAGCTGGCGCTGCGCTGGATCATCCAGCAGCCCGGCGTGACGAGCGTGATCCCGGGCGCCCGTTCGCCCGAGCAGGCCCGCGCCAACACGGACGCCGCCCGGCTGCCGGAACTGTCCGAGGACACCCTGGCCGCGATCCGCGACCTCTACGACCGGCGCGTCAAGGACCAGGTCGAGGGCCGCTGGTAGGCGGCCGGCGGGCGAGCGGCCCCCGGCCTCACGGCACCAGGAGCAACTGCCGCTCCCGCTCCTGGTCGCCCGAGGCCGCTCCCTCGTTCCGCGCGGTGAAGGCGCGGGACAGCGTCTCGCTCGCCGCCTCCACGGCCTGCGGCGTGCCCTGAACGGTGACCGTCACCGGTGCGGACAGCGCGCCGCCCGTCGTGCGCGCCGCGGCGGACGCGTCCGGGGCGTGCGGGGAGTCCGGGGCGTCGAAGGTCGCGGTGCGCACCGTGGCCCCCGCGTCCGTGGGCAAGCCGTCGGGGGCCCCGAAGACGCCCTCCAGCGCGCGGACGATCGCCCGCGCGTCGTCGATGCCGCCGCCGTCGAGCGTCACGGTGAGCCGAGTGTCGGACATCCTTCGCCTTCCTTGCCGGACTTGGGTCGGTCCCGCCCCGTGTAACCGCCCCCCGATCACCCAAACCGGGCGTCACCGCCCCGGCCCGGCGCCTGAGTACCGGGATCCCGGGAACAGGGAAGAGGACGCAGGCGACGGGCACCGGGAGGACGACGTGAGGGACGCGGAATCGGCTGAGGGCTCGGGCCGGCGCAGGGGCCGCAACGAGACCGAGGAAGAGCGGGCCGACCGGATGTGGACCGAGCTGATCCAGGAGGTCCGCGTCGCGCAGATGGGCGTGCAGATCCTGTTCGGCTTCCTGCTCACGGTCGTGTTCCAGCCGAAGTACGAGAGCCTCTCGGACACCGACCAGATGATCTACCTGATCACGGTGGTCCTCGGCGCCGTGACGACCGGCGCCCTGATCGGCCCGGTGTCCCTGCACCGCCTCGTCTCCGGACGCCGGGTGAAACCCCAGGCGGTGCGGTGGGCGTCCCGGCTGACCGTGCTCGGCCTCGTGCTGCTGCTCGCCACGACGGCCTGCTCGCTGCTGCTGATCCTGCGGGTCGCGACCCACGACGGCTTCGTGCCCTACCTCGTCGCCGGTGTGGTGCTCTGGTACCTGCTGTGCTGGTTCGGGATCCCGCTGTGGACCCGGCACCGCCACACGGCACGCTGAGGCCGCCGGCACCTCCCGGCGTCCGCCCCTCCCGGCGCCGGCCCCCGGCGGTTCGGCCCCCGGCGGTTCAGCCCTCGGCGGTCAGCTCCGCGAGGAAGTCGTCGACGCGCACCCGTTCCCGCCCCGGCCGGACCACCGCGTGGGTCTCGCGCAGGAAGGCCTCGACGGCGGCGGCCCACACGAACACCACGGCGCGGTGGCGCTCCCCGTCGGCCCGGTCGTCGCCCAGCAGCTCGATGCGCAGCTCGTCCCACATGCCCCGTGACTCCGGCCGCAGCCGCACGTCGCCCACGCCCACCGGACGGGTGAGCCCCTCGGCGACCATCTCCCGGTCCAGCGTCCAGCGGGCGAGCACCCGCCCGTCGTGGCTGAAGACCGCCGTGAGGGCGAACGGGTCCGCCGCGTCGTACGCGAGGTGCGCGAGCACCGGGAACCGGTCGGCGGTGGCACCCGCCTGGAGCTGCACGACCAGGGTCTTGTGCACGACGGTGTTCACGAGGGCCTCCAGGAGGACGGACGTAGAGACCTCTAGTACCCCGCCCACCGGCAAGATGCTCAGTCATCCGGGTGATTCGCCCGTCCCCGCGTTTCAGCCGCGCCCGAACGCCTCCCGCAGGGCGGGCAGCAAGGTCTTCTCCGACCAGTCCAGGAAGGCGGGTTGCGACTCGCCGCCGATCTGCACCAGGGCGACGTCGGTGAACCCGGCCTCGACGTACGGGCGTACGGCCGCCACGAAGGCGTCCGGGTCGTCGCCGCAGGGGATGGACGCGGCGACGTCGTCGGGCGTCACGAACTGGGTGGCCGCCTCGAAGGAGTCGGGGTGCGGCAGTTCGGAGTTGACCTTCCAGCCGCTGCCGAACCACCGGAACTGCGAGTGGGCCCGCTTGATCGCCGTGTCCCGGTCGGGGTCGTAGGAGACGGGCAGTTGGCCCACGCGCGGCTTGCCCCTTCCGCCGTGCCGGTCGAAGGACTCCAGCAGCCCCGCCTTCGGCTCCGTGGCGATCACCAGGTCGGCGAACTCGCCCGCCAGCTCGCAGGAACGCTCGCCGGAGACGGCGATGCCGATGGGGGGCGCGCTCTCGGGCAGGTCCCAGAGCCGGGCCGACTCCACGTCGAAGTGGGTGCCGCGGTGGTTCACGTGGCCGCCCCCGAACAGCGCCCGGATGACCTCCACGGCCTCCCGGAGCATCTCGTGCCGCACGTCGACGGACGGCCAGCCGCCGCCCACCACGTGCTCGTTGAGGTTCTCGCCCGAGCCGAGCCCCAGCCGGAACCGGCCCTGGGACAGCAACTGCAGCGTCGCCGCCTTCTGCGCCACCACCGCCGGGTGGTAGCGGAACGTCGGACACGTCACGTAGGTCATCAGCGGGATGCGGGAGGTCGCCTGCGCCGCGGCGCCCAGCACGCTCCAGGCGTAGGGCGAGTGCCCCTGCGCGCGCAGCCAGGGGAAGTAGTGGTCCGAGGTCACCGAGAAGTCGAATCCCACCTCCTCGGCCCGCACCAGATGGCCGACGAGTTCCCGCGGGCCGGCCTGCTCGGTCATCATCGTGTATCCGATGTGTGCCATGGCGGCCGGGTCCCCGCCCCGCCCGAGGGAAAACAGGTGTAAACGGGGCGGAAGGGGTCAGGTCGTGTCCTCCCGGAAGGTCTTGAGGAAGACGGCGAGCGCCCGCTCGTTCGCGCTGTCGTCCCAGTCGCCGGCCGGTGTCGTCCAGCGCAGCGAGAAGCTGCGTCCGCCGCCGAGCAGGAAGCCGCGGCCGAAGGTGCGGACCCGGGTGCCGTCGTCCCGGACCAGCCACTCCATGTCGGCCGCCTCCCGCCCCCGGTAGGTGGTCGCGCGGATCTCGCCGACCCGACGGTAGCCGTCCGAGCGTGCGAGGCCCGGCTCGACGTCGTCGCGCCAGACGGCCACCGGGTCCGTGCCCGCGCGCCTGCTGTAGGTGACGGCGAGCGTGCGGGGGTCGCCCGTCGCGCCGAAGACCACCCGGTACGCGCCACCCGGCGCGCTTGAGGTGTCCAGGCGCTCCCAACCCGCGGGAAGGGCGACGGAGAAGCCCTCCGGCGCGTCGTAGCGGCGGAACCCGGCCGGTGCGGGGACGCCCGGCTCCGAGGGCGAGGTGCTCGCGCTCGGCCGGCCGGCGGGGACGAGGGCGCAGAGGGGGCGCGGGGGAGGGGGAGGCGGGCGAGGGCCCGGGGGGCGGGGCGGCGGACGCCGAAGGGCGTTGCCGGGCGCCCGTGGCGGCGCCGTCGCCGGCCCCGGGGAGCCCGTCGGTGACGGCGAGAACCGTGAGGACGGCGACCGCGGCCGTCACGAGAGCCAGGGCGGTCCCCGCGGCCACGGTCCGCCGGGACCGGTCGCGGCCCGCCTTCCGGGCGGACGCGTACACGCCGCGCAGCCCGGGCCTGGTGGTCACCTCGGCCACGGTGGTGCCCAGGTCCTCGGTGAGCGCCCGGGCGAGGGCCGCGCGCGCCACCGGGCGGGTCAGCCGTTCCCGGGAGTCCTTGCGCAGCAGTCCCTGCACGGCCTGGGCGAGCGGACCGGCGCGCACCGGGGTGCGCAGCGGCAGCCGGTCCACCCCCTTCAGCGTCGCCTCCGGCCGGCCCCGGTCACGGAACGGCGGACGGCCCTCGACCATCGTGTAGAGGATCGCGCCCAGCGTCCACAGGTCGGCCGCGGGCCCGATCCGCTCGTCGCGGGCCTGCTCGGGCGAGGCGTACGCGGGTTCGGTCAGCCGTGGGGCGAGGGTGGCGCCGGCCAGTCCGAAGCCGGTGACGAGGACGGACCCCTCCTCGCGGACGAACACCTGCCCCGGGCTCAGCTCGCCGTGCGTCACGCCGTGGGTGTGCGCCGCCTCCAGCACCGCGAGCAGTTCCAGACCGACGCGCGCGGCCCGGGCGTAGCTGAACGCGCCCCGACGGTCGAGGAGGTCGCCGAGCGGCACACCGGCGACCCATTCCGTCACCGTCCACAGCGCGCCGTCCGCGACCACCGCGTCCAGGACCGGGGCGATCCGCCCGGGGCACAGCGACGCCATGGCCTCGCCGGTGCGGATCACCCGGCCCGGGGCCCTGCGGGCGGCGTCCCCCGCCCGGCCCTCCGGCAGCCCGATCCGCGTGACCAGGCACGGGCGGCCCGTCGTGGCGTCCTCCCCGGACCAGCACACCCGGTTCGTCTCGCGCTGGACGACCTCGAACAGGCGGTAGCGTCCGGCGACCAGCTCGTGTGTGGAGACGTGCGCCCTGCCCATGGCCATCCCTCGTTCGCACCGCCGGTTCCTCGCTCGACCAGAGGTACGTCGAGGGCACCGGGGTGTGTTCAGCGAACGCGCGTCCCGGCCCCGTTTCTGACCCTTCTTCAAGAACGGGGCCCGCCGGTTCCGGCCCACCGGTTCCGGGCCCGGCCCGACGTCAGCGGAGGCCGAAACGGTCCGCCCACGCCGCCATGTCGCCCACCGTGGCGTTGCCCCCGCACACCACGAGCCCGACCCGGGCGTCGTCCCCCACCCGCTCCACCACCCGCCGGGCCGCCGGGAGCAGACAGCCGGCGGCCGGCTCGGTCCACACCTTGGCGTGCTCGGCGAGCGCGAGGGAACCCCGCACGGCCTCCCGGTCCGGCACCACGAGCACCTCGGTGACCAGCTCCGACACATGGTCGTACGTCAGCCGCGAGACGGACGGCGCGCTGAGCGTGGTGACGACCGACGACAGGGGCACCGTGAGCGGCCCGCCCGCCGCGAGCGCCCGCGACATGGCCTCGGCGCCCTCGGTCTCCACCCCCCAGACCCGCACCCCGGGCCGCAGCGCCCGCAGGGCCGCCGCCACACCCGCGATCAGCCCGCCGCCCCCGATGCTGACCAGCACGTCGGTGAGGTCGGAGGCGTCCTCGGCGAACTCCAGCCCCACGGTGCCCTGCCCCGCGACCACCACGGGGTCGTCGAAGGGGTGGACCAGGGTCAGCCCCTCCTCCCGGAGCCGGGCGACCAGCGCGAAGGCACTGTCCATGCCGTCGGTCAGCCGCACCAGCGCGCCCGCCTCCTCGGCGATCTCCACGGAACGGGCCGGCGCCGTACGCGGCATGACCACCGTGGCCTTCACGTCCAGGGCGGCGGCCATCACCGCCACCGCGATCCCGTGGTTGCCGCCGCTCACCGCGACGACGCCCGCGGCCCGCTCGGCCTCGGTCAGGGACAGCAGTTTCGCCGTCGCGCCGCGCGCCTTGAACGAACCGGTGCGCTGGAGCAGCTCCAGTTTCGCGGTGACCGGCACGCCGAGCAGCGCGGACAGTCCCGGGCTGGGCACGGTCGGGGTGCGTACGACATGTCCGGCGATCCGCTCGGCGGCGGCTTCGATCTCCGTGATCGCGATCAAGGCAGTCTTCCTTCCGGGGGAGGGCTCAGTGCTGCTGTGGCTTCTGCGGGGTCGCCTCGCTCGGCCGCACCACGACGAAGCCCTCGCCCTGGAGCACCAGTTGTACGGCCTCGCCCGAACCGCCGCGCAGCATCGAGCCGATCGACTGCGAACGGTGCAGGGAGGTCGCGAGCCCCGCGGACCAGCCGACGATCGCGTCCGTGTCGACGTATACCGGGTACTGGTGAGAGACCGGGATGACCAGTGGATCGCCCTCGCACACCAGGCCCAGCCTGCCGTGTCCCGTGAAGACGCTGTTGAACAGTCCGCCACCGGCGATCCCCGAGCCCTTCACGGTGGCGATGCGGTACGACAACGACGCGTCGAAGCACAGCACGTTGCGGCCGTTGACCGTGAACTCGTCGCCCGGCTCCACCTCGACGACGAAGCAGTTCTGGGCCTCGTTCGCGAACCAGGCCTCGCCCTGTCCGCGCACCGCCATCAGCGGCAGTCCCTCCCCGGTGACCGCGCGCTTGAGCATGCCGCCCACGCCCTGGCCCTTGCGCTCGAACTGCAGACTGCCGCGGTAGGCGATCATCGCGCCCTGCCGGGCGAGCATCTCGCCGTTCACGGCGTAACGGATGCACTTGGAGTTCTCGACGGTCATGCCCGGCGCCGTGGCGGGCCGCACCATGTGCTCGCTGGAAAAGAGGTCACCCTTCATGGGGTCATCCTTCAACCGCCGAAGAGCTGCGTCCAGTACGTGCCCGCCCGGCCGCCGCCGGCCAGACCGACACCGATGTGCGTGAAGTCGGCCTTGAGGATGTTGGCGCGGTGCCCCGGGCTGTTCATCCAGCCCTCCACCACCTCGGCGGGGGAGCGCTGGCCGCAGGCGATGTTCTCGCCGACCGTGCGCCGGCGGGCACCCGCGGCGGCGGCCCGGTCCCACGGCTTGCCGCCGTCCGGGTCGGTGTGCGAGTAGAAGTCGCGGGCCACCATGTCCGCGCTGTGCGCCTGTGCCGCGGCGGTCAGCCGGGCGTCGACGGCCAGGGCGGGCAGCCCGGCCCCGGCCCGCTCCCGGTTGGTGCGGCCGACGACCTCCGCCGTCGTGCGGGCCAGGCCGTCCGGGGTGAGCGGCACGGCCCACAGCGCCGTCCAGTACGTGTCGCCCGAGGGCCCGCCGGTGACGTACGCCCACCCGGCGTGTGTGAAGCGGCCGTCGTGCAGCGTGCGCCGGGTGCGCTCGGTGCGCAGGCAGTACGCGACGAACTCGGCGGGCGTGCGCGGGCCCGAGACCAGGTGCTCGCCGACGGCGAGATACGCGAACCCGGCCGTGACGACGCGCTGGTGGACCGAGACGCCGTCCCGGGTCTCGACGCTCAGGGTGCCCGCGGCGGCCATGGCGGCGGCGTGCGCGCGAGCCGCCGAGAGGAGCCGGGGGTCCGGCCGTACGGACGGCGAACCGGCCGCGGCACGGGCGGAGTTGACCAGGTCCAGGAATCCGTCGTGGTCGGCACCGGGCGTGGACGGTTCCGGTGCCCTGGCCGGCTCCGGCGGCGCGTCGTCGGTCACCTCCACGCCGAAGTCCCGGGCGAGACCGGCGAGTCCGTCGGCGTACCCCTGCCCCAGGGCGCGCACCTTCCAGCCCTCGCCGCGCCGGTAGAACTCCACGAGCAGCAGCACGGTCTCCCGCCCGGGGCGCGCGGGGGTGAACCGGGCGACGGCCCGGCCGCGGGCGTCGGTGACGCGGACCGTGGGGGAGGGGAGCGCGCTCAGCGGGGTGCCGGGGTCCGACGGGCCGACCGCCACCGTCACGCGGGTGGCGCCCGGCCGCAGCCGCGCCGGATCGACGGTGAGCGTGTCGTCCCGCAGTCTCGCGCCGGGTGCCTCCGGCTGGTTGAAGAAGACGAAGTCCTCGTCGCCGCCGACCTTGCCGCCGTCGTCCGTGACGAGCGCCGACACGTCGAAGCCGCCGGGCACCCTTATGCTCACGGGGCCGCCCGGCAGAGGGACGTTGCCCCCGGGGACCAAGTCGCTCATCGTGCCGTCCTGTGTCGTGGTGGGCGCTTTGGGCGTGGATGTCGGTGCCGGGTCAACGTCCGCCGGCCCGCGGGGGTTCCCCGGGCCCGCCTCAGTGCGACGACGTCGGCTCCGGGGCGACCAGGCCCTGCCGGTGGGCGACCGCGACCGCCTCCGTACGGCTCGCCGCGTGCAGCTTGGCGAGGATGTTCGACACGTGGACGCTCGCCGTCTTGGCGCTGATGAACAGCTCCTCCCCGATCCGGCGGTTGCTGTGCCCCAGCGCGAGCAGCCGCAGGACGTCCTGCTCGCGGGCGGTCAGCACCGCGGCCCCTGCCCCGGCCCGTGCCGGGCCCGCGAGCCGGCCGCGCCGGACCAGGTCGTCGACCCGCTCGCGCAGCACCGTCGCGCCGAGCCGGTCGGCCTCCCGGCGTACGGTGCCGGCCTCGGCGGCCGCCTCCTCGCGACGGTCGGCCGCCAGCAGGGCGTCGGCCAGCCGCAGCCTGCACCGCGCGCGTTCGTAGGCGTCGCCGTAGGTGAAGGCGGCCACCGCCTTCTCCCAGGCCGCCGGGTCCGGCGCGGCGCCGACGATCCGGGACCACTCGGCCTCCGCGCGCGCCAGCCACGCCTGGCCCTCCGGGCCCTGCGGGCCGCCGTCGTACCCGTGTCCGGCGGACCAGCGGGCGTCGGCCAGCAGCTCGGCCGCCGTGTCCGACCAGCGGGCCACCCCGGAGTCGTCCCCGGCCCGGCGCAGCTCGGTCACGGTGTCGGCGACCGCGGACAGCGCGAGGGTGGCCAGCCGCAGGGTCACGGTGGGCCGCGTACCCGCCTCGGTGAGCGTCTCGACGCTGGAGCGCATCCACCGCACGGCGTCCTCCGCGTCCCCGCGCAGCGCCGCCGCGTCGGTCAGCACGATGCCCGCGACCATCCGCGCCATCCAGTCGAACGGCCCGTTCAGCAGGGCCCGTGCCCGGTCGGCCACCTCCGAGTCGCCGCGCGCCAGCGCCACGTACAGCGCCGGCCCGAGGGCGTGACCGTCCAGGGCCGACCGCTCCCCGGCATCCTCGGCGGACTCGCGCAGCACCTCGTCCCAGTGGCCCAGCGTGTACCGCGCCAGCAGCCGCAGATACCGCATCTCCCGCGGGTAGGGCGAGGACAGCAGCCCGGAACGACGGGCCCGGTCCAGACCCTCCGACGCCCAGGGCAGGCACTCCTCCAGGTCGCCGGACTCGAAGCAGCCGATGGCGAGGTTGAACAGCGCCCGCAGCTCCACGGGCGCGTTGCCCGCCCGCCGCGCCAGCGCGCGTGCCTCCAGGAGCCGCTCCCGGCCCTCGGGGGTGGAGCGGTTGCCGCCCTCCAGGCTCGTCAGCGAGATCAGCAGATCGGCGCGGGCGTCGGTGACCGCCAGCTCCTCGGCGGCCCTGAGCGCCCGGCGGGCCACCCGCAGCGCCGTCTCGTTCTCCCCGACCTGGCGGGCCGCCGTCACATGCGTGGCCGCCGCCCACACCCATGTCGGCGAGGGCGGTTCGGCGGGGATCAGGCCCAGCGCCTCGCTGCTGTAGGCGTACGCGGACTCCAGGTTGTCGACGCTCAGCAGATTGTCGGCCAGGGTGTAGCGGACGCGGGCGGCCAGCTCCAGGTCCGCGTCCTGGCCGAGGCCGGCCAGCGCGGAGCGGGTGAGGGAGACCGCGCGGTGCAGCTCACCGGCGTGCACGGCGGCCGCCGAGGCGCGCAGCGTGAGCGTCACCACGTCGGGTCCGGCCGGCCGCGCGGTGGCGTCGACCGCCGTCCACAGGTCGAGCGCCGCCTCGACGTGCCGCAGCTCCTCGGCGGGGGCGCCGACCCGCTGGGCGTGGTCGGCGGCCTCCAGGGAGGCGGCGAGCGCCTCGGGCAGGTCGTGGCTCTCGCGGTAGTGGTGCGCGCGCTCGGCCGCGCTGTCGGACCGGCGGTCGGGACCGGCGAGCAGTCGGGCGAACGCGCCGTGCAGCCGGGCCCGTTCACCGGGCAGCAGGTCGGCGTAGACCGCCTCCCGGGCGAGGGCGTGCCGGAAGGAGTAGGTGTCCCCGTCGCCGGAGACCAGCAACTGCCGCTCCACCGCCTCGCGCAGCGCCGACTCCAGCTCCTCCTCGGGCAGCCCGACGGCGTTCCGCAGCAGGTCGTGCCCCACCCGGCGGCCCGCCACGGCGGCGGTGCGCAGCACCTGCTGGGCGGTCTCGGACAGTTGCTCGAACCGGATGAGCAGGACGTCGGCCAGCCCGCTGGGCACGCCCCCGGCCGGCGCGTCCGTGGCCGCGACCAGCTCCTCGGCGTAGAAGGCGTTGCCCTCGGCCCGCTCCACGATCCGGCGCACGGTGCTGTCCGGCAGCCGCCGCCGGCGCAGCGAGCGCACCAGCCGGGCCACGTCGGCGTCGGCCAGCGGCCGCAGCTCCAGCCGCTCCACGCCGGGCAGGCGCACCAGCTCGGCCAGCAGCGGGCGCAGCGGATGGCGGCGGTGCAGGTCGTCCGCCCGGTACGAGGCGAACAGCGCGAGCCGGTGGCCCGGCGCCCCGCCCGCCGGGCGTTGCAGGACCCCCCGCCCGAGCAGGAACCTCAGCAGGTCCCGGGAGGACTGGTCGGCCCAGTGCAGGTCCTCCAGCACCAGCAGCAGCGGTGCGACGTCGGCCAAGTCGGTCAGGAGGGCGGCCACGCCCTCGAAGAGCCTCAGGCGCGAGGGCGCGGCGTCGGTCCCGTCGTCCGGCCCGCCGCCAAGCAGCCGGTCGGCCACCGGATGCCCGGCCAGCACCGGGGCGAACCGCTCGTCGGCGGCCAGCACGCCGAGGATCTCGGTGAACGGCAGATACGGCAGGCCCACGTCGCCCAGGTCCACGCAGTGACCGGTGAGCACGGTCGTCCCGGCCGCGGCGGCCCGCCCGGCGGCCTCGTCCAGGGTCCGGGTCTTGCCGACCCCGGCGTCCCCGGCGACGAGGACCGCGCGGGCCTCACCGGCGCGGGCGCGTTCCAGTACGCCGGTGAGACGCGCGAGTTCGTCCTCGCGGCCGACGAGCGGGCTGGTGAGTGAGGTCAGCGGCACACCGCCCATCCTGACACGTGGGTCCGACAGCGGTCCCCCGGTTTCGCGGCCCGCCCGTACCCCCGGCCCGCGGGCCGGGCGACGGCAACAGCCGGGCACGGGGAGTCCGCTCTCGCGGGGACGGACGGTCCGGGCCGCGGGTGCGCCTTCCCGCCGGGTGCGGAGTGGCGGCGCACCGCTCTGCGCTCCCGGACGCCCGGATGCCGGATCGGCCGGGGGCGGCGCGTCGTGTGGCCGGGTCAGCGGTGGAGGGAGGCCGCCCAGTCCGCCGGGACCCGGTCCGCCGGGCCCGGGGACGGCTGGCCGGCCGGGTGGCTGCCGGGCGGGGCGAGGTCCGGGCCCGACTCGCGCACCTCGCTGGTCGCGTAGTCCCAGTACCACTCCTCGCCCGGCTCGAAGCTCTGCACCACCGGGTGCCCGGTGGACCGGAAATGGCCGGTCGCGTGCTGTCCCGGCGAGCTGTCGCAGCAGCCGACGTGGCCGCAGCTCGCACAGCGCCGCAGGTGGAACCACCAGCCCCCGACCGCGTCGCACTCGACGCAGCCGGGGCCGCTCGGCGGGACGGTGGGATCGATTCCGGTGTCGCTGGTCATACCGGCTCCTCGGTCGGATCGGTCGGATCGGTCGGATCGGTCGGGTCGGTCGGATCGGTGGGTTCGGCGGGTCCGGTCGGGTCGGGTTCCGCGGCGGTGAGCGGCAGAAGGACCTGGAAACGGGTGTCGCCCGGCACGGACTCGACCTGGAGGCTGCCGTGGTGCTTGTCGACCACGATCCGCCAGGAGATGTCCAGCCCGAGCCCGGTGCCCTCGCCCACCGGCTTGGTGGTGAAGAACGGGTCGAAGATGCGCTCCCGGATCTCCGGGGCGATCCCGGTGCCGGTGTCGCGGAACTCCACCAGCAGCCGGTCGTGGTGGAGCGCGGTGCGCACGGTCAGCGTCCCCTCGCCGCCCGCGTCGTTCACCGCGGCGACGGCGTTGTCGATCAGGTTGGTCCACACCTGGTTCAGCTCCGCCGGATACGCCGGGACCCGCGGCACCGTGCGTTCGTACTCCTTGACGACCCCGATCCGCGGGCCGATCTTCCCGGAGAGCATCAGCAGCGTGCTGTCGAGGAGCTCGTGGACGTCCACCGTCCGGTAGGGCGCCCGGTCCAGCTGCGCGTACTGCTTGGCCGCGTCCACCAGGTGGGAGATGCGGGCGGTGGAGTCCGCGATCTCGTTCATCAGCAGCTCGGTCTCGACCGTGTAGTTGAGCCAGCCGACCGCTCCCGGCAGGATCTCCTCGTCCACGGCCGCCGCGACCTGCTCCAGCCACTCGGTGTCCAGACCGGCCTGCACGAAGGTCGGCGCGAGCTGCCAGCCGTGCTCGATGCCGTGGTCCTCCAGCCAGTCGCCGAGTTCGTCCTCCCGGTCCGCGGCCTCCAGCGGGCTGAGCGAGGGCGCCTTGGCCACCCGTTCCGCCGTCCGCTCCTGGACCTCGATGAGCCCCGCGAGCGCCTCGCGGGAGAACGGCCCCTCGGCGATCACGGCCAGCTTGTGCCGCATCTTCGCCACCCGCTCCCGCAGCGTCGAGGTGGCCCGTACCGCGGCCGCCGCCGGGTTGTTCAGCTCGTGCGTCAGACCGGCGGACAGCGAGCCCAGCGCCAGCAGCCGTTCGCGCTGGCCGATGGTGCGCTGGGTGTTCTTGGAGCCGAAGAACAGCCCCTCCAGCAGATGCACCGCCATCGGGAACCACTCCCGCATGACGGCCGCGAACGTGTCCGCCGGCAACACGAAGAACCGAGTCGGTTCGGTGACCCGCATGGAGTTGTTGTAGACCTGCGGCACCCGGTCGCCGACGTACGCCTGCATCGCGCCCGCGTACACCCCGCGCTGCGAGGTGCGGTTGGTCTCCACGTCGTCCCCGCCGACCCGGCGGGTCAGCACGACCGTCCCCTCCAGCAGCACGTAGAAGCAGGTGGCGTCCTCGCCCTCCGCGTACACGGGGCCCGGGTCGAACAGCTCCACCCGGCCCTCGGCGCACAGCCGGCCCAACTGCTCGGGCGTCAGCTTCTCGAACAGGAACAGCTTCCCGATCTCCTCGGGGCTGCACGGCATCGGCCGCCCGCTCACGACTGCTCCAGATACCGGTGGACGAGCATCACTGCCATGGCTCCCTCTCCGACGGCGGACGCGACCCGCTTGGCGGACTCCGCACGGGCGTCGCCCGCCACGAAGACGCCCGGGACGCTGGTCTCCAGGTGGTACGGCGGCCGGTCCAGCTCCCAGTCGGCCGGCGGCCGCCCGTCGGGCGTCAGATCGGGCCCGGCGAGGATGAAGCCCCGCTCGTCCCGCAGCACCGTGCCGTCCAGCCAGCCGGTCAGCGGGGCCGCGCCGATGAACACGAACAGCCACTGCGCGTCGACGAGTTCGGTGGCGCCGCTCTCCGCGTCGCGCAGCGTCAGCCGCTCCAGGTGGCCGTCGCCGTGCGCGCTCTCGACGACGGTGGAGCAGCGCACCCGGATGTTGGGCGTCTCCTCGATCTGCTGGATCAGGTAGTACGACATCGACGCCTCCAGGGAGCCGCCGCGCACCAGCAGCGTCACCGACTTGGCGCCCCGGGCCAGGTACATCGCCGCCTGCCCGGCCGAGTTGGCACCGCCGACGATGTACACGTCGTGGCCCTGGCAGGAGGCCGCCTCGGTCAGCGCAGAGCCGTAGAACACGCCGCAGCCGGCCAGGTCCTCGGTGCCCGGAGCGGTCAGCTGCCGGTAGGACACGCCGGTCGCCAGGATGACGCTGTGCGCGGCGATCGCCGAGCCGTCCGAGAACCGGACGACGCGCGCCGCGCCGTTCGCCTCCAGGCCGGTGACCTCGCGCGCGGTGAGGATCTCGGCGCCGAACTTCGCCGCCTGCCGCCGGGCCCGCTCGGTCAGCTGCCCGCCGGACACGCCGTCGGGGAAGCCGAGGTAGTTCTCGATGCGGGAGCTCTGCCCGGCCTGCCCGCCGGTCGCCGACCGCTCCACCAGTACCGTCCGCAGCCCCTCCGAGGCCCCGTACACGGCCGCGCCGAGCCCGGCCGGGCCGCCGCCGATCACCACCAGGTCGTAGAAGTCCGAGGCCGGCGTGGTGGCAAGACCCACCCGCGCGGCCAGCTCGGGCGCCTCCGGCTCCACCAGCGGCGTCCCGTCCGGTGTGATCACCACCGGCAGCCGGTGCCCGTCCTGCCCGGCCGCCGACAGCAGCCGCCGCCCCTCCGGCTCGTCCGAGGAGTACCAGCGGTAGGGCACCTGGTTGCGGGCGAGGAACTCCCGGACCTCCGAGGACCGTGCCGACCAGCGGTGCCCGACGACCTTGGTGCTGGGCACCGGCCGGTGGTCGCCGGTGCGCCAGGCCTGGAGCAGGTCGTCCAGGACCGGGTACAGCTTCTCCTCGGGCGGGTCCCAGGGCTTGAGCAGGTAGTGGTCCAGATCGACGACGTTGATCGCGTCGATCGCCGCGTTGGTGTCCGCGTACGCCGTCAGCAGCACCCGCCGGGCGCCCGGGTACACGTCGAGGGCCTGTTCCAGGAACTCGATGCCGTTCATCTGCGGCATCCGGTAGTCGGCCAGGATCACGGCCACCAGGTCGCCGCGCAGTTTCAGTTCACGCAGTGCGCCGAGCGCCGACTCGCCGGACTCCGCGCGCACGATCCGGTACGTCGCGCCGTAGCGCCGCCGCAGGTCGCGGGCGACGGCGCGGGACACCCCCGGATCGTCGTCCACGGTCATGATGACGGTCCGTGTCTCCCCGTCGGCCTGTGCCATACATCCCCCACGTCGAGCGGCCGGATTCACGGCACGGCGTCCCCGTCACCGCACCGGCCTGCGGCCATCGTATGTTCGATCGCGGGTCCTCGCTCGGGCGGCGGGGGCGGGCCGCCGGCGTCCGTCCGCTCCCCCCGCGCGGCCGTCCGGACGGCTTGGGGAAGACTGGGCTCCGAGAACGACGTTCCCGCGACCCAGGGAGGGACCCGCATGACGCGCCCGATCACGGCAGGCTCGGACGGTTCGGAGGAGAGCCTGGCCGCACTGGCCTGGGCGGCGAGGGAGGCGGTCCGTCGCGGCGCGCCATTGCACGTCGTGCACGCCTGGCGGTTCCAGGGGGAGGGCGTGGCCGGTGCGGTGGACCGGGAGACGCAGGAGGGGTGGGCGCGGGACGCCCTCGCCCGGGCGGTCGGCACCGTCACCGAGCGCGATCCCGGTCTCACGGTGACCACCGACGTCCGCGAGGGCGACGCCGTGGCGGTCCTGCTCGCCGCCGCGGCCGACGCCGAGACGCTGGTCCTCGGCTCGCGCGGCCACGGCGCGGTCGTCGGCTTCCTGCTCGGCTCGGTCGGCCAGCAGGTGATCGCCGAGGCGACCCGGCCCGTCGTCCTCGTCCGGGCCGGTGACCGGGCCGCCGCCGAGGCCGGGGGCCGCGAGGTCGTCGTGGGCCAGCAGGGCGAGCCGGAGGACAGCGCCGACGTCATCGGGTTCGCGTTCGCGGCGGCCGCCGCGCGAGGCGCCACCGTGCGCGCCGTGCGGGCCTGGGCCCTGCCGACGGTCTTCACCTACAGCCCCGGCTCGATGGCCCTCGCGGACGAGGCCGGCGGCCTGGAGCAGTACGAGCGCAAGGCGCTCGGCGAGGCGCTCGCACCATGGCGCGAGCGCTTCCCCGACGTGCCGGTGGTCGAGCACGTGGAGATGGGCAGCGCGGGCCAGGTGCTGCTGTCGGTGTCCGCGAACGCCCAGTTGATGGTCGTCGGGCGCCGCGCCCGCCGTACGGCCGTCGGCGCCCGGATCGGCTCGGTGGCGCACGGCGTGCTGCACCACGCCGAGTGCCCGGTGGCGGTGGTCCCGCACAGCTGAGCGGACGCCGCGCCGCTCAGTCCGCCGTGGGCTGCAGGGTCTCCCGGGCCCGGGGCAGGATGTTGAGGATGTAGTCCTCGACGGCCGTCTCCAGGCCGATGTCGTGCTGGGCCCGCTCGGAGAGGTACCAGCGGTGCTCCAGCAGCTCGTGGTAGATCTCCGCCGGGTCCATCGCGCCGCGCACTTCCACCGGCACGGCGCGCACGGTGGGCCGGAAGACCTCGCGCACCCAGCGGTGGGCGAGGACCTCCGGGCGGGCGCCGAGGGGGTCGCCCGGGGCGTAGTCGTCCTGGGTGGCCATCCAGCTCTCCAGGTCGTTGAGCAGCCGCCTGGCCTGGTTCTCCTCGGCGTCCAGGCCGGTCAGGCGCAACAGCTGGCGCTGGTGGTGACCGGCGTCGACGACCTTGGGCACGAAGGTGACCGTGTCGCCGTTGGAGGCGTGCTCGATCTGCATCTCGGCCACGTCGAAACCGAGCGCGTTCAGGCGCCGGATCCGGCGCTCGATGTAGTGGTACTTGCCCGCCGGATACACGGAGGTGCGGGTCAGCTCCTGCCACAGGCTCCGGTAGCGGGCGCAGATCTCGGTGCCGAACTCGACCGGGTCGACGGAGGGGTGCAGCGCCCCCGAGGCCTCCAGGTCGAGCAGCTCGCCGCTGATGTTCACCCGGGCGAGGTCGAGGTCGTAGTCGCGCTGCCCGTCGCTGAGCCGCGGGTGCAGGTCGCCGGTCTCGGCGTCGACGAGGTAGGCGGCGTAGGCGCCCGCGTCGCGCCGGAAGAGCGTGTTGGACAGCGAGCAGTCCCCCCACGCGAAGCCGGCCAGGTGCAGTCGGACCAGCAGCACCGCGAGGGCGTCCATCAGGCGGTGCATGGTGGCCGGGCGCAGCGTCGTCTCGAACATCGACCGGTACGGCAGCGAGCCGCCCAGGTGCCGGGTGACCAGCACCGGCTCCAGGGCCTCGCCGGCGGCGTCGGAGCGGCCGGTGACCACGGCCAGCGCGTCCACCGCCGGGATGGCGAGCCGGTCCAGGTCGCGCAGCAGCTGGTACTCGCGCAGTGCGGGCCGCTCGGCCAGCTCCTTGACGGCGATCACCTCGTCCCCGGCGCGCGCGTAGCGGACCACGTGCCGGGAGATGCCCCGCGGCAGCGGCACGAGATACTCCTCGGGCCACTGCTCCAGCGGCAGCTGCCAGGGCAGTTCGAGCAGGAGCGCGGGATGCTCCGGATTGGTGGCACTGATCTGCAAGGCCATGCCCCGACTCTAGAACGCCCGTTCCCGGGCCCGTGCCGCGGCGTCCTTCACCGGCCCGCGGTGGACCGGACCGTGGCCAGGCAGCAGCACGTCGCCCTCCAGACCGGCGATGACGTCGAGCGAGGCGACCGCGCGCGTCCGGTCGTGGTGGAACAGGTCGGGCAGCAGCTGCGGTCCCTCGACCCGCGAGATGGCGTGGCCGCTCACCAGCGCGTCGCCGGAGATCACCACCCCGGCGTCGGGAAGGTGGTAGACGCAGTGGCCGTCGGTGTGCCCGGGGGTGTGCACCGGCACGGGCCGGCCGGGCAGGTCGAGGGCGCCGTCCACCGGGAAGGCCGCGGGCGCGGTCACCGGGTGCTGCTCGGTGCCGCCGGTGCGCAGCACGTGCACCGTCCACGGCAGCACGCCGGGGCGCCAGGCGTTGCGCAGCACGGTGCCGACCGACACCTGCTGGAGGAAGTCGCGCCGGGCGTGCGGCACCTCGGCCTCGTGCAGCAGGACCGGGGTGCCGTGGGCGGCGCGCAGGTACTCGGCCGAGCCCAGGTGGTCGTTGTGGGCGTGGGTGATCAGCACGGCCGCCACCGCCTCGGGCGAACTCCCGACGGCGGCGAGGGAGTCGAGCAGCGCCCGGCGGTCGCCGGGGTATCCGGTGTCGACGAGGGTCACCGCGTCGCCGTCGGTGAGGACGACCCAGTTGGTGTTGCCGCCGTGCACCAGGTAGGTGCCGTCGGCCACTTGCCGTACGTCCGCGCTCATGGTCTCCCGTGTTCCGGATCGGTGGTCCCCGCGCGGGACAGCCAACCAGAAACGGGGAGCGGGCGGTCGCCCGGCCCTCAGCGCACGCCGCGCGGGCGGAACTGGACGCTGATGCGGGGCCCGGCGGCGCGGGTGCTCTTGGGGACGCAGTGTTCCCAGGTGCGCTGGCAGGAGCCGCCCATCACGATCAGGTCGCCGTGGCCCAGCGGGCGGCGCACGGTCTGCCCGCCCCCGCCCGCCGGGCGCAGCAGCAGGTCCCGGGGCGCGCCCACCGAGAGGATGGCGACCATGGTGTCCTGGCGCGCGCCGCGTCCGATCCGGTCACCGTGCCAGGCGACGCTGTCCCGGCCGTCGCGGTAGTGGCACAGGCCCGCGCTTGTGAACGGCTCGCCCAGCTCCTCGGCGTAGTGGGCCGACAGGGCGTCGCGCGCCTCGGTCAGCAGCGGGTGCGGGAGGGCGTCGCCCGCGCCGTAGAACGCCAGCAGCCGGGGTACGTCGACGACGCGTTCGTACATCTCACGCCGTTCCGCACGCCAGGGGACCTCGGCGGCCAGCCGCTCGAACAGCGCGTCGGCGCCGCTCAGCCACCCGGGGAGCAGGTCGATCCAGGCTCCCAGGCCGAGGTGGGTGCGGCGCAGACCGTCGAGCGGGCCCAGCCGGACCTCGTCGGTCTGGTCGAAGAGCGAGGCCTGGAGGTGGTGCGTGGTCATGGGACCAGGGTACTCCTCATTCGAAAATGTGTTCTATAGGTGGTGTCGCCCCTACTGTGGCCGCTCTTTCGATACGGCGGTGTATCCGATACATTCGCGTATCAAACCGAGCGGAGGGTCGGGCATGGCGGCGAAGGCGACCACCGGGCGGGTGACCAGGCGCCGCGTGCGCACCCGGGCGAACCTCCTGGACGCCGCGTTCGCGGTGTTCGCCGCCAAGGGCTTCGGACGGGTGTCGATCGAGGAGGTCTGCGAGGCGGCCGGGTACAGCCGGGGCGCCTTCTACTCCAACTTCGACAGTCTCGACGAGCTGTTCTTCGTCCTCTACGAGCAGCGGGCCGACCTGATCGCCGAGCAGGTGGCCACCGCCCTCG
The DNA here is from genome assembly GCF_003369795.1 of Streptomyces sp. CB09001. Lineage (NCBI taxonomy): Bacteria > Bacillati > Actinomycetota > Actinomycetes > Kitasatosporales > Streptomycetaceae > Streptomyces > Streptomyces sp. CB09001. Next base: position 7,074,386 of record NZ_CP026730.1, read on the forward strand.
CCGCCGACGGACCCGGCCTGGACGTGTCCGCCGCCGTGGAGCGCGTCACCGAGGTGCTGCTCCTGGACCGGGACTGGCTCCTGGTGAAGACGGACTTCCTGGTGCACGCCGCCCGCGACCCCGAGGTCGCCCGGACCCTGCTGGAGCACCGGGCCCGCCTCAGGCGGGCGATCGCCGACCGGCTCGCCCGGGCCCGCGGACACACCGCCCTGCCCGCAGTGCCCGGCGACGCCGAGGAGGCCGCGCACGCCGTGATCGCGGCCTACGACGGGGTCACCACCCAACTGCTCCTGGACCGGGACGTCGCGGGCGCCCGGGTCTGGCTGGGGCAGCTGCTCACCGCGCTGCTCACCGACGGCAGCGCGCGTCACTGACCACAGGGTCACCGACACAACAGGAAGGGACGGTCGCCATGGATGCCGACGTCATCGTGGTCGGAGCGGGTCTGGCGGGCCTGGTCGCGGCCCACGAGCTGACCAGCCGGGGCAGGAGAGTCGCCCTGGTGGACCAGGAGAACGCGGCCAACCTCGGCGGGCAGGCCTTCTGGTCCTTCGGCGGTCTCTTCCTGGTCGACTCCCCGGAGCAGCGGCGGCTCGGCGTCAAGGACTCCCTCGACCTGGCCTGGAACGACTGGCAGGGCAGCGCAGGCTTCGACCGGACCGAGGACGAGGACTCCTGGTCGGTGCGCTGGGCACGGGCGTACGTCGAGTGGGCGGCGGGGGAGAAGCGGTCCTGGCTGGCCGGGCACGGCATCACCTTCCTGCCCACCGTCGGCTGGGCCGAGCGCGGCGACCTCAGGGCGGGCGGGCACGGCAACTCCGTACCCCGCTTCCACATCGCCTGGGGCACCGGCACGGGGGTCGTCGAGCCCTTCGTGCGGTACGCGAAGCAGGCCGCGCGCGACGGACTGCTCACCTTCCACCACCGCCACCGCGTCGACCACCTGGTCGTCGAGGACGGCTCCGCGCGCGGGGTGCGCGGCACGGTCCTCGCCCCGGACGACTCACCGCGCGGCGTCGCCTCCAACCGCGACGCGGCCGGCGAGTTCGAACTCACCGCGCGTGCCGTGATCGTCACCTCCGGCGGCATCGGCGCCGACCACGACATCGTCCGCCGCCACTGGCCCGAGCGTCTGGGCACCCCGCCCGCCGAGATGGTCACCGGCGTCCCCGCCTACGTCGACGGACGGATGCTCGACATCAGCGCCGAGGCGGGCGCCCGCCTGGTCAACCGGGACCGGATGTGGCACTACACCGAGGGCGTGCGCAACTGGGACCCGATCTGGCCCGGCCACGGCATCCGCATCCTGCCCGGACCGTCCTCGATGTGGTTCGACGCGCTGGGACGCCGGCTGCCCGAGCCGTACCTGCCCGGCTACGACACCCTCGGCACCCTGCGCCACCTGCGCACGGCCGAGGGTCTCGCGGAGCACGACCACTCCTGGTTCGTCCTCACCCAGAAGATCGTCGAGAAGGAGTTCGCGCTCTCCGGCTCCGAGCAGAACCCCGACATCACCGCCAAGAACCGCGCCGGCTTCCTGCGCGAACGCCTGCTCGGCAAGGGAGCCCCGGCCCCGGTGGACGCGTTCCTGCGCCACGGCGCCGACTTCGTGACCGCGCCGAACCTGGAGCAACTGGTGGAGAAGATGAACCGGTTGACCGACGAGCCGCTCCTGGAGGCCGCCGCGCTCCGGCGCCAGATCGAGGCCCGCGACCTCCAACTGGCCAACCCGTACGCCAAGGACGCCCAGGTGCAGGGCATTCGCAACGCCCGCCGCTACATCGGCGACCGCCTCGGCCGCGTCGCCACCCCGCACCGGATCCTCGACCCGGCCGCGGGCCCGCTGATCGGCGTCAAGCTGCACATCCTCACCCGCAAGACCCTCGGCGGCATCCAGACCGACCTGGACTCCCGCGCCCTGGGCGCCGACGGCACCCCGGTCGAGGGCCTGTACGCGGCCGGCGAGGTGGCCGGCTTCGGCGGGGGAGGGGTGCACGGGTACAACGCGCTGGAGGGCACCTTCCTCGGCGGCTGCCTGTTCTCCGGCCGGGCGGCGGGCCGGGCCGCGGCACGGCAGACCGCCTGAGCGGCGGCCCCGCCGGCCGACCGCTCCGCGCCGCTCACCCCTCGTCGAGGAGGCGGAGCAGCACGGAGGCGTGGCTCTCGCCGGGCGACCTGGCCGCGGTCAGCAGCGTCACGTCGCCCGCCTCGGCCAGTTCCCGTACCCGGTCGAGGAGTTCGCTCGCCTCCGGGGCGGTCAGCTCCGCCTCGTACCGGCGCGCGAACTCCTCGTACGAGCGCTCGCCCGCGTGGTACCAGCGGCGCAGCTCGGTCGACGGGGTGAGCTCCTTGGGCCACTCGTCCACCCGCGCCGCGTCCTTCGACACACCCCGGGGCCACAGCCGGTCCACCAGGACCCGTACCCCGTCCTCCGGCTCCGGCGGGTCGTAGACGCGGCGCACGCGCACGCTCATGGCGGTCCTCCCACGGCCGACGACGATCCCGCCGGCCCATGTCCGGCGGGGGCGCCCGGCATCAGCCGGACCTCCGGCGAGCGGCCTCGCGCCGCTTGAGCGCCCGGCGTTCGAGCTCGCTGGTGCCGCCCCAGACACCGATGGTCTGCCCGGTGTCGAGCGCCCAGCGCAGACACTGCTCCCGGACCGGACAGGTCCGGCAGACCGCCTTCGCCTGCTCGGTCTGCAAAGCGGCCGGGCCGGTGGTGCCGATCGGGAAGAAGAGGTCGGGGTCCTCCGTCCGGCATGCGGCGTGTTCGCGCCAGTTGTCCATCAAAGTCACCTGCGATCGGTATCGTTCGCGCCCTCGTGCATGGCTTACTCCGTTGCGGGTGACCTGTCGACCGCGGGGCGAAACCGGCGCGGCTCCGACGGTCGCCCGGGCCGGCCGCTACCGCCCGAGCGCCTCGGCCGCCGTCGCCGTCACCGCGTCCGCCACCGCGGCCAGGGCCGGGGAGTCGAGCTTCCACTGCTGCCAGTGGAGCGTGACGTCCACCGCCAGGTCCGGGGCGAAGACGACGAGCCGGCCGGTGCGCAGCAGGGGCTCCGCCTGTGGCTGGGGCACCATGCCCCAGCCGAGCCCGGCGGCGACGGCCTCGACGAAGCCCTCCGAGGTCGGCACGTAGTGCCGCGCGGCGCTCGCACCGTCGAGCCCGAGCCGCCGCGCGAAGGCGTCCTGGAAGTCGTCCCGCCGGTCGAAGACCACCACGGGAGCCCCGGCGACCACCTCGTGCGGCGGCCCCGCCAGATGGCGGGCGGCGAGGTCCGCGGTGGCGCAGGGGAGATAGCGCATCCGGCCCAGCGCCCGGACCGTGCAGCCGGGAACCGGTTCGGGCGACGACGTCACCGCGGCCATCACCACGCCCTCCCGCAGCAGCGTCGCCGTGTGGCCCTCGTCCTCGCGGCGCAGTTCGAAGCAGAGCGCGGGCTCCGGGGGAAGACGGGTGAGGGCGGGCAGGAACCAGGTCGCCAGGGAGTCCGCGTTCACCGCCACCGACACCCGGGTCGGCTCGCCCGCCCCGCGCAGGCCCAGCTCGGCCGAGGCGTCCCGCTCCAGCCGCGCCACCTGGCGGGCCAGCCGCACCAGCACGGCACCGGAGTCCGTCGCCCGCACCGGCTTGGTGCGCAGCAGCAGCACCCGGCCGGTGCGCTGCTCCAGCGCCTTCACCCGCTGGCTCACCGCGGACGGCGTCACGTGCAGGGCGGCGGCGGCCGCGTCGAACGTCCCCTCGTCCACCACTGCCAGCAGGGTGCGCACGTGGTCCAGCGGCAGATCCGCGAGGGCCGGCGCACAGGCCGGCGTCATGTCGTCATCACGACGGCTAATGATACGTAAGAATCCTTAGCTGTACGTCCGGTGATCGCCCGCTTAGCGTCGAGGACATGAACAACGCGCTCACGGCGGCCGCCGCCGGTTTCGGGACCGGCCTCTCGCTCATCGTCGCCATCGGCGCCCAGAACGCCTTCGTCCTGCGTCAGGGGGTCCGCCGCGACGCGGTGCTCGCCGTGGTCGGCATCTGCGCGCTGTCCGACGCCGTGCTCATCGCCCTGGGCGTCGGCGGGGTCGGCGCCGTGGTGGTGGCCTGGCCGGGCGCGCTGACCGCCGTCGGCTGGATCGGCGGCGCCTTCCTGCTCTGCTACGGAGCCCTGGCCGCCCGGCGGGTGTTCCGGCCGTCCGGTGCGCTGCGGGCGGACGGCGACGCCGCGGGCTCGCGCCGCCGGGCCGTGCTCACCTGCCTGGCGCTGACCTGGCTCAACCCGCACGTCTACCTCGACACCGTGTTCCTGCTGGGCTCCGTCGCCGCCGACCGCGGGCCGCTGCGCTGGACCTTCGGCCTCGGAGCCGCCGCCGCCAGCCTGGTCTGGTTCGCCGCGCTCGGCTTCGGCGCCCGCCACCTCGGCCGCTTCCTGGCCCGGCCCGCGGCCTGGCGGGTCCTCGACGGCCTGGTGGCCGCCACCATGATCGTCCTCGGCGTCTCACTCGTCGCCGGGGCCTGACCGGACCTGAACCCGAACACAGCTGCGATAGTGATCCCCGCAGCCGAAAGATGTACCGAGCATGCAGGAAGCGCGTGGACACGAGCGAGAGCAACAGTGAGAGCGGCACCGAACCGGGCGCGAAGGCCCCGGCGCCGGACGGGACCCGGCAGCGCGGATGGCGCCGCTGGGCCATGGACACCCGGCCCCTGCGCCGCCCGGCCTACCGCAGGCTGTGGTCCTCGACCATCGTCACGGCCGTCGGCAGCCAGCTCACCGCCGTCGCCGTACCCAAGCAGATCTACGACATCACCGGCTCCTCCGCGTGGGTCGGCGCCGCGAGCCTCGCCGGTCTGCTGCCGCTCATCGTCTTCGCGCTGTGGGGCGGCGCGGTGGCCGACACCATGGACCGCCGCAAGCTGCTGCTGATCACCAACACCGGCATCGCGGTGACCTCGCTGCTCTTCTGGATACAGGCGGTGACCGGCATGGCGTCGGTGGCCGCGCTGATGCTGCTGCTCGCGCTGCAGCAGGCCTTCTGGGGCCTCAACGCCCCGGCCCGCAACGCCTCCATCGCCCGTCTGGTGCCCGAGGACGAGCTGCCCGCCGCCAACGCCCTCGGCTCCACCGTCATGCAGACCGGGCAGGTGGTCGGCCCGCTGCTCGCCGGTGCGCTGATCCCGGTGATCGGACTGCCCGAGCTGTACCTGATCGACGCGCTGGCCCTGTGCGTCACCGTGTGGGCGGTCCACCGGCTCCCCGCGCTGCCGCCACTCGCGGGCACGGCGGTCCGGCGCGCGGGCGTGCGCGAGGTGGTGGCCGGCTTCCGCTACATCGCCGGGCACAAGGTGCTGCTGCTGTCCTTCCTGGCCGACATCGTCGCCATGGTGTTCGGCATGCCCCGCGCCCTGTTCCCGCAGCTCGCCGCCGAGACGTACGCCCCGTACGGCGAAGGGCTGGCGCTCGGTCTGCTGTTCGCGGCGATCCCCATCGGCGCGGTGGCCGGCGGACTGTTCTCCGGCACCTTCTCGCGGGCCCGCCGGCACGGCTGGATGGTGATCGGCGCGGTCGTCGTCTGGGGGGCCGCCATCACCGGCTTCGGGCTCAGCGGCAGTCTGTGGCTCGCGGTCGCCTTCCTGGTCGTGGCCGGTGTCGCCGACATGGTCTCCATGGTGTTCCGCGGGGCGATCCTGCTGTCCGCCGCGACCGACGAGATGCGCGGGCGCATGCAGGGCGTGTTCACCGTCGTCGTGGCGGGCGGCCCGCGGCTGGCCGACGTCCTGCACGGCGGCGCGGGCTCCGCCTTCGGGGCCCGGGAGGCCGTGGCCGGCGGCGGTCTGCTCGTCGTGGCCGTGATGCTGGCCCTGGCCGTCGCGATGCCCGCGCTGCGCCGCTACCGCGTCTGACGGCGGCTCACAGCGAGCCGCGCCCGTGCAGCGCGTAGTGCTCCATGAGCCGGCCCCTGGTGGACTCCAGCCGGTGCGCGAGGATCTCCGCGACCGACCGCACCAGCACGATGCCCAGCTGCGGGTCCCGCTCGCACAGGTCGAGCACCGCGGCCGCGTCGAACTCGTACGCGCGCACCGGGCTGAACGCCTCGGCGCCGAAGTCCCACTCGTAGGGCGGGAACAGCCAGGACCAGCCGAGCAGGTCGCCCACGCCGAGACTGGCGACCGTGACCCGCTGCAGGGACGTCACCTGCTGGGTCAGGGAGACCGCGCCGGAGCGGATGACCCAGAAACGGTCCGCCCCGCCACCCGCCTCGAAGATCCGGTCGTCCTCCGGGAAGGAGACCTCCTGGGCCAGCTCCATCAGCCGCGCGCGCTGGGGGAGGGGGAGGGCGTTCAGGAGTTTGATCGCTTTGGTCATGGCACGGGGCTCCTCGCCGGCGATTCGGTTCCGGGGCTTTCCCTATGTCCATTTCAGTCGCTGTCGCCGTGCTGAGCACCTCGGCGGACGGCGGGATCCGGTACGGATTCCGTGCCGGAACCGGGGACGGGAGCGCGCGGGCATGAAAAAGCCCTGGCCGGACGGGGGAGGCCGGCCAGGGCCGTAAGCGGTGACCGCGGAGGACATTTCGGTCGACTCCGTCGCCACGTATGGATGAACGCTAAACCATCTCCGGGTGTTCCGCGAAACCGACACCGCGACACGTGACCCGTTTCACTCATCGGGCCCCCGCTCAGGCACCGTGTTCCGCGACGACCCTGACGGTCTCCAGTGCCGGATCGGTCGGATCGGGGAGGTACATTCCCGCCTCCAGGCCGCTGCGCAGATAGCGCAGGACCGGCTCGGCCAGCCGCTCACCGGGCAGCACGGCCGGAATGCCGGGCGGATACGGAGTGATCATCTCCGCCGCGACCCGGCCGGCGGCCCGGTCCAGGGGTACATCCTCGGTGGGGCCGAAGAACGCGTCCCGGGGCAAGCACGTCTGAGGCATCCGCAGCTCGGCCGGCGACGGCACCTCGACGCGCGCAGCGGACCCCAGACCCGGGGCGGCGCGGGCGAGGTCCTTCAGGGCGGTGAGCAGTTCCCCGGCGGTCTCCCGGTCGTCGCCGTGGGTGATCTGCGCCCCGATGCGGCGGTGGTCGGTGATGTGGGCGATCACACCGCGGTGCTCCCGCAGCCAGTCCGCCGCCCGGAAGCCCGAGACGCCGAGCCCGTCGAGGTCGATGACGACCGGCAGCGGATCGAAACCGTGGGCCAACCCCGGACCGCAGAAGTCGTCGCGGTCGTTGACGTGCATGCCCTCGATCTCCTCGACGGCCGTCCGGACACCGGCCACCAGCTCCAGCGCGCCGCTCATCAGCTCCTGCCCGCCGAGTGCCATCTGGCGGCGCCAGCCGTCGAGACCGGCGAAGATCAGCACCGACGGGCTGGTGGTGCTCAGCAGGTCGGCGCGCATACCGAGCAGTTCGGGCGGCACCAGGTCGCCGCGCAGGTGGAACACCGATCCCTGTTCGAGACCGCTGCCCATCTTGTGGATGCTGGTCACGCAGATGTCGGCGCCCGCGTCCATCGCCCAGGACGGCAGATCCGGGTGGAAGGGCAGATGCGCCCCCCACGCCTCGTCGACGATCAGCGGCAGCGAGCGGCGGTGGCAGACCTCGGCGACGGCCCGCAGATCGGCGCTCGCACCGTACGGCGTCGGGCTGGTGACCAGGGCACCCCTGGCGTCGGGATGCGCCGTGAACGCCTCCTCGAACGACTCGGCGGACGGCGGGTGGGCCAGATGCCGTTCCGCGTCCCAGCGCGGCTCCACCCACACCGGCTCGATGCCGGACAGGATCAGCCCCGAGACCACGGACTTGTGGGCGTCCCGGCCGATCAGCAGCTTCTCGTGCGGCCCCGCCACCGCCAGCATCGCCGCCTTCACCGACAGGGAACTCCCGCAGGTCGAGAAGAACGTGTGATCGGCGTGCACGGCGTCCGCCATCAGCTGCTGGGCGCGCTCCAGCACCCGTCCCCGGGTGAGCCGGTCGTCGAGTCCGGCCGTCGCCAGCACGTCCCCGTGGAAGACGGCGTCACCCAGCACCTCGCGCACCGCGGGGTCCGCCCCGCGCGCCTGCTTGTGCCCGGGTGGCGTGAAGGACAGCCGTCCCGCACGGCGGTATTCGACGAGGGCTTCCAGGACCGGTGCTCGGCGGTGGTCGACTGTCATGCCGCCCCGGTTTCCCGTCCGGCGCCGTGTCAATCCGCCGGCGATCGCCGGTCCGCGTTCCGGCCCGGAGTCAGCACCTCGTCCAGCACCCGCAGCACCGCCTCGTACGCCACGGTCCGTACCGCGGCCTCCCGGGAGCCCTCCGGGTCGGTCGACCGCAGCGCCTCGCTGCGCGCCCGCCAGCTCCGGCCCTCCTCCAGCGCGCAGCTCCTCGCGCGGTGCATCCGGCGCAGTAGTTCGTCCGCGTCCACAACATCCGTCATGCACTCCGCGTACCCCCACAGGGCGTCCGGATGGCCCTTGGGCCGCACGGAGGACCGGAGGTTTGCCCCTACCGGCAGAGGTCAGCCGAAGGTGACGGGCCGCACGGCGCGCGCAGGGCCGAACCGGACCGTCCGACCGACCAGGGAGCTGACCGATGCGTGACAGGGACACGACTCAACCCGTCGTCGAGCAGCGCGGCAGGGAAACGGGCCGCCGGTACCGGCCGCGCCGGCCCGCCGACGCGCGCGAGGCGGTCGAACGCGCCGTCACCGAGTGCCGCGGCGCCGACGGCCGGGCGTCGTGCGACGCGGGGGCCCTGTCGGACGCCGTGCTCGTCGCCTCGGAGCTGACCACCAACGCCATCCTGCACGGTGGCGGCATCACCGACTTCCGGGTCGACGTCGTGGGACCGCGCGTACGACCGGGCGTGCGCCTCTCGGTGTGCGACCGCAGCCACGACCTGCCGGTGGCGGTGCCGTCCGACGACGACCTGGGCCGTCGACGCCTCGGCGGCCGGGGCTGGCCGATCGTCTGCCGACTGGCCCGCGAGGTGCGGGTGGCAGATCTTCCCTCGGGCGGCAAGTGCATCACCGTGGTCGTTCCGCTGTCCTGATGACTTTTCGAAAAGCGGAGTTTGTTCCACCGGGCCGGGGGCAGTCGCAGATTCGTGCTTCGGACCGGAGGCGCAGCAGCGGAAGCGGCAGGGCTGCTTCGGTGCCCCGGCTGTGCCGGGGACGACCCGGGCAGCGCCGTTTCCGCGGAAAGTCCCTGAGACCACCGTTCAGGAGCGGATCCGCATGCTCATAGAAACGCCCACCATCCGTCCCGGTACCCCCCAGCCCACCCAGCCCGTCCACCCCTCGACCGCCTCCGCACGCCGACGCCACGACGACGCCCCCGACACCATGGTGCTCTTCGGCCGCCTGGCGGGGCTGGCGGACGGCCCCGAACGCGACGCCGTCCGCGACGAACTCGTCACGGCCTGGCTGCCCATGGCCCACCGGATCGCCGGGCGGTTCCGGGACCGCGGGGAGTCCATCGAGGACCTCCGCCAGGTCGCGGCTCTCGGCCTGGTCAAGGCCATCGACCGCTTCGACCCCGAGCGCGGGGCCTTCGAGAGCTACGCCGTGCCCACCATCACCGGCGAGGTCAAGCGCCACTTCCGCGACCGGATGTGGGCCCTGAGGGTGCCCCGCCGGGTCCAGGAACTGCGCAACAAGGTGCGCGTCGCCCGCCGGGAACTCGCCCAGAGCCCGGGCAGTCCCGAACCCTCGGTGGCCGCCCTCGCGGCCCACACCGGGCTGAGCGAGGACGAGGTCGGCGCCGGGATGGAGGCGCTGGAGAGTTTCAGCACCCTGTCGCTGGACGCCGAGCTGTCGGCGGGCGACGACGGCTACAGCCTCGCGGACACCCTCGGCGCGGCCGACGCCTCGTACGACACGGTGATCGACCGCGAGTCCGCCAAGGAGGGCCTTCGCAGGCTGCCCGAACGGGAGCGCGCCATCCTCTACATGCGCTTCTTCGAGGACATGACGCAGAGCCGGATCGCCGACTGCCTGGGCATCTCGCAGATGCACGTCTCGCGGCTCATCAGCCGCAGCTGCGCCCGCGTCCGCGACGAGGCGATGGGGCAGCGCCCGGCCCGGCCCGGCCACCCGGCGCGGGCCTGATGGGCCGCGGCGCCGACGAGCCGGACGGCGGGGACACGGGGAGGGGGCGGGACGGATGCTGATGCCACACCCCGCGGTGCTGCGCAGACTCCTCGCGGAGTACGAGGTGGCCGCGGTGAACGAGCCCGCCGACGCGACGGGCGAACCGGGCCCGCGGACCCGGGACCTGGCGTACACGCTGTGCGTGTCGACCGGCACGCGTGACGTGCGCCGGGCCCTGGAGACGGCCCGGCGCCACCTCGCGGACGCACCGGCGCCGGAACCCGCACCCGGCGCCGCCCACGCGGGCGTGGCGGACTGAGACGAGGGACGGCCAGGGGCACGACGGCACCGCCCGTACACCGCCCGTCGGTGTACGGGCGGTCCTACGACCACGGCCCCCGCGGTGTGGCCGGGCGATGCGGGGCATGCGGAGTCCGGGACGGGAGGCCCACCCGGACACCGGCCAGGGGTCTGAGCCGCCCGGCACGGGGAACACGGGGCGAATGAACGAACACGAGATTCCTCCGCCGGACGGACGTCCCGTGGACGTCTACCTCGACCTCCTGCGCGTGCGCATGGCCAGCGACGACTACCAGCTACTGCTCAGCGTGGTGGAACCGGTCCTCCAGGCGATCGACGAGCAGCAGATGCCGACCATCGACTTCTCCCTGGACGGGGACAGCACCGAGGCGCTGCCCCAGGAGATCAGGGACGAGGCCGCACTCGTCATCGCCACCGCCGTCACCGGACGTCTCGACAACGAGGTCGTCGAGATCAGCACCGACGTGACCGGCCCGGTCCGGGTCGTCACCGACGCGGCCACCGCCTCCGACCCCGAACGACTCGGCGAGATCGCCGACTACCTCAAGGAACGCCACCAGCAGAACGAGGAGCTGCGCGGCATCGCCGAGGCGAGCGGTCTGCCCAGCGACTTCTGACCCTCACCACCCGGGCGGGACCGTCACCGCCGAGGCGCCCCGACGGACACGCCCAGCGGCCGGGCGAGGCCGACCACCGCCTCGTCCAGCCGCTCCAGGTGCCGCAGCACCCGACCCGTGATGCGGCCGTACCGCGGCACTCCGGCGGCGTCCGGCTCCAGCAGCGAGGCGATGCTCGGCCCGGTCTCCACCCGCGTCCCGGCGTTCTCGTCCGCGACGTGGGCGGCGATCGCCTCGATGTTGCGCACCGTGCGCCGCACCGCGCCGCGCAGCCGCGGGTCGGCCGCGATCGAGGGGTGGGTGGGCAGCAACTCGGCCGTCGCCGCCAGCGACCGCGCGTGATAGGCGCAGGTCTCCAGCAGCGCCACCACGTACTGGGCGGTGTCGCGCCGGGCCCGCAACGGCGTGATCGGATGGGTCAGCGGCTGGGTGGCGGCCCGCAGGTCGCCCAGTGCCTGGTCCAGCTCCCGCGCGGTGTCCAGCAGGTCGGCCTCCGGCCCGCCGCTGAGCTGGTCGACCGCGCCCTCCGTGACGTCGGTGAGCCGCTCCAGCACCGTGCCGAGGAGTTCGTTCGTACGCCGGTCGGTGCGGATCGGCAGCACCAGCGCCGCCGCCACGATCCCGCAGGCCGCGCCGAGCGCCGTCTCCTCCACCCGCAGCAGCAGCACCGACATGCTGTAGGTGTGCAGCAGCGTGTACAGCAGCCCGAGCATCGCGGTGACGAAGAACGACATCAGCGTGTAGGACAGCGGCGCCGTGTAGAACATCGCGAAGATCAGCACCAGTACCAGGCCGAACGCGGTCCAGGTGTGGTTGCCCACCAGTCCGGCCAGCACGATGCCCGCCACCACCCCCAGCACCGTGCCCAGCAGCCGGCGGTAGCCCTTGACCAGGATCTCGCCGGTGGAGGCGGTGTTGATGAACACGATCCAGCATGTGAGCACCGCCCAGTACCAGCGCTGCGAGGACAGGAACTCGCCGCCGACGATGGCCAGCGAGGACCCCACGGCCACCTGCACCGCGGCGCGGGTGGTGGGCCGCCGCAGCCCGGTCTGCTCCTCCTCCTCGGCCGCCTCCTCACCGGCGTCGATGGCCGCGTCCTCGGCGTCCAGCTCCTCCCGCGAACGGGCGGTGGCCGGTGAGTCGTCGGACTCGTCCTGCGGCCCGTCCAGCGCGATCCTGAGGCCCATCACCGCGCGCGCCGTCTCACCGACGCCGCGGAACACGTCCTGGACGGCCGCGGTCGCCTCGGGCAGGTTCTCCTCGTCGCGGTAGCCGAGCAGCCGGTTGCGCAGGTGGGACAGCGCGGTGCCGCGTGCCTCCGCCGGCGGCCGGAGCACCAGGGTGCGCAGCGCCGTGAGATCGCGGCGCAGCAGCTCCGTGGCCTCGCCCGGTGCGGGTGAGTGACCCACCGCGGGAGCGGGCGCGCCCGGCAGATGCAGCGTGAGGGTGTCGGCCCGCTCGGCGCTGCGCGCGGTCAGCAGCAGCAGACCGAGGCGCTCGGCGGCGATCTCGGCGTCCGCGATGCGCCGCTGCACCAGGCGTGCCGTGGACGCGTCGGGCGTGCCCTCGTCCAGCCGGGACTGGATCATCAGGGCCGTCTCGTGCAGGCGCGCGGTGCCGTCGCGCAGGCGCTCCAGCGTCCTGTCGATGTCGTCGGGGCCCGCGTCCAGCAGATCGAGCTGCGTCGCGATCAGCTGGGCCAGCCGTGCCCGGAAGGCCTGCCGCAGAAGGCTCAGGATGCGCACCGGCGTGGCCGGGACCACCCCGAAACGCACCACCGCGCTGGACGCGAACGCCACGGCGACGGCGGCCCACAGCCCCGGGAGTCCGGACACCTTCCCGCCGACGAACAGCGACACGAAGTAGACCTGGAAGCCGATCAGACCGAGCGCGGTGCCCCGGTCGCCGAACCGGCGGACGAAGACCGCGCAGAAGATCAGGACGACGAAGAAGGCGTCGCCGACGACGACCCGCGAGGAGAGCAGTGTGCTCAGCGAGACCGAGGCCAGGGCGACGGGCAGGCCCAGCGCCAGCGTGACCGCCTGCGGGCCCGGTTCCTTCTCCCGGATGGCGAACGTCGCGACCATCGCCGCCATGGCGCCCGCGACCAGATGCTTGACGTCCACGCCGAACACGGCGAGCACGCCCAGCGTCAGCGCGATGGCGCCCACCGTCCGCAAGCCCGCCGTCAGCCGCAACAGCCCCGGGTCGGACGCGGCGACGCGGTCGCGCAGCCTTGTCCGCGCCGAGCGTCCCGCTGCCTTCACGCCGCCGTACACTCTCCCGATTCACAGCCGGCCTCACAGCCGGTTCCAGCCACGCCCCGGCCGGTTCACGCCGAGATCCACTTCTCAGCATGTCATGCCCCGGTCCGTTACGGGAGGTGGGGGCGGCCGGGGGTCACCGCTTGGCCCGGTCCGCCTCCGCGACCCGCTCCCGCACCTGTTCCGGTGTCAGATAGGCGTCGGTGTACTCGAAGTCCTTCAGCTTGGCGGGCTTGCGGGCCTGGAAACCGGTGCGGACGAAATCGTCGCCGGCGACGGCGTTGAGCGCCCAGTCCGCCGCGACCCGGGCCTTGGCCACGCCGGTGCGCAGCGCCGACCAGTGGTAGCCGCGGGCCACCGCCTGCGCGGGCAGGCCCGTCAGCTCGACCCCGAGCGGCTTGGAGACCGCGTCGGTGCCGCCGAGGTCGACGACGAGCCCCAGGTCCTTGTGGACGTACGGCCGCAGCGGCTGGTTGCGCAGGGTGGCGATGAGGTTCTCGGCGACGTGCCGCCCCTGCCGCATCGCGTGCTGGGCGGTGGGCGGGCAGACGGCGCCCTCCTGGCCCTTGGCGAGGTCGGGTACGGCCGCGGAGTCGCCCAGCGCGAACACGCCGTCGTGGTTCGGCAGGCACATCTCGGCGGTGACCGCGAGCCGTCCCCTGACCGTCTCCGCGCCCAGCGTCGCGATCAGCGGGCTCGCCACCACGCCCGCCGTCCAGATCAGCGTGCGGGTGGGCACCACCCGGCCGTCCGTGAAGGTGACCTCCTCGGGCGCCGCCTTGGCGATGGACACGCCCAGGGAGATGTCGATGCCGCGCCGGGTCAGGATCTGCTGCGCGTCGCGGCCGAGCTTCTCGCCCAGCTCCGGCATCAGCTTCGGCGCGATGTCGATCAGATGCCACTTGATCAGCGCCGGGTCCAGCCGGTTGTAGCGCTTGACGGCCGCGTGCGTCAGCCGTTGCAGACACGCCGCGGTCTCGGTGCCCGCGTAACCGCCGCCCACCACCACGAACTGCAGCCGGGAGGCACGCTCCGCGGGGTCCTGGCTGGCGTCGGCGAGGTCGAGTTGGGAGATGACGTGGTCGCGGACGTACGCGGCCTCCGCCAGCGTCTTCATGCCGAACGCGTTGTCCGTGAGTCCCGGGATGTCGAAGGTGCGGGTGATGCTGCCGGGCGCCAGCACGATGTAGTCGTAGGGCTCGTTGACGATCCGGTCGGTGATGGTGCGCACCACACAGACCTTCGCCTCGAGGTCCACCCCGATGGCGCCGCCCGGGATGATCCGGGTCCGGTAGCGGCTGCTGCGGCGCAGGGAGAGCGCGATCGACTGGGGGGCGAGCACCCCGGCGGCGACGTGCGGCAACAGGGGGAGATAGAGCTGGTAGGAGAACGGCGTCACCAGGGTGACGTCGGCCTCGCCGGGGGAGAGCTGCCGCTCCAGACGACGGACGCACTCCACGCCGGCGAAACCTGCGCCCACCACCAGGATCCTGGGTCGTGTCACGGTGTTCATCCCTTTCTGCGACTCCGGGGCCATCTGCCGCGAACGCCGTTCGCCTGCCCGTGGATCGCCGCTTCGCACCTCGTCCATGCCACCGCGCCCGCACCGCCTCGGCCAGCCGGGTGCGGCAGGCAGGCGACACGTCCTGATCACCACCATGCCCCGCCCGGGCCCGCAGCGCACCGGGCGGGAGCGAACCGCTCGGAAATTTCCCGGGGATCAGTCCGTACCACGCAGGTGACACAGCAGCAGACACACGTCGTCGTCCCGCTCGGAGTCGCTGAGCATCGGACGCAGGATCCCGTCGGCCGAGCCCTCCAGGTCCGCGTCCAGCTCCGCCGGACCGAACGACCCGAGCGCGTCCGCCAGCCGCGCGATGCCCGGGTCTATGCCGCGGGCGCGGCGCTCCACCAGACCGTCCGTGTACAGCGCGAGCGTCGAACCGGGCGCCATCGGCACCCTGTGGTCCGCGATCACCTGGCGCATCGGGATGCCGAGCATCGCACCGGGTTTGGCGTCCAGGGTGCGAACCCGTCCGTCCGGGGTACGCAGCACCGGCGGCGGATGACCGGCGGCCGCCCACGTCACCGTCGGGTCGTCGGGGTGGAAGCGGGCGATGACCGCGGTGGCGAACAGGTCGGGCTGCAAGTGGTGCAGGAAGGTGTGCAGTTGGGTCAGCAACTGCCCGGGGCTGCCCCCGTCGACCGCGTACGCGCGCAGCGCGGTGCGCAGCTGGCTCATCATCACGGCCGCCCGCAGCCCGTGCCCGGTGACGTCCCCGACCACGGCGATGACACCGCCGTCGGGCTGCCGGAAGGCGTCGTACCAGTCGCCGCCGATGTTCAGCCCGTGGGTGGCCGGCAGATAGCGCGCGGCCAGGGCGAGCCCGGGCGGGGCCGGCAGCTCCGTCAGCAGGGCCCGCTGGAGCGTCTCGGCGATGTCGCGGTTGTGCTGGTAGCGCTGGGCGTGATCGATCGCGATGCTGGCCCGCCGGGTCAGCTCCACCAGCATCACGGCGTCGTCCGGGTCCCAGCGGTCCCCGGGCGGGGACAGGGTCACCACGCCCAGCGGCGCCTGCCGCGTCGGCAGCGGGATGCACAGCAGGGGCCGGTCCGGGGCGAGCGCCGAGGGCGGCTGGTCGTCGACGCCGGGCAGTCCGCCGGGATGCGCGGCGGCGTACTGCGGGCGACCGGTGCGGGCGGCGACCACCGCGGCGGCCGCGTGGGCGGGCCCCGGCCGGTCGCCGTCCTGGTCGAACAGCCAGATGTCCACACCGTCCGCGTACTCCGGCACCAGCAGCTCCGGCAGCCTGCGGACGATCTCGTGATGGTCCAGTGACGCCGTCAGCACCGCGCTCGCGTCCGCGAGGAACGTCAGCCTGCGCCGGGCGTGCTCCGCCTCCGTACGCGCCTTGCGCTCGGCGGCGAACGCCTCGCGCTGGGCCCGCCCGGCGGCGTCCAGCTCGGCGTGCAGCGCCACCACGCCCTGGTTCGTCTGCTGGAGCTCCTCCCGGTGGAAGTCGACCAGGCCCTCCTGCTCGGTGAGCCGCTCCAGCACCAGCGCCGTGTCCTCGTCGGCACCCAGCAGTGCCTCAGCCAGCTCCGCCGGGTCGTCCGCCACGGCGGCGGCGCCGACGTCCGCCGACGCCTCGGGGCACGGCACCGTGACCCGCCACGGCGGCTGTCCCGCGGCAGCGGCCTCGGGCGACGGCGTCACCACGGCGTGCAGCACGCGCTGCCCGGCCTCCGGAGCGGTGCGGGAGAGCGTGCCCGTCTCCAGGGTGAGCCGCCAGGTGCCGCCCTTGGTCAGACACTGCCGCAGCTGTGCGCCGAGGGCGGCCGTCAGCCGCGCGCGTTCCACGGGCGGCACACCGAGGGCCGTCGCCAGACGTGCGGCGGCGATGCGTGCCGCCGCCGCGCCGGTGACGTCGCTGATCTGCCAGGTTCGGGTCATGGGCCATCCGGCGGGTTCGGGGCCAGCACGGCGACGGCGGTGTCGTCCCGCACGGGCCGCGCCGAGCTGCTGGCGTCACGGATCGTGACGGCGGCGGTCACCGCCGGGTCGGTGGTGGTGCGGCAGGTGTCGGACGTCGGCGACCAGCGGCTCGGCAGACCGTCGCTGTGCAGGACCAGCACCCGGTCGTCGGCCCAGGCGGTCTCCTCCTCGCGCAGCGTGGTGGGCCGGTGGGTGCCGACGATGCCGGGCCGCGACACCAGGTGCCGCCAGGTGCCGCCCTCGCACAGCCGCGCCCCGATGTTGCCGACGCCGGTGAACCGGAGGACCGAGGCCCGCGTGTCGACCTGGGCCACCGCGACGGCGGCGCCGCGGGTGCCGGACAGCGCCCGGTCCAGTCGCCGCACCGCCTCGCCGGGCGGCAGGTGGGCCGAGGCGCGCAGTGCCTCCACGGCGGCGGTCGAGGCACGGGCGGCCTCCGGGCCGTGGCCCAGACCGTCGGCCAGCATCAGCGTGACGAGGTCGCCGTCCCGGACCCAGGCCCAGGCGTCGCCCGAGTACTCCGCGCCGCCGAACGGGACGTTCACCGCGCCGGCCCGCAACCGTCCCGCCGGACCGGGATCGGCGGCGCGGGACCCGGACACGCCGATCCGGGCGACCACCACCGTGCCCCGGCCGGGGACGCTGTGCAGGTCGAAGTCGTCGGCGACGCGCGCGCAGGTGCCGAGGCCCGCCCCCAGGGAGCCCGTGGTGGTGAAACCGTCGCGCAGCGCGGCGGAGACGTCGGCGATCCCCGGGCCGTGGTCGACCGTCGCGACCTGCACGCGCGGCCTCGGCTGCCCGCCGGCCGCGAGGACGGGAGGGTCGACCACGTCGACGACGACCCGGCCGCCCCCGGCGTGCTTGAGCAGGTTGGTGGCCAGCTCGGTCGCCACCAGCGCCGCCGCCGAGGTCCGCTGCTCGTCGAGACCGGCCAGGGCCGCCGCGTGCTCGGCGGCCACCCGGGCGTCCCGCACCCGGGTCGAGTCGTGCACCGGGACGTCCCACACGCGGGGCATCAGGACTCCTCCCGCGGGCGTGGCGGCCGGCCCACCCAGGACGCCACCCGCACCGTCGTTCCGGAGCCCGGGGCGCTCTCGATCGCGAACTCGTGCACCAGGCGCCGCGCGCCGCCCAGCCCCATGCCGAGTCCGTCGCCGGACGTGAACCCGTCGCTGAGCGCCTGTTCCAGGTCCGGGATGCCGGGCCCCTCGTCGCTGAAGGTCAGCCGCAGCCCGTGCGTGGTCCCCTCCATGAGCGACTCCGTCTCCATCGTGCCGCCACCGCCGTACACCAGCGTGTTGCGGGCCAGCTCACTGGCCGCCGTGACCAGCTTGGTCTGGTCCACCAGGCCGAAGCCGAGCTGGGCGGCGGCCTGGCGCACATGCTGTCGCACCCATACCAGATCCATGTCCGAACGGATCGGCAGGCGGGCCTGGGAGCCCGCGGCGGTGTGCATCACTGACTCTCCCGGCGCAGGCCGCCGAAGCGGGACGACGGGGCCTGCTGCCCGAGGAGCTCCATGGCCACCTCGGTACTGAGCGCGGTGTGCACGCCCGGCAGCGTCAGCCCCAGCTCCACCAACGTGATGGCCACCGCGGGCCGCATCCCGACCAGCACCGTCCGCGCCGCCAGCAGACCGGTCTGCCCGGCGATCTCGGCCAGGACCCGGCCGAGGAAGGAGTCGACGATCTCCACGCCCGAGACGTCGATGACCACGCCGGTGGCGCCGGCGCGCACGATGGTCTCGGCGAGATCCTCCTGGAGCTGCTGCGCCGTACTGTCGTGCAGATCCCCCTGAAGGGTGACCAGGAGGACCTCGCCGAGCCGCAGGACCGGTACATGCCCCGTCACCGGAGCCCCGTGGGGCCCGGGAAACGCCTGGCTCACCGCGCGACCGCACCGTTCGTGCCGGGCGTCACGATGCCGACCCCGAGCTGGTGCAGCACGTACCCCAGCGCGTCGGCGAGGCTCGCCCGGGTGACCACCGTGCCCAGGTCCAGACCGAGGTGGACCATGGTCTGCGCGATCGCGGGCCGGATGCCGGAGACGATGCACTCGGCGCCCATGAGCCGGGCCGCCGCGACCGTCTTCATCAGGTGCTGCGCCACCAGCGAGTCGACGGTCGGCACGCCGGTGATGTCCAGGATCGCGTAGCGCGCCTGCTGCTCCACGATGGACTCCAGCAGGGTCTCCATCACCACCTGGCTGCGCGCGCTGTCCAGCGTGCCGATCAGCGGAACGGCCACGATGCCGTCCCACAGCTTGATGACCGGCGTGGCCACCTCCAGCAACTGCAGCCGCTGGCGGTCGATGAGCGCCTGCCCCTCGCTGAGCGCCGTCTGCATCACCACCACCCGCAGGGTGCCCATCAGCACGTTCAGCGCGGTGACACACTCCCGGACGTGTTCGGCCGGGGCCTGCTCGGGCAGGTCGGCCACCAGCAGGTTCTCGACGGGGGGACGCAGCGCGGCCAGCTCGTTCGACACCTGCGCGGTGCTCAGCCCGGCGCGCGAACGGGCTGCGCCCATTCTGGCCAACTGCTCGCGCACCGCCGTGAATCCGGCGGCGTCCGGGTCCTCGACCCGTGCCGCGTCCGCGACTTGGGCCAGCGCGTCCACGACGGCCTTGCCCGCCTCGACCGCCTCGTCGCGCGAGACGGTGAACACGGCCCGGAACAAGGGCTCGTCCGCCCATCGCTGGGCGATCTGCTCACGGCGGCGCCGCAGAAAGTCCCTGACCTCGCGCGTCGGCGCTCCCGCCGTTCCCTCCGCCTGTTCCGGCACCTGTCCCACTCCTCATCCGCGTTGCGTCGCACCCCACCCCGACCGGGACGGTGTGCCGGCGACGTGACCCAGCCGGTCGACAACTCTAACCACCCGCCGACCTGGCGCGTCACCTGCTTCCGCGCGACCGGTACGGGACGGGAACACGGGCGTGCCGCGGCTCAGGCGTCGGGCACCCGCGGACCCTCCGGCTGGGCGTCCACACGGGCGAGGGCCTCGTCGAGGCTCTCCGAGACCGGCACCGTGATGCTCACCCCCGTCAGGTCCAGGACGCGCAGCACCGCCGGGGCCGGCGCGATGATATGCACGCTGCCCGGCAGCTCGCGGGCCTCCTGATAGACCCGCAGGATGATGTTCATGCCGGACGAGTCCATGAACGGGACCGCCGACAGATCAAGCAGGAAGTGCCGCCGGCCGTGGTGGAGCTGGTTGGCCAGATGGTGCTGGAACTCGGTCGCCGTGTCGACGTCCAGGTACCCCTCCACCTCGAGCAGCGCGACATCCTCCCGGGGCAGCGTCACCTCGACGGACAGCGGGTTCTGGGCCATGGGCACGTGTACCTCCAACGAACGCGGCGACGCGGCGGACCGGAGTGTGGCCCACCGCGCCGGGCGGATACCCCCGAAACCCGTCTCCATGCCTGCCGGCCGGACCGGTCGCCGCCGTGCCTCAGCCCACCCGGATGCCCACCAGACACGTGTCGTCGTCCGTGTCCGACCTGCTGTAGGTGAGCAGCCGGTCCAGATGCTGGTCCAGGGTGTTCGGCGTCGGACGCACCGTGCTCAGCAGCTGGGCCAGCGCCTCCTCCACCGGCCGGTCGCGGCGTTCGATCAGACCGTCGGTGTACATCAGCAGCGTGTCCCCGGCGGCCAGCTGCGCCTCCGCCTCCTCGTACGCGGCCTCCGCCACCGCCCCCAGCAGCATGCCCCGCACCAGCGGAAGCGGCTTGGCCCCCGGGCCCCGTACCAGCACCGGCGGCAGATGGCCCGCCCTGGCCCAGCGCAGCGTGCGCCGGGCCGGGTCGTACAGACCGCACACCGCCGTGGCGGTGACCCCGCCCGTCAGATGGTGCGCCACGATGTTGAGCCAGGACAGCAGCTGTCCGGGACCGGCCCCGGTGACCGCGAGACCGCGCAGCGCGTTGCGCAGCACCACCATGCTGGTCGCCGCCTCTATCCCGTGCCCGGCGACGTCCCCCACGCACAGCAGCACCAGCCCGCTCGGCAGCATCACGGCGTCGTACCAGTCGCCGCCCACCAGCTGCTCCGTCTCCGCGGGCCGGTACCGGACGGCCACCTGGAGGTCCGGCACCTGCAGCGGGGTCTGGGCGGGCGGCATGATGGCGTGCTGCAACTGCAGGGTGAGCCGGTTGCGTTCGACGGCCTGCTGCTCGGTGTGCGCCAGCTGGTCGCGGGTCGCGGCGAGCGCCACCTCCGTCCAGTGCTGGGCCGAGATGTCCTGGCAGGCACCCCGTACGAGGAGCAGCCGGTCGTCGGTGTCCAGGACCGGCTCGGCCACCACCCGCACGTGTCGGGTCACGCCGTCGGGCCGCCGCAGCCGGAACGCCGCCGACGCCGAACGCCGGTGGTGCAGCAGCGTGCGCAGGAACCGCCCGATGGTGACCGCGTCGTCCGGGTGGGCGTGGGCGGCCAGCTCCTCCAGCGGCACCGGCGTGCTCGTGTGCGGGCGCCCGTACAGGTCGAACAGCTGTCCGTTCCAGGTGATCTCGCCGGTCAGCAGGTTCTCCTCGAAACCGCCGATGCGGCCGAGTCGCTGGGCGTGCTGGAGAAGGCTGGCCAGCCGGGCGGTCTCGTCCTCGATGCGCCAGATGAGCAGCACGGCGTTGCCGTGCCGGCTGACGCTGATGTCCGCGACCGCCGACAGCGGCACCTGGTCCACCAGCGCGGTCAGGTTCAGATGCCGGGCGCGGAACGGCTCGCCCGTGGCGTACACGCGCTCCACGTTCTGGAACAGCTCGCTGTCCCCGGCGGCCATCGGATAGGCCTCGAGGAGCAGCGCACCGCCCACCACGGCCCGCGGCCGTCCGGCCGGATCCATGAAGCGCTTGTTCACGTGCTGGATGCGGAAGTCCGCCAGATGCCCCGCCGCGTCCAGGTGCGGCACCAGCACCAGGGCGGGGTCGTGCAGCCCGTCGGCCAGGTCCATCAGCTCCACCGCGTCCGGGACGACCCGCGGCTCCTGCCCGGGCCGGCGCGGCGGCGTGTACGACTCCAGGGTGTGCGCGCACAGCTCCGCCAGGGCCTCCACCTGACGGACCACCTGCGGGGGCTGCGGGGCCAGCGGCACCGGCCAGGCGATCTCCAGCACGCCGTGGATGCGCCCCCCGGTGCCGGCGGGCACGGCGACCCTGCCGCCGTCCGGGTACTGGTGCCGGCCCACGCTGGGCAGCCCCGTCCGGGCGAGGGAGGCGAACCACTGTCCCGAGCGCTCGGTCAGTCCGCACCGGGCCACCGTCGCCACGTCCGGCGGCACGTAGCGCCAGCGGGCCGCCTCCGCGGGCGGGAACCCGGCGCTGCCCACCAGGGTGAGCGCCCCGTCGTACCCGGCCGACCAGATGGCCACCGCGACCGCGCCGAGCGGGCGCAGCGCCTGCTCCAGCAGCGCGTCGGCGACGGCCTGGGTGTCGTCCGCGGCCAGTGCGCCGCTCTCGGCCGCCCGCAGGCGTACGGCGGCGGACTCCGCCACCGCCTCCTCGGCACCCGCGCCGTGCGTGTCCTCTTCGGAGTCCGTGGCCCGCACCGCGGCGGTGGCCGCGAGGAACGCGTCCGTCACCTCCGACACGCGGTCCCGGGCAGCCTGGTTGATGACGTCGACCGCGAACTCCAGCGGCGTCGCCCGGGACTGCTCGGCCAGCTCGGCGAGCTGCCGGGCGGCCTCGGCCGGGCCACAGCCGAGCCGCGCGACCAGGATGCCCTTGGCCAGCTCGACCAGCGCCCGGCCCTCGGCCTCCGCCTGGGCGGCGCGCACCTCGCGGCTGAGCCGGTCCACCGTGGCCGCCAGCCTGCCCACGGGCGACAGCGGCGCCATGCCGACCGGCTCGGACAGGTCCCGCCGGACACCGCCGCCCGGCTCGCCGGGCCGCTCGGGCACGCTCATGCGGGCAGCCACCGGCGGACGCAGGCGATCAGGTCCTGGGTGTCGACGGGTTTGGTGACGTAGTCGCTGGCACCCGAGGCCAGGCTCTTCTCCCGGTCGCCCGGCATCGCCTTGGCCGTGACCGCGATGATCGGCAGCTCGGCGTACCGCGGCATGCGGCGGATCTCGGCCGTCGCCGTGTAGCCGTCCATCTCCGGCATCATCACGTCCATCAGGACCAGCGCGACGTCCGGGTGGTCCACGAGCGCCTCGATGCCACGGCGGCCGTTCTCCGCGTGCAGCACCCGGAAACCGTGCAGCTCCAGGATCCCGCTGAGCGCGAACAGGTTGCGCGCGTCGTCGTCGACGACGAGGACGGTGCGCCCGGCGGGCGGACCCTGACCGGCCCGCGGGTCCGGACGCGGCGGCTCCTCCGGCCGCACCAGGGACAGCACGTCCCCGGGTTCCTCGGCGGCCAGGTGCAGCGCGATGCGCTCGCGCAGCTCGTCGAGGCCGGACAGGAACTCCAGGGCCCCGCCTGCCGCGCGCGAGCGCAGGTCCTCCTCCACGGCGGCGTCCGCGCGGTGACCGCTGTGCACGAGCACCGGCACGCTCGCCAGCGCCGAGTCGCCCCGCAGCGCCCGCAGGAAGCGGGACGCCTCGCCGTCCGGCATGCCCAGCTCCAGGACGACGCAGTGGCACGGCTCGGCGGCCAGCGCTCCGGCGGCCTCCTCGGCGCCCACGGCCGTGATGACGTCGAGCGGGGGCCGGTCGCCGGCGTCGTCCCGCCCGTGCGTCAGGTCGGCGACCACGCTCTCCGCGACGAGGGTCAGCAGGCCGCGCGGCCGCTCCTCCACGACGAGCAGGCGCCGCGGCCGCCCACGGTGGCCGCCGGTCGGTTCGGCCACCGGGGCCGGACGGTCGAGAACGCCGGCGGACGCGTCGGCAGGCAGCTGCTCCGGGCCGCGGGCCAGCAGGTCCTCGAAGTCGGGCCGGGCCACCGGCAGGTAGAGCGTGAAGGTGCTGCCCCGGTCGGGCGTGCTGTCCACCGTGACGGCGCCGCCGAGGAGCTGGGCGATCTCCCGTGTGATGGACAGGCCGAGCCCGGTGCCGCCGTACTTGCGGCTCGTCGTGCCGTCCGCCTGCTGGAAGGCGCCGAAGATCGACTCCAGGTTCTGCTCGGGGATGCCGATGCCCGTGTCCTTGACCCGGAAGGCCACCACGGGCCCGCCCCGCACCACGCCCCCAGGCACCTCGTCGTCCGGTGCCGGTTCGACGGCCAGCGCCACGCCGCCCCGCTCGGTGAACTTCACCGCGTTGGACAGCAGGTTGCGCAGCACCTGTCGCAGCCGGGAGTCGTCGGTCAGCAGGTCCGCCGGTGCCCCGGGGGCCGTCGTGACGGTGAACTCCAGGCCCTTCTGGCTCGTCATGGGCCGGAAGGTGGCCTCGACGTACTCGATGAGCCGGCCCAGCGTCACGCGCTCGGGGGAGACGTCCATCTTGCCCGCCTCGACCTTCGACAGGTCCAGGATGTCGTTGATCAGCTGCAGCAGGTCCGAGCCCGCCGAGTGGATGATGCCCGCGTACTCGACCTGCTTCGGGGTGAGGTTGCGCGAGGGGTTCTGGGCGAGCAACTGGGCCAGGATGAGCAGGCTGTTGAGCGGGGTGCGCAGCTCGTGGCTCATGTTGGCCAGGAACTCCGACTTGTACTTCGAGGCCAGCGACAGCTGCTGGGCGCGTGCCTCCAGCTCCTGCCTGGCCTGCTCGATCTGCAGGTTCTTCGCCTCGATGTCCCGGTTCTGCGCCGCGAGCAGGGACGCCTTGTCCTCCAGCTCGGCGTTGGAGTGCTGGAGTTCCTCCTGCTGGGTCTGCAGCTCCGCGGAACGGGCCTGGAGTTCGCCGGTCAGGCGCTGCGACTCGGCGAGGAGTTCGTCGGTACGCGCGTTGGCCACGATCGTGTTGACGTTGACGCCGATGGTCTCCATCAGGATGTCCAGGAAGTCCCGGTTGATCTGGCTGAACGCGGCGACCGAGGCCAGTTCGATGACCCCGAGGACCTGCCCCTCGACCACGATGGGCAGCAGCACCAGCGCGGCCGGGACCACTTCGCCGAGCCCCGAGGAGATGGTCAGGTAGCCCGGCGGAAGCTCGTTCACCGTGATGGTGCGCCGGCTGCGGGCGGCCTGGCCGACCAGGGTACGGCCGAAGGCGATGCGGGTGGGTCTGGCCGTGTCCTCCGGGTAGCCGTAGGAGCCGACGAGCCGCAGCTCGGGGCCGTCGTCCCCGTCCTCGGCCAGGTAGAAGGCGCCGTACTGCGCCGACACCAGCGGCACCAGCTCGTCCATGATCAGCTCGGCGACGACGGGCAGGTCCCGGTGCCCCTGCATCAGGCCGGAGATGCGGGCGAGGTTGGTCTTGAGCCAGTCCTGCTCCTGGTTGGCCCGCGTGGTCTGGCGCAGGGACTCCACCATGGCGTTGATGTTGTCCTTGAGCTCGGCGACCTCGCCGGACGCCTCCACGTTGACCGAGCGGGTCAGGTCGCCCTCGGCGACGGCGGAGGTGACCTCGGCGATCGCGCGGACCTGGCGGGTGAGGTTGCCGGCCAGCTCGTTGACGTTCTCCGTGAGGCGCTTCCAGGTACCGGAGACGCCCTCCACCTCGGCCTGGCCGCCGAGCCGGCCCTCGGTGCCCACCTCGCGGGCCACCCGGGTGACCTCGTCGGCGAAGGCGGAGAGCTGGTCGACCATGGTGTTGATGGTCGTCTTGAGTTCGAGGATCTCGCCGCGGGCGTCGACGTCGATCTTCTTGGACAGGTCGCCCCGGGCCACCGCGGTCGTCACCAGGGCGATGTTGCGCACCTGATTGGTGAGGTTGTTGGCCATCGAGTTGACGTTGTCGGTGAGGTCCTTCCAGGTGCCGGCGACGTTCGGCACGTTCGCCTGGCCGCCGAGCCGCCCGTCGGTGCCGACCTCCCGGGCGACCCGGGTGACCTCGTCGGCGAACGCCGACAGCGTGTCGACCATGGTGTTGATCACGTCGGCCAGCGCCGCGACCTCGCCCTCGGCGTCCACGGTGATCCGCTGCGACAGGTCGCCCCGGGCCACCGCGGTCGCCACCTGTGCGATGGAGCGCACCTGACCGGTCAGGTTGGACGCCATCACGTTGACGTTGTCGGTGAGGTCCTTCCAGGTGCCCGACACCCCGCGCACCCGGGCCTGCCCGCCCAGGTTTCCGGCCGTGCCGACCTCGCGGGCGACGCGGGTGACCTCGTCGGCGAAGGCGGAGAGCTGGTCGACCATGGTGTTGATGGTGTTCTTCAGCTCCAGGATCTCGCCGCGGGCGTCCACGGTGATCTTCTGGGAGAGGTCGCCCTTGGCCACGGCGGTGGCCACCTGGGCGACGTTGCGGACCTGGTTGGTCAGATTGCCCGCCATGAAGTTCACCGAGTCGGTGAGGTCGCGCCAGGTGCCCCGGACGCCCTGGACGTCGGCCTGGCCGCCGAGCCGGCCGTCGGTGCCGACCTCGCGGGCGACGCGGGTGACCTCGTCGGCGAAGGCGGAGAGCTGGTCGACCATGGTGTTGATGGTGTTCTTCAGCTCCAGGATCTCGCCGCGGGCATCCACGTCGATCTTCTGGGAGAGATCCCCCCTGGCGACCGCCGTGGCCACCTGGGCGATGTCACGGACCTGGGTGGTGAGGTTGCCCGCCATGGCGTTGACGGAGTCCGTCAGGTCGGCCCAGGTGCCCGAGACCCCCGGCACCCGCGCCTGCCCGCCGAGGGCACCCTCCGTGCCGACCTCGCGGGAGACCCGCGTGACCTCGGAGGTGAACACGGACAACTGGTCCACCATGCCGTTGAAGACCTTGGCGATGTCGCCCATCAGCCCGTCCGCGTCGTCCGGCAGACGGGTGCCGAAGTCGCCGTCCCGCACGGCCGTCAGGCCCGCCAGGAGACGGCGCAATTCCTGATCGCCCGGAACCGCGTCGACCGGTCCCGTGCTGTCGCTGGTCATGCGCACCCTCGTTCCGCTCCCCGGGGGTCCTCGCGGCGAGGACCCACCACCCCCTGCCGGACCGTTCGGGCGGTCCGGCCTCCCGTGCCCGCGTTCGCGCAGTTCACGGAGTCGCCCCCAGCAGAAAAATACGCCAGAGGCTAACCCAGGTCCCCGGCGCGGACAAAGCGATGTGTCACCCGGCCGAACGCCTGCCCCCGTACGGGTCACGCCCGGCCCGTGCGGATCGCCGTCCACGACGACACGGGGTGGTGCCCCGGCGGCTGCCCGTCACCAGGGCAGGAAGACGTGGATGTCCTTGCCCCGTTCCCCGGTGACCACGCTCACCTGGTCGGACAGGGTGTGGATCAGGTGCCAGCCGATGCCGCCGCCGCCCTTGCTCGGATGGAAGGGGCGCGGCGCGGGCTCCGTCGTGCTGGTGTCGTGCATCACCACGTGCACACCGTCGAAGGTACGCCGCAGTCGCAGTTGGAACGGCCCCGGAGCGTACTGCACGGCGTTGGCCGCCAGCTCCGTGACGACGAGGAGGATGTCGTCCCAGTGCTCGGGCGCCGCGGGCGGCGCCGCACGGGCGAGGTCGTAGAGGAACTCCTCCGCGACCAGCCGCGCACCGGTCACGTTGTGCAGCTCCCCGGTGAAGCTGGCGGTGCGGTTCGTGATCTCCTCGGAAGCCAGTGTCCTGTCCCAACGCGACTCGGCTGCCATTGCGCCTTCCCGGCCCGGCACGGGCCGGGCGTCGTTCCTTCTCCTTCGCATCCCCTTCGTTGGTAAGTTCCCGTGCGGGCCGAACCTAGTCGCGCCGGTGTGCCGGGCCGGGGGCGGGACGGGCGCCGGTTCAGCGGAAGAACACGTTGTCCGTGTCCTCCCAGGGGGCCGGCTCCTGCGGCGGCGGCGCCGGCCGGTGGTGGGACCGCGCGTCGTACATCGCGTCGATCTCCAGGGAGTAGGTCCGTACGATCTCGTCCCGCCGGAGTTTCATCGACGGGGTGAGCAGTCCGCCCGCCACGTCGAAGGGGGCGGGCAGGACCCGGAAGACCCTGATCGACTCCGACCGCGACACCGCGCTGTTGGCCGCGGCCACGGCCCGGGCGATCTCCTCCCGCAGCGCGTTCTCCTCGCGTGCCTCCCGGGCCGGGGCGTCGCCGGGCAGGGCCAGGGACGCCCGCCAGTGCGTCAGGAACTCCGGGTCGAGCGTGATCAGCGCACCGACGCAGGGCCGGTTGTCGCCCACCAGCACCGCCTGGTGGACCAGCGGGTGCATCCGCAGCCGCTGCTCCAGGGCGGCCGGGGCCACGCTCTTGCCGCCGCTGGTGATGATCACGTCCTTCTTGCGGCCGGTGATCGCCAGGTAGTTCTCGTCGTCCAGGTGCCCGAGGTCGCCGGTGGCCAGCCAGCCGCCGCGCAGCACCTCGCGGGTGGCGGTCCCGTCGCCGACGTACCCCTGGAACAGTGACGGCCCGCGCACCAGGATCTCCCCGTCGTCGGCCATCCGGATCTCCATGCCGGGCAGCGGCTGCCCGACGGTGCCCGACTTCTCCCGGCCCAGCGGCTGCATCGTCAGCCCGCCGCTGGTCTCCGTCAGCCCGTAGCCGTCGTGCACGTAGACGCCGATGCCCTCGTAGAAGAGGGCGAGCTCGCGGCTGAGCGGCGAACCGCCCGACGTGGCCCGGGTCACCCGGCCGCCCAGCGCGGTGCGCAGCCGCCGGTACACCGTCCGTTCGTACAGGGCGTGCTGGAGGCGCAGGTCGAAGCCGGGCCCGGTTCCCCTGCCCAGGCGCCGGCGCTCCAGCGCCGTGGCGAAGTCGCGCGCCGTGTCCGCGGCCCGCTCGAACAGGGCGCCGTGTCCCGCCTGCTGTGCCGTGCGCAGGAAGTTCTTGTAGATCTTCTCCAGGACCGACGGGACGGCGTACAGATACGTCGGACGGAAGGAACGCAGGGCCGAGGAGAGCGCCTCCCCGGTCAGCACGGGCTCGTGGGCCAGGAGGATCCCGCCGCGGACGCACAGGTTCTGGATCATCAGCCCGTACACGTGCGAGAAGGGCAGGTAGGCGAGGACCGCGCCCTGCTCTCCCGGGGGCGCCACCGTGTGACCCCAGCCGGCGAGCAGCGTGTCGCACGGGGCGGCCAGGCCGCGGTGGCTCAGCGCACAGCCCAGCGCGCGCCCGGAGGTGCCCGAGGTGTAGGCCACCACCGCCGTGGCGTCCGGCAGCACGATGCGGCGCATGGAGTCGACCGTGGCGGACGGGAGGAACGCGCCGCGCGCCACCAGCGTGTCCAGCGCGCCCGCGTCCAGCTGCCAGACGTGGCGCAGCGCGGGCAGCGAGGCGCACACCGAGCCGACGGTCATCACGTTCTGCTCGTCCTCGACCAGCACGCCCACGCAGCCCGCGTCCCGCAGGATCCACTCCACCTGGTCGCGTGAGGAGGTCGGGTAGATCGGCACGACCTCGGCGCCCACCGTCCACAGGGCGTAGCTGAAGACCGTCCACTCGTACCGGGTGCGGGCCAGGATCGCGACCCGGTCGCCCGGCGAGATACCGCTCGCGATCAGGCCCTTGGCCAGGTCGACCACCTCGTCGCGGAACTCCACCGCGGTCACCTCGTCCCACGCCGTGGAGCCGGGGCCGCGGCGCCGGGCGAGCATCGGCAGGGTCGGCGTGCGGGCGGCCGTCTCGAAGAGGCTGTCGGCGAGACCGCCGGTCAGCGACGGGACGGCCCGGGGAGCGAGTGCGGGGTCGTGCATGCGCCGGCTCCTGACGTGTACGGACGGTGACGTCGCCGACGAACACCGTGGTCGACGGTGCTCGGAGGCTAGCCCAGCCGCAGGCGGCGGGGGGCCCGGACGGCAGAAGTGTTCCCACCCGGTGATCTCGGCCCGATCGGGGGACCCGGGGTACATGACCTACGTGAATCCGGATCCCGAACCCCGACTCAGCACCGGCCTGGAGCCGGGCGGCGGCGTGCCGCCCGGGGAGACCCCGCCGGCGGAGAGCAGCATGCCCGAGGCAGGCCCGCAGGACCTGCTCAGCAATCCCGCCAAGGGCTGGGCCAAGGGCCCGATGGCCCTGATCCTCGCGGTCGTGCTGCTCTTCGCGGTGGGCCTGCTGGGCTACGCCCTGGCCCTGATCTACTGATGTCTCAGACCGCCTGAGTACGGCGCACGCACGCGGCGACGACCTCCCGCAGGCTGCCGGTGCGCGCCAGCAGTTCGCGCTGCACCCGGGCGCCGTTGCCGTGCCCCAGCAAGTCCTCGACACCCTCGCGCACCCGTTCCAGGTCGCCCGCGGCCGCGAGGGCCTCCCCCGCGTGTTCCAGCAGGTCCCGTACGACCGTCTCGGCCGGCATCCGCCGCATGGTCGCCGGGTGGAGCAGCTCACTCGTCAGCCCGGACCGGGCGGCCCGCCAGGCCGCGAGACGGAGCAGACTCACACTGTGCTCGGCCGGTTCCGCGCCCCCGCGCCACTCCCGCGCCGCGGTGTCGACCAGCGCCCGGGCGAGCGCGGCGAGGACGACGGCCGTCGAGGCGTCGAGGCAGACGTCGGCGACCCGGAACTCGACCGTCGGATACCGCTGGGAGAGCCGGATGTCGAAGTAGACCATCCCGTCGTCCAGGATCGTCCCGGTGGCGAGCATGTCCGCGACCCTGCGGTGGTAGCGCTCCGCCGAGCCGAACAGCTCCGTGGGACCGGCCGACGGCCAGCGCTGCCACACCCGGCTGCGATAGCTGCTGTACGAGGAGTCCCGGCCCTGCCAGAACGGCGAGTTCGCGCTCAGCGCGGCCAGCACCGGCAGCCAGGGCCGCACCCGGTCGATCACCGCGACGCCCTCCTCGTCGGAGTCGACCGAGACGTGCACGTGGCACCCCAGGACCAGCTGCTCGTGGACCACGACACCGTACTGCTCGGCCATCCACTCGTAGCGCCGGTTCACGCCGATGGACGGCGTCACCGGCAGCGGTGAGGTGGCGAGCGCGGCGACCGCGCACCCGATCCCTCCGGCATGCCGCCCGGCCTCCTCGCGGCAGCGGACGATCTCGGCGTGCAGCCGCTCCATGTCCGCCTGCGGATGGGTGGCGAACTCGAGCATCTGCTCGTGCAGCTCCTTCTCGAAGACGTCCTGCCCGGAGCCGTCCAGGAACGCCCGGGCGAGCACGGCCGCGGACAGCGCCCGCGGCTCACCGGTCGCGGGATCGACCAGGAGGAGCTCCTCCTCCACTCCGACGGTGCGCACGTGATGCCGCCTCTCTGTGGGCCGGTGCCACCGACCGACTGCCCCGGACAGCCGGCCGGACACCTGGCCGGCTCACGGGGCGTACGGCATCAGCCACACCGTCGCCAGCGGGGGCAGCGTGATCCGGACGCTCCCGTCCTCCGGCTTCACCGGGTCCGGGTTGGTCACGCCGCTGCCGCCGTACTCCTCGGCGTCGGTGTTGAGCACCTCCTGCCAGGCGACGGCCTCGTCGCCGACGGCGAGCCCGTAGTCGTGCCGCACGACCGGCGAGAAGTTCGACACCGCCAGCAGCGGAGTCCCGTCCGTGCCGTACCGCAGGAACGCGAAGACGTTGTCCTCGGCCGCGTCCACCGAGACCCAGCGAAAGCCGGCCGGGTCGGTGTCGCGCTGCCACAGGGCGGGGGTGCGGGCGTAGCGGGTGTTGAGCTCGCGGACCAGGTCCCGCACCCCGCGGTGGTCGCCCGCCGAGTGGTACCCCTCGTCGAGCAGCCACCATTCGGGGCCCTGCTTCTCCGACCACTCGGCACCCTGCGCGAACTCCTGGCCCATGAACAGCAACTGCTTGCCCGGGTGCGCCCACATGAAGCCCAGGTAGGCGCGCACGTTCGCCCGCCGCTGCCACCAGTCGCCCGGCATCTTCGACACCAGCGCCTGCTTGCCGTGCACCACCTCGTCGTGGGAGATCGGCAGCACGTAGTTCTCGCTGTACGCGTACACCATCGAGAAGGTCATCTCGTGGTGGTGGTACTTGCGGTGCACCGGTTCGTGGGCGACGTACTCCAGCGAGTCGTGCATCCAGCCCATGTTCCACTTCAGGCCGAAGCCGAGCCCGCCGGTGTCGGTCGGCCGGGTCACCCCGCCCCACGCGGTCGACTCCTCGGCGATGGTCACCACGCCCGGGCAGCGCCGGTAGACGGTCGCGTTCATCTCCTGGAGGAAGGCCATGGCCGCCAGGTCCTCCCGGCCGCCGTACTGATTGGGCTCCCACTGGCCGGAGTCGCGCGAGTAGTCGAGGTACAGCATCGAGGCGACCGCGTCCACGCGCAGGCCGTCGATGTGGAACTCCTCGCACCAGTACACGGCGTTCGCCACGAGGAAGTTGCGCACCTCGGTCCGCGCGAAGTCGAAGGTGTACGTGCCCCAGTCCGGGTGCTCCGCGCGCCGGGAGTCCCCGGGCTCGTACAGCGGGTCGCCGTCGAAGCGGCCCAGTGCCCAGTCGTCCTTCGGGAAGTGCGCCGGCACCCAGTCCATGATCACGCCGATGCCGGCCCGGTGCAGCGCGTCGACCAGGAAGCGGAAGTCGTCCGGGGAGCCGAGGCGCGCGGTCGGCGCGTAGAAGCCGGTGACCTGGTAGCCCCAGGACGGCCCGTAGGGGTGCTCCGCGACCGGCATCAGCTCGACGTGGGTGAAGCCCAGGTCCTTGACGTAGGCGGGCAGCTCCTCGGCCAGCTCGCGGTAGGTCAGCCCGGGCCGCCAGGACGGCAGGTGCACCTCGTACACCGAGAACGGCGCCTCGTGCACAGGCGTGTCGGCCCGGGTCCGCATCCATTCCGCGTCGCTCCACTCGTAGCGCGAGGCGGTCACCACGGACGCGGTGTTCGGCGGCTCCTCGGCCGCGCGGGCCATCGGGTCGGCCTTCAGGAACCGGTGCCCGTAGCGGGAGTGGATCTCGAACTTGTACCGGGTGCCCTCGCCGACGCCGGGCAGGAACAGCTCCCACACCCCGGACGAACCGAGCGAACGCATCGGGAACGCGGTGCCGTCCCAGTGTGTGAAGTCGGTGGCGACCCGCACCCCCTGGGCGTTGGGCGCCCACACGGTGAACCGGGTGCCGGTGACGCCCTCGTGCGTCATCGGCTCGGCACCGAGCGCCTGCCACAGCTGTTCGTGCCGGCCCTCGCCGATCAGGTGCAGGTCCAGCTCGCCGAGGGCGGGCAGGAAGCGGTACGGGTCGTGCGTCTCCTGCGCCTCGCCCTCGGCGTACGCCACCACCAGCGTGTACGCCGGGACCCCGGCTAGCGGCAGGACACCGGAGAACAGGCCGTCCTCCTCCGACGCGAGGGCGTGGCGCTCACCGTCCACGACCACACCCACCTCGCGGGCGAAGGGACGCAGCGCCCGGAAGGCGATGCCGCCGGGCACCGGGTGGGCGCCGAGCAGGGCGTGCGGGTCGTGGTGGGCGCCCGCCAGCAGGCGCCCCCGGTCGGTGGGGTCCAGGGGCGGCGCGGTCGCGCACACACCGGGTGCGGGTGCGACGGGACCGGACGGCTCGGGGATCGAGGTGTCGCGGAGGGCCACGGGTCAGTCTCCTCTCACGGCGAGTCGTTCGATCGCCGCCATGGGTACGGGAAGCCAGTCGGGGCGGTGCCGGGCCTCGTACAGCACCTCATACACGGCACGGTCGGTCTCGTAGGCGCGCAGCAGGCCGTGCTTCTTACGGGGGTCCCACCCGGCGCGGGCGGCGTAGCCCGCGCAGAACGCCTCCCGGCAGCGGCGCGCCCACTCCGGGCGCCACGGCCGGCGCTGCCGGGCTGCGTAGTCGAAGGAACGCAGCATCCCCGCGATGTCCCGCACGGGGGAGTGGGCGCTGCGCCGCTCGGCCAGTGGACGCGAGGGCTCGCCCTCGAAGTCGATGACGAAC
Organism: Streptomyces sp. CB09001; assembly: GCF_003369795.1. Classification (NCBI taxonomy): domain Bacteria; kingdom Bacillati; phylum Actinomycetota; class Actinomycetes; order Kitasatosporales; family Streptomycetaceae; genus Streptomyces; species Streptomyces sp. CB09001. The sequence goes on from NZ_CP026730.1 coordinate 7,107,917, forward strand.
CAGTCCCGGCCGGCCCGCAGCACCTGACCGAGGTGCAGGTCGCCGTGGATGCGCTGGGCGGGCGGTCCCGAGTCGCAGGTGGACAATGCCGCGAAGGCCGCCCGCAGGCCGGGGACGAAGGGCTGCAGCGCCGGTACGCAGTGCGCCGCCGCGGTCAGCCGCTCGGTCATCGCCGCCGCCGTGCGGCCGTTCTCGCCGGGAGCGCCGACCGGGAAGGCGGAGGCCAGCGCGAGGTGCACGTCACCCATCGCCTGCCCCAGCTCGTGGGCCCGCACGGTGAACTCGTCCCCGGCGGCGAGCGCGTTGAGGGACAGGGTCCAGCCGTCGGAGGCGCCGTGCAGGAACGGCTGGAGCACGCCGAGCGTCGCCCCGTACGGATGGGTCGTGCGCATCCAGGCCACCGGCGCCGGCACCCGGCCGCAGCCCTGCCGGGCCAGCGCGTCCGGCACCTCCAGGTCGGGGTTGACGCCGGGCTGGATGCGGCGGAACAGCTTCAGGATGAACTCGTCGCCGTAGATCAGCGAGGAGTTGGACTGCTCGGCGTCCAGCAGCCGCGGCGCGAGACCGCCGGGCACCGGCCGCGCGGGGTCGGCCTCGAAGCGCAGGGGGCCCGCCTTGCCCGGGTGCCGGAGCCGTTCCAGGAGCAGCTGGGCGGTCCGGGGGTCGTGCAGCGCGTCGTAGACCGTCCGCCCGGCCAGCGGCCCGTCCTGCACCTGCCCGATGACGGCCCGGCCCAGCCGCGGCGCGGGCTGCTCGCGCACGCCGAGGAGCAGCTGGTAGCAGTCCCCGGCCGGGGGAACGCCGCCCGGGGAGGGCACGGAGCCCTGCCCGGTGTGCACCAGGAGGTGCAGACAGCCCGGGAACAGTTCGGTCATCGACAGCAGACCCAGCTCGGCCACGGGCCGGTCCTTGCCCGCGAACCAGCGCTGGCGCGGCAGCCACTGGCGCAGCAACTCGCCGAGCGACGCCATCGGCTCGGCGAGCTGCCTGCGTCTGGGGCGCAGGGGTGCGGTCTTCGGCATGGTGACGCGTCCTTTCCTCGGCCCACGCTCAAGCGCGGCGGCCGATGCGGGATGCGACTCGGGTGAGCCGGAACCAGTAGAAGCCGTGGCCCCCGAGGGTCAGCAGGTACGGCAGTTCACCGATGGCGGGGAAGCGGACCCCGCCGAACAGCTCGACCGGATGGCGTCCGGCGAACTCGCGCAGGTCCAGCTCGGTGGGCTGGGCGAACCGCGCGAAGTTGTTCACGCACAGCACCAGGTCGTCCTCGTACTCGCGCAGGAAGGCCAGCACCGCCGGGTTGGAGGAGGGCAGCTCGGTGTAGGTGCCCAGGCCGAAGGCGGGATTCTGCTTGCGGATCTCGATCATGCGCCGGGTCCAGTGCAGCAGCGAGGAGGGCGAGGCCATCGAGGCCTCGACGTTCGTCACCTGGTAGCCGTGGACCGGGTCCATGATCGCGGGCAGGTAGAGGCGGCCCGGGTCACAGGTCGAGAAGCCGGCGTTGCGGTCGGGCGTCCACTGCATCGGGGTGCGCACGGCGTCGCGGTCGCCGAGCCAGATGTTGTCGCCCATGCCGATCTCGTCGCCGTAGTAGAGGATCGGGGATCCCGGAAGGGCGAGGAGCAGCGCCGTGAACAGCTCGATCTGGTCGCGGTCGTTGTCCAGCAGGGTGGCGAGCCGCCGGCGGATGCCGATGTTGGCGCGCATGCGCGGGTCCTTGGCGTACTCCGCGTACATGTAGTCGCGTTCCTCGTCGGTGACCATTTCCAGGGTCAGCTCGTCGTGGTTGCGCAGGAAGATGCCCCACTGGCAGCCGGACGGGATCGCGGGCGTCTTGGCGAGGATTTCCGAGACCGGGTAGCGGGACTCCCTTCTGACCGCCATGAAGATGCGGGGCATGACGGGGAAGTGGAAGGCCATGTGGCACTCGTCGCCGCCCGCGGCGTAGTCGCCGAAGTAGTCGACCACGTCCTCCGGCCACTGGTTGGCCTCGGCCAGCAGCACGGTGTCCGGGTACTGCGCGTCGATCTCGCGGCGCACCCGCTTGAGGAACGCGTGGGAGGCGGGCAGGTTCTCGCAGTTGGTGCCCTCTTCGGCGTACAGGTAGGGCACGGCGTCGAGACGGTAGCCGTCCACGCCCAGGTCCAGCCAGAACTTCAGGGCGGCGAGCATCTCCTCCTGCACGGCCGGGTTCTCGTAGTTGAGGTCCGGCTGGTGGGAGAAGAACCGGTGCCAGTAGTACTGGCCGCGGACCGGGTCGTAGGTCCAGTTGGACGCCTCGGTGTCGACGAAGATGATCCGGGCGTCGGCGTACCGGGTGTCGTCGTCGGCCCAGACGTAGTAGTCGCCGTACGGGCCGTCCGGGTTCTTGCGGGACTCCTGGAACCACGGGTGCTGGTCGCTGGTGTGGTTCATGACGAAGTCGATGATCACGCGGATGCCGCGCTGGTGGGCCGCGTCGACGAAGGCGACGAAGTCGGCGAGATCGCCGAACTCGGGCAGGACGGCGGTGTAGTCGGAGACGTCGTAGCCGCCGTCGCGCAGGGGCGACTTGAAGAAGGGCGGGAGCCACAGGCAGTCCACGCCCAGCCATTGCAGGTAGTCCAGCTTGGCGGTCAGGCCCTTGAGATCACCGACGCCGTCGCCGTTGCTGTCCTGGAAGGAGCGGACGAGGACCTCGTAGAAGACGGCTCGTTTGAACCAGTCCGGGTGCCGGTCCCCCGCGGGGGTGTCCTCGAAGGTGTCCGGCACGGGCTCGTTGACGGTCATGAGGCTCCTGACCCTCCGTTCTGCGGCGCGGCGGCAGCGGACGGACGCCGGACGTGGAAGACGTGGGCAGGAGCCCGGCCGGGCTCGAGCCGCACGTAGTTCGTCCGGCCCCAGTGGTAGGTCCGGCCGGTGAGTTCGTCGTGGACCGGCACGGAGGCGTGCCGGTCCAGGCCGAGCTGCGGCATGTCGAGCGAGATCGTGGCCTCCTGGGTGCGATGCGGATCGAGGTTGGCGACCACCAGGACGACGTCGTCTCCCACGCGCTTGCTGTACGCGATGAGCGCGTCGTTGTCGGTGTGGTGGAAGCGGAGGTTCCTGAGCCGGTGCAGCGCGGGGTGCTCGCGCCGGATGGTGTTGAGCTTGGTGATGAGGGGGGCGATGGTGGTGCCCTCGCGGGCGGCGGTGGTCCAGTCGCGGGGTTTGAGCTGGTACTTCTCGCTGTCGAGGTATTCCTCGCTGCCTTCGCGCAGGGGGGTGTTCTCGCAGAGTTCGTAGCCGCTGTAGATGCCCCAGGTGGGGGAGAGGGTGGCGGCGAGGACGGCGCGGACCTCGAAGGCGGGGCGGCCGCCGTGCTGGAGGTAGGCGTGCAGGATGTCGGGGGTGTTGGCGAAGAGGTTGGGCCGCATGTACGCCGCCGCCTCGCCGGACAGTTCCTCCAGGTACTCGGTGAGTTCCTGTTTGGTGTTGCGCCAGGTGAAGTAGGTGTAGGACTGCTGGAAGCCGATCTGGGCGAGGGCCGCCATCATCGCGGGGCGGGTGAAGGCCTCGGCGAGGAAGATGACGTCGGGGTCGGTGGTGTTGATGTCGGCGATGACGCGTTCCCAGAAGGCGACGGGTTTGGTGTGGGGGTTGTCGACGCGGAAGATGCGTACGCCGTGGTCCATCCAGTGGCGCAGGATCCGTACGGTCTCGGTGTGGAGTCCGTCGGGGTCGGTGTCGAAGGCGATGGGGTAGATGTCCTGGTATTTCTTGGGCGGGTTCTCGGCGTGGGCGATGGTGCCGTCGGGGCGGTGGTGGAACCACTCGGGGTGTTTGTGGACCCAGGGGTGGTCGGGGGAGCACTGGAGGGCGAAGTCGAGGGCGATCTCCAGGCCCAGTTTCCGGGCTTCGCGCACGAAGTGGTCGAAGTCGTCGAGGGTGCCGAGGGCGGGGTGGACGGTGTCGTGGCCGCCTTCGGGGGAGCCGATGGCCCAGGGGACGCCGACGTCGTCGGGGGTGGCGGAGAGGGTGTTGTTGCGGCCTTTGCGGTGGGTGGTGCCGATGGGGTGGACCGGGGGGAGGTAGACGACGTCGAAGCCCATGGCGGCGATGGCGGGCAGGCGGCGGGCGGCGGTGCGGAAGGTGCCGTGCGGGGTGTCGGGGGTGCCTTCGGAGCGGGGGAAGAACTCGTACCAGGCGCCGTAGAGGGCGCGTTCGCGTTCGACGAGCAGGGGCAGCGGGTCGGAGGAGGTGAGCAGGTCGCGCAGGGGGTGGCGGGCCAGGACCGCGTCCACCTGGGGCGTCAACGCCGCCGCCAGCCGGGTGGCCACGGGCAGCGCGTCGTCGAGCAGAGCGGTCGCGACGCTCAGCAGCACGTCCCGACCGGAGCCCTTCGGCACTCCCGCGGCGGCCCGCCGGTACAGCTCGGCCCCCTCCTCGAGCACGAGACCGGCGTCGATACCGGCCGGGACCTTGATCCGCGCGGTGTGCCGCCAGGTGGCGACGGGGTCGCTCCACGCCTCCACCCGGTACGTCCAGTTGCCCGGCGCGTCCGGGGTGACCTCGGCGCCCCAGCGGTCGGTGCCCGGGGCCAGCTCCCGCATCGGCGTCCAGGGTCCCGGCCGGCCCTCGGGATCCTTGAGCACGACGTTGGCGGCCACGGCGTCGTGCCCCTCCCGGAACACGGTGGCGGTGACCTCGAACGTCTCTCCCGTCACCGCCTTCGCCGGACGCCTGCCGTACTCCACCACCGGCTGGACATCCCGGACCGGGATACGTCCGATCCCCACGGTCGCGCTCATCCGCATCTCACCTCCGCCGTGCTCGTGGCCGGGCGCGGGGCCCGGCCGGTTGGGTTGGGCCGATCGGGTCAGGCCGCGCCGGAGGGGGCCTTGTGCCCCGCCGGCGCGAGCCGCTCCGGCTGTTCCTGCGCATGGGTGACCAGGTGCGTCCGCAGATACCGTTCGGCGGCGTCCGCCGCCTCGCGTGCGCACCGCTTCCCCATCAGCACGCAGAGGGTGTATCCGGAGTCCTCGAAGGTGGTCCGGACGGTGACGTCCGTCGGGGACGCCAGCATCGAGCGTTCCCAGGCGCGGTAATGCCGCAGCTGCCGGGCGACTTCGCTCTTCGCGGGGAGCAGCATGGCCGGTCACCTTCCGGACGGTCCGGTGGTACGGACGATCGGGTTCTGGACGATCGGGATCTGAGCGTTCGGGATCTCAGCGTTCGGGATCTGGACGATCGAGTTCTTCACACATGGTGCACGGGTGGTCACGCCCCGTCTTGTTGGATCTTCAACCGCTTTTCGTCGCCCGTTCCCGCCCGGATTCCGGCCCCGAACTGCTCGTGTTGCACGAATGGACTACCGCTCCCACTCTGGAGTGACTCAGAAGCGATCAGCGCTCACGCTTCGTGATCGGGGAGCCCGTCCCCCAAGGGACGAGGAGGAGCGAGAGCCTTCGCGGTGAGGAGCCACGACGATGAAGACCGCAGTGCCCTGCTACTACCACCTCGACGTGGAAGTGAGCCCGGAACGGGTCGGACAGGTCAGGCGCATCCTGGCCGCTCACCTCCGGTTCTGGAACCTGGAGAACCTCGTCGAACCCGTCTGCTCGGGCGCCGAGATGCTGCTGCTGGCGATCGACGAGCACGCGAGCGACAAGAACACGTCGATCGAGATGTGGTGGAACCACCAGCACCTCATCACGGCCGTAGGGGGCAACGACCAGGCGCTCCGTCCCGACCACGACCTGCGCACCTGTCTGCAGCACCTCGCCGCCAACAGTGACGGCTGGGGCTGCTGCGCCACCGACACCGGAGCCAAGGTCATCTGGTTCTCGCGCCGCGCCCGGGCCGGCGAACGCGTCCCGCTGGTGGCGACCGAGCCCGAGCCGATCACCCAGGAGGGGCTGGAAGTGCCGCGCGAGATCATGCCGGTGGCGCAGGCGGCCGGCTGGGCACGTACGGGCAGCGGCGTTCTGGAGGAGGCCCGGTGACCCGCGCCAGGCCGAACTGGAAGGGGTCGCCCGTGTGGAGCGGGCACCCCTACCCCCTGGGGGCCGCGTACGACGGGCAGGGCACCAACTTCGCCCTGTTCAGCGAGGTCGCCGAGCGGGTCGACCTCGTGCTCGTCGACGACGACGGCAACCACAGCACCATCCCGCTGCCCGACGTCGACGGCTTCGTCTGGCACTGCTACCTGCCCGGCGTCGGCCCGGGGCAGCGCTACGGCTACCGGGTCCACGGCCCGTGGGCCCCGGCCGTCGGCCACCGCTGCAACCCGGCGAAGCTGCTCCTCGACCCCTGCGCCCGCGCCGTGGACGGGCTGGTGGACAACCACGCCTCCCTCTTCGAGCGGGCCAGGGGCAAGGCCGACCCGGGCGACAGCGCCGGGCACACCATGCTCGGCGTGGTCACCGACCCGTTCTTCGACTGGGGCGACGACCGCCCGCCCCGGCGCCCGTACTCGGAGAGTGTCATCTACGAGGCCCACGTGCGCGGCCTCAGCCGCACCCACCCCGGCGTGCCCGAGGAACTGCGCGGCACCTACGCGGGCCTCGCCCACCCGGCGGTCGTGGAGCACCTGACCTCCCTCGGCGTGACCGCCGTGGAGCTCATGCCGGTGCACCAGTTCGTCCACGACGGCGTGCTCCAGGACCGCGGCCTGTCCAACTACTGGGGCTACAACACCATCGGCTTCTTCGCGCCGCACAACGGCTACGCCGCCCTGGGCACCCGCGGCCAGCAGGTCAGCGAGTTCAAGTCGATGGTCAAGACCCTGCACGAGGCCGGCCTCGAGGTGATCCTCGACGTGGTCTACAACCACACCGCCGAGGGCAACGAGAAGGGCCCCACCCTCTCCTTCCGCGGCATCGACAACGCCTCGTACTACCGCCTGGTGGACGGCGACTGGCAGCACTACTACGACACCACCGGCACCGGCAACAGCCTGCTGATGCGCCACCCCTATGTCCTCCAGCTCATCATGGACTCGCTGCGGTACTGGGTCACCGAGATGCACGTCGACGGCTTCCGCTTCGACCTCGCGGCCACCCTCGCCCGGCAGTTCCACGAGGTGGACCGGCTCTCCGCGTTCTTCGACCTGATCCAGCAGGACCCGGTGATCAGCCGGGTCAAGCTGATCGCCGAGCCCTGGGACGTCGGCGAGGGCGGCTACCAGGTGGGCAACTTCCCGCAGCTGTGGTCGGAGTGGAACGGCAAGTACCGCGACGCCGTACGGGACTTCTGGCGTGCGGGGGAGCACACCCTCGGCGAGTTCGCCTCCCGGTTGACCGGCTCCTCCGACCTGTACCAGCACAGCCGCCGCCGCCCTCGCGCCAGCGTCAACTTCGTCACCGCGCACGACGGCTTCACGCTGCGCGACCTCGTCTCGTACAACGACAAGCACAACGAGGCGAACGGCGAGGACAACCGGGACGGCGAGAGCCACAACCGGTCCTGGAACTGCGGCGTGGAGGGCGACACCAGGGACCCTGCCGTCCGGGAACTGCGCGGTCGCCAGCAGCGCAACTTCCTCGCCACGCTCCTGCTCTCCCAAGGCATCCCGATGCTCTGCCACGGCGACGAACTGGGCCGCACCCAGCGGGGCAACAACAACGCCTACTGCCAGGACAACGAGATCTCCTGGATCGACTGGCGACTCGGCGACGAGCAGCGCGCCCTGCTGGACTTCGTCCGGCGCCTGATCGCGCTGCGCGCCGACCACCCGGTGCTGCGCCGGCGCCGCTTCTTCCGCGGGGAGACCGTCACCCACGCCGACCAGCCGCTGCCGGACCTGGTGTGGCTGCTGCCCGACGCGCGGGAGATGACCGACGACGACTGGCAGCGCTCCGACGCGCACACCGTCGGGGTCTTCCTCAACGGCGACGCCATCGCCGAACCCGACCCCCGCGGCCGGCCCGTGGTCGACGACTCCTTCCTGCTGCTGCTCAACAGCCACTGGGAGCCGGCCGACTTCCGGCTGCCCGACGCCGGCTACGGCGAACGCTGGACGGCCCTGGTCGACACCGCCGACCCGGACGGCGTCCCCGACGAGGCCGAACACAAGGCGGGCACCCGGCTGACCGTCGAGCAGCGCAGTCTCGTGCTGCTCTCCCGGCCCTCCCGCACCGGCCGGTGAGCCGGTGAGATCAGCTGCCGAGGCGGCGCGCGGTCACCGTGAACTGCGCGCCGTCGGCGTCCCGGAGCACCGCCTCGTCCGGGCTCAGCGAGAGCACGCTGCCGCCGTGCCGCTCCGCGGTACGGGCGCAGGCCGTGACGTCCTCGACCGCGAAGTGGACCTGCCAGTGCGGCCGGACGGCCGGGTCCGGAGCCGCTCCCAGCGCTCCCGACTCGATGCGGGCCACGACCTCGCCCTCGTGGCGCAGGACCACCTCGTCACCCTCGTACCGGACCTCGCAGCAGCCCTGCCCCGACGCCCACTCGAAGATCTCGCCGTAGAAGATCGCGGCGTCGAAGGCGTCACGGGTGTGCAGCCGGATGAAGGCGGGGCGCTTGGTGCGCCAGGCGTCCCAGTCCGCGAACAGCTCGCCCTCCCAGATGCCGAACGTCGCGCCGTCCCGGTCGGCGAGCAGGGCCGCCCGCCCCGGCGGCAGGGAGATCGGCCCGACCGCGGCGGTGCCGCCGCGCTCCTGCACGCGCGACACGGCCTCGTCGGCACTGCGCACGGCGAAGTACGGCGTCCACGCCACCGCCATCTGCCACATGGCGGCGACGGCGGCGATCCCGGCCACCGGCACCCCGTCGGCCAGGGCCATCCGGAAGGGTTCGCCCAGCCGGGCGGGCCGCCACCGCCAGCCCAGCACCGCCGAGTAGAACTCCTCGGTGGCCTTCAGATCACGGCTGGTGAGGCTCACCCAGCAGGGTGCCCCGTACACGGAGTGCGTGGACAGGAGACTTTCCCCACGGGTGGAGGAGGTCGTGTCGTGGTTCATGGCAGTCGTGTCCTGGTCTCGTCCACCGGCAGCCACCGGCTCCACACCAGTGTCCGGCCGGGAGTGCGGCGGGCGCCTGGCGAGTACCCCGCAGGTGGCGCCGAAACGGTGGCGCGCCCGCCCCGGACGGCCCAGTGGCGCGGCAGCGCGGGGCCGGCCGGGACGGAGGCCCGGAGATGACCGTGCCCCCCAGCGACGTGGACCAGATCTTCCGGCTGCAGGAGGAGGTCCGGCAGCTCAAGGAGGCGGTCGTCTCGCACGCCGTCGTCGACCAGGCCATCGGGGTGGTCATCGCCCTCGGCGGGGTGACGCCGGACGAGGGGTGGATCGTCCTGAAGGAAATTTCCCAGCATACGAACATCAAACTCCGCAATGTGGCGGAAGCGATACTCATCTGGGGGCGCGCCGGAGTGATACCGACGGAGATCCTGGCCGCCCTGGAGGACCGCCTGGGGCGGCCCGGGCTCAGCGGGCCTCCGCCAGGATCTCCTCGCGTATCCGGTCGAAGCAGCCGGTGAGCAGCCGGGAGACGTGCATCTGGGAGATGCCGAGCTGCTGGGCGATGCGGCTCTGCGTCATCCCGCCGAAGAAGCGCAGGTAGAGGATGGTGCGTTCGCGCTCGGGCAGCGCCTCCAGACAGGGCCGGACGGCCACCCGGTCCACCACCGCGTCGAAGGCGGGATCGGGGCCGCCCAGCGCGTCGCCGAGGGCGTACCCGTCGGTGCCGGGCATCTCCGCCTCCAGCGACAGGGCCGAGAAGCACTCCAGGGCCTCCATGCCGGTGCGTACCTCGACGGTGGTCAGCTGCGCGTGCTCGGCGATCTCCTCGACGGTCGGGGCGCGCCCCGGCGTGGTCTGCGCCAGCTCCTTCGCCGATCTGCGGACCCGGTTGCGCAGGTCCTGGATCCGGCGCGGCACGTGCAGCGTCCACATGTGGTCGCGGAAGTGCCGTTTGATCTCGCCGGTCACGGTCGGCACGGCGTACGCCTCGAAGGCGTGGCCGCGTTCCGGGTCGTAGTGGTCGACGGCCTTGACCAGGCCGAGGGCCGCCACCTGATAGAGATCCTCCAGGTTCTCGCCGCGGCCCCGGAAGCGGACGGCGATCCGCTCCGCCATGGGCAGCCAGACCCGGATCAGTTCGTCCCGCAGCGCCTTGCGCTCCGGTCCCTCGGGCAGCCCGGCGAGCCGTTCGAACGCCGCGGCCGTGTCGGGGGCGTCGTCGTGCGGGTGGGGCTGGGTTCTGCCGGCGACACGCATCACGCGCACCTCCCTCAGCAGGGGTGCTGGCAAGTCCTCGTATATATGGATACTGAGCGCGAATCCCCCGAACGGCCACTCGAACGGCTGCGTACCGGTGACCGGTGCGGCCGCCCCGTCGCGGGACGTGATGTGCGGCACGCTCCCGGTGATCGCGCGGACCGGCGCCGGCGGATCGTCCCTGGGCAGCGCTTGATCGCCGATCAAAAGGGACGAAGCCCCTGGCCACAGCGCATTCCGCTCATTTGACAGTGCGCTGAGCGTACGGATAGGAAGCAGCGTCGAGAGGTCGAGAGGGGCACCGTGTACGAGCCGAACGTGGTCGGGGACTGGCAGGAGTACGACGAGCACGCCGGCCTGCGGGTCCGCGTCCACCGTCTTGAGCCGGCCGAGCCGCCCCGTGGCCGCGACGACGCCGCCGAGGGGCTGACGTACTTCCGGGTCCGGGTGACCGTCGAGAACCGGGGCGGGCGGCACCTCGGCATCCATCTGGAGGACGGCCAGATCGACGTGCGGATCGGCCCCGACGGGGAGAGCGCCTTCCTCGACTGGCGCAACTCCCAGTTCATCGAGGGCTTCGACGTCTACCCGCTGCGCCGGGCCACCGCAGTGCTCTACGCGGCCGGGCCGGAGGCGAGCCTGAGCCAGGTCGACGTCCAGGTGCAGCTGAGGGTGGACGAGGAGTGGGCCGACCGCCGGCTGTGGAGCGGTGCTCTCGGCCTGCCCGACGGCGCCGGCGCCGCCCCGTGCGGCGGGGTGCGGGAGGACGGCCTCGTACACCAGGTGAGCGCGTTCCTGCGGGGCCAGTCGGAGGAGGGCTCCGCCTGACCCGCCGGGCGGCCGCCCTCAGTGCGCGATGCCGTCGATGATCTCCCGGGCGCCCTGCCGCAGCAGGGCCACCGCCACCGACGTGCCCAAGGTCGCCGGATCCAGGCGGCCGGCCCACTCGTGCGCGTTCAGCCGGACCTTGCCGTCGGGGGTGAACACGCAGGCCCGCAGCGAGAGTTCACCGCTGCGGTCCACGTGCGCGTGTCCGGCGATCGGGCTGTTGCAGTGCCCCTGCAGGACGTGCAGGAACATGCGCTCCGCCGTCGCCTCCCGGTGCGTGCGCGGGTCGCCGAGGGCGCTGACCGCCTCGATCAGCGCACCGTCGCCCTCGCGGCACTGCAGGGCGAGGATGCCCGCGCCGATCGGCGGCATCATCGTCTCGGGGGAGAGGACCTCGCTGATCACGTCGGCCCGGCCGATGCGCTCCAGTCCGGAGACGGCGAGCAGCAGCGCGTCCGCCTCGCCCGCGGCGAGCTTCGCCAGCCGCCGGTTGGCGTTGCCGCGGAAGGGAACGCACCGCAGGTGCGGGTGGGTGGCGGCCAGCTGCGCGACACGGCGCACGGAGGACGTGCCGACGCGCGTCCCGTCCGGCAGCTCGTCCAGGGTGAGCCCGCCCGGGTGGACGAGCGCGTCGCGCACGTCGTCCCGCTTCAGGAACGCGGCGAAGACCGTACCGGCGGGCAGCGGCCGGTCGGCCGGCACGTCCTTGACGCAGTGCACCGCGAGATCGGCCTCGCCCGACAGCAGGGCGGCGTCGACCTCCTTGGTGAACGCGCCCTTGCCCTCCACCTGGGACAGGTCCCCGAGCCACTTGTCGCCGGTGGTCCGCACCGGTACGACCTCGGTGCGGACGCCGGGGTGGAGGGCGGTCAACTCGGCCCGGACGCGCTCGACCTGAGCCAGCGCCATGGGGGAGTCGCGGGAGACGATGCGGATGAGCTCGGGGGCGGACATGCGGACACGATAGTGCTCCGGGGGAGCCCGGACCGACCGCTTCGCCCGACCGGCCCACTGTCCGCCCCCGGCAGGGTCAGGCGTTCGGGTCGAAGGGAATGCCGGCGGGCTTGGCGGCGGCCAGGTGGGAGGCGAAGCTCCCGTCCTTGAGGCCGAAGTTGGCGCTGCCGAAGTCGTAGGCGCTCAGCTTGTCGCGCAGGCCCGCCGGATAGCCGTTCCAGCCCACCAGGGCCGGGTACTGCCAGGCGCCCTCGTGGTTCTCCGGCGGCTCGTCGCCCGAGGTCGCCAGGCGGAAGCAGTGGGTGCTGATGCCGTCCTTGTGGTAGACGATCTTCGGGTGGGTGCCGTCGAAGCGGACGGCGGAGCGCTCGTGCACGCTGAACGAACCGTGGTTGGACGTCGACACGTACTGCACGGCGGTGTCCTTCACCCACACCACCACGTGCTCCCAGTCGTGCCGGTGGCCGCCCAGGCTCGTCCCGGGCAGCGCCTGGTCCTTCTCGAAGTAGAGGCCGTACATGTAGGCGCACCAGTCGCCGTCGCACTTGGCGCGCGCGTAGCCGTTGGTGTTGTCCAGGTCGGAGGCGTCCCGGCAGTTGCCGTTGAGCGCGCCGGTCGGGTTCAGTCCGCCGTTGACCGCTCCGTCGGCGCCGATGGCCGGTGTGGGATAGCAGCCGTCGGTGTCGTAGTCGTAGGCGGGCTGGTACATCCGCTCCAGGCCGTCGGCGTTGCCGGGCAGCCCCGGGGGCGGGGCGGCGAAGGCGGTGGCGGGAAAGGCGACGACGAGGGCGAGGGCACCGAGCGGCACGGTGAGCCATCTCCGGCGGGGCGTCGCGGTGGTACGCGGGGACATCGCGTCCTCCTCGGGCTGGCGCAGCCCAACGGCTGTGGGGGGAAGGGGAGTTCAGGGTGCCCCCTTTTCACTCCCGCGCCAAGGGCGCACGGGCGTCACCGCGGTGAAGGATGGCCCAACACCTGACCCGGACTCACCCGCTCACACCAGGTCGTCCGGAAGGTCCGCGGCCGACTCCTCGGGCGCCAGGTCCGGGCGGAGCCGGAGCCAGGACGGCTGGCGGAGCATGCCCTCCCGGGTGCGGGTGCTGTAGCGGACCTCGCCGACCAGCCGGGGCACGACCCAGCGCGCCCCCGGAACCCGCGGCACCGGGTCGAAGGGGCAGACGTCACTCGCGGCGGCCGCCAGCAGCGCGGCCAGCTCGGTGCGCTCGCCCGCGCTCCAGCCGGTGCCGACCCCGCCGACGTAGCGCAGCCGGCCCGCGGCGCGCTGGCCGACCAGGACGGCCCCGGGGAGGCCGCCGAGCCGCCCCTTGCCGGGCAGCCAGCCGCCGACCACGACGTCCTCGCTGCGCATGTTGCGGATCTTGATCCAGGCCCGGGAGCGGACCCCGGGCTCGTACACCGAGTCCAGCCGCTTGCACACCAGCCCCTCCAGACCGTGCTCGCGAGTGGCCCGCAGGGCCTGTGCGCCGTGCCCGACCAGCGCGGCCGGGGTCGACCACGACGGCCCGTTCAGCCCGAGGTCCGTGAGCAGCTCACGGCGGCCGGTGTAGGGCAGGCGCAGCAGGGAGCGGCCCGCCAGGTGCAGGGCGTCGAACAGCACCAGGTGGACGGGAACCTTCGCCGCCCGGTGCGCCGCCCGGACCGGGGTGTGCGCGAGGCCCATCCGGGACTGGAGCAACTGGAAGTCGGCACGGCCCTGTTCGTCCAGCGCCAGCACTTCCCCGTCCAGCACGGCGGGGGTCCGGCCGAGCGCGGTGGCGAGCGGCGCCAGCTCCGGATAGGCGGGGGTGATGTCCTGGCCGGAGCGGGCACGCAGCAGGACGCTCCCGTCGCCGGGCAGGTAGACCACCACGCGCTGCCCGTCCTGCTTGGTCTCGTAGGCCCAGCGCGCGTCCTGCCCGGCGGGCGGCAGGGCGCCGGGGGTGGCGAGCATCGGGGGGATCGACGGCAGCTCCACGGGTCAGTACTCGACCCGCCGGGGCGCCGTCACGCGCGTTGCCCGTCAGGTTCGCCTGAACGGCGCCGGTCCCGGGCGGGACCGGCGCCGGCGCCGTCAGCGCACGGAGGCGGGCTCCGACGCGACACCGTCGGCCGGAGCCGGACCCGCCGGGGGGCCGGCCTGGCGGTGCCGGGGGATGAAGGACGCGAGGACGGTGGCCAGCAGGGCCGCGCCCGCGCCGATGGCCATGACCACCTTGAACGCGTTCTCGGACGGCAGGGCGAAGCCGCCGAGGTCGATGGTCATCTGGGCCAGGATCACACCGGCGATGGCGCTGGCGACCGACGTGCCCAGGGACCGCATGAGGGTGTTGAGGCTGTTCGCGGAGGCCGTCTCGCTCGGCGGCACCGCGCCCATGATCAGCGACGGCATGGCTCCGTAGGCGAAGCCGATGCCCGCGCTGATGACGCAGGAGACCAGGACCAGGTGCCAGACCTCGGCCATCAGCACGATGTTCAGGCCGTAGCCGGCCGCCACGATCAGGGCGCCGATCATCAGCGTCACCTTCGGGCCCCTGGACCCCGAGACCTTCGCGGAGACCGGGGCGAACGCCATCATCACCAGGCCGGACGGCGCCATCACCAGGCCCGTGGTCAGCAGGGAGCGGCCGAGTCCGTAACCGGTGGCCTCGGGCAACTGAAGCAGCTGCGGAAGGACGAGGGACATCGCGAACATCGAGAAGCCGATGGCGACGGACGCCAGGTTGGTGAAGAGCACCTGGCGGCGGGCGGTGGTGCGCAGGTCCACCAGGGGCTCCGGGGTGTGCAGCTCCCACCGGCCCCAGGCCAGCAGGATCACCACGGCCGCCGCGAACAGGCCCAGGGTGGTGCCCGAGGACCAGCCCCAGTCGCCGCCCTTGGAGATGGCCAGCAGCAGGCTCGCGAGACCGGCGGCCATGCCGAGGCCGCCGGGCAGGTCGAAGCGGCCGCCGGTACGCACGGCCGACTCCGGCACCAACGAGAGCACGAGCACCAGGGACACCACTCCGAGCGCGCCCGAGAGCCAGAACAGCATGTGCCAGTCGAGCTTGTCCGCGATCAGCGCGGCGGCCGGCAGGCCGAGCGCGCCGCCGACTCCGAGGGAGGCGCTCATCACCGCGGTGGCACCGGCCAGCCGCTCGACCGGAAGCTCGTCGCGCATGATGCTGATGCCGAGCGGGATCACGGCGGCGGACAGGCCCTGCAGGGCGCGGCCGGCGACCATCGGGACCAGCGCGTCGCTCAGCGCGCAGACCGCGGAACCGGCGATCAGCAGCACCAGGCTGAGCAGCAGCATCCGCCGCTTGCCGAACATGTCGCCGAGCCGGCCGACGACCGGGGTGGCCACCGCGGAGGCGAGCAGCGTGGCGGTCACCGCCCAGGCCGCGTCCGAGGCCGACGCGTCCAGGAGCTTCGGCAGCTCCGGGATGATCGGGATGACCAGGGTCTGCATCAGCGCGACGACGATCCCGGCCAGGGCCAGTACCGCCACCACGGCGTTCGGCCGTGGTGAGGCGGGGGAAGCGGGCATGGAAGAGCCTTTCGGGCGATGCGTCTTGCGACGGGTGGGAGAAACCGGAACGCGAACCTTTAAGTCAGTCGCTTGAAGTATCCTACGGGGTGTGAGGGGCGAACGCCCGTCCGGGCCGGACGGCGATGCCTCGCCGCCGCGCCGTAGGCTTTCGCGAGAACCCGCCGTACGTCGGCGGACCTGCGACGACTCGAGGGACTGGTCGTCGCGGGCGGTACGGAGAAAGTCCCGGCGCGGTGGTGATCATGGCGGGCAGGGCGGTCCGGACGGAACAGGTCAGCGCGACCCGGCAGCTGATCCTGACCACCGCTGAGCGGCTGTTCGCCGAGCACGGGGTGTACGCGGTCTCCAACCGCCAGGTCAGCGAGGCCGCAGGGCAGGGCAACAACGCGGCGGTCGGCTACCACTTCGGCACCAAGGCGGACCTCGTCCGGGCCATCGCGCAGCGCCACTCGGAGCGGGTCGAGGAGCTGCGCGCCCGGCAGCTCGCCGCCCTCGGCGACTCGCCCGACCTGCGCGACTGGGTGGACTGCCTGGTCCGTCCACAGTTCGACCACCTGGCGGCGCTGGGCAGTCCCACCTGGTACGCGCGGTTCTGCGCCCAGGTCATGACCGACCCGGCGCTGCGGCAGATCATGACCGAGGAGTCCCGGGCATCCGCCTCCCTGCGGGCCATCATCGTGGGGCGCAACCGGTGCATGCCCGCGCTGCCGGACGAGGTCCGTGCGGAGCGCGGCGACATGGCCCGTCACCTCATCGTGCACACGGCGGAGGAGCGCGAGCGGGCCCTGGCCGAGAACCGTCCGACCCCGCGCGCCAGCTGGCAGGACGCGGCCGACGGCCTCGTCGACGCGATCGTGGGCATGTGGCTGGCGCCCGTCACGCCCCGGGGCGCGGAGTGACGGGCGCCGGAAGGTGAAGGGGCGCGGTGGGCGGGAGAGGCGGATCCGGGTCACGGCGTCCTCGGCGCAGGCCCCCGACTCGTCGGCCACGCGGGCGACGCCGTCGGCGATCTCCGCGTGCCCGGGGTCGGCGCCGGTGTCCACGGTCTCCGCCCCGGCGCCCCGGCGCGGGTCGTCGACCCGGGCGACGGCGTCGTCGGTGCGGCTGCCGACGAGGACGTCCCCGGAGCGCTCGCGCGTAGGCCGGCGCGCCCGGCGCCCGGGCCGCCGATGCTCACGGCCCGCGCACGCCGGTGTCGCGTGCCGGCGGTGACCCGACGGCGGGTGGGGTCGGGGGCGTGGCCGGTTCGCGCAGGCGGCACAGGAGCAGCCTGCCCACGGCGGGCAGTGCGACCAGCGGCAGCAGGGCCGTCCGCGGCCCCGGCGCCGGGGCCGCCGATGCTCACGGCCCGCGCACGCCGGTGTCGCGTGCCGGCGGTGACCCGACGGCGGGTGGGGCCGGGGGCGTGGCCGGTTCGCGCAGGCGGCACAGGAGCAGCCGGCCCACGGCGGGCAGTGCGACCAGCGGCAGCAGGGCCGTTCGCGGCCCCGGCGCCGGGGCCGCCGATGCTCACGGCCCGCGCACGCCGGTGTCGCGTGCCGGCGGTGACCCGACGGCGGGTGGGGCCGGGGGCGTGGCCGGTTCGCGCAGGCGGCACAGGAGCAGCCTGCCCACGGCGGGCAGTGCGACCAGCGGCAGCAGGGCCGTCCGCAGCGAGGACGCGTCGGCCAGCGCGCCCAGCGCCGGGGCGGCGAGGCCGCCGACGCTCACCGCCAGTCCCAGCGTCACCCCGCTCGCCGTCCCCACCCGGCGCGGCAGGTAGTCCTGGCCCAGCGTGATGTGCAGGGAGAACGGCACGTACAGCCCCGCCGACGTCAGGGCGACGAACAGGTACACCGCGGGACCCGGCACGAGGACGACCCCGGCCACCGCGAAGACCGTCAGGACGTACGACCGCCGCACCACCTTCAGCCGCCCGTACCGGTCGGCGAGCCGGCCCCCGGCGACGGTGCCCACCGCGCCGCCCAGATAGAGCACGAACAGCGCCGCCGTCCCCGCCGCGCTGCCGCCGTCCACCCGCTCCCGCACGTACAGCGCCACGAACGTGCTCAGGCCGACGAAGACGACGGAACGGCACACGACGGCGCCGGTGAGCCGCAGGAAGGACGCCCAGTCGTCGGCCCCCGCCGCCACCGCAGTACGGCCGCCCGCCGTGCGGGCCGCCCCGGCCGAACGCACCGCCGCCCCGCACAGCACGGCCCCCGCCACCGCGGGCAGCGCCAGCAGCCAGGACGCACCGAGCCCGCCGCCGCCGACGACGGCCCACACCAGCGGCGGTGCCAGCGCGAAGCCGACGTTGCCGCCCAGGGAGAACCACCCCATCGCCGTATGGCTGCCCTGTGCGGCGTCCCGCGCCGCCCGTGCCGCCTCCGGGTGGTACGCGGCGATCCCCACACCGCCCGCCGCGACGGCCGCGAGGGTGAGCGGGTAGGAGTCGGTCACGCCGCCGAGGGCGACGCCCGCCCCGGCGGTCAGCGTGCTCAGCGGCAGCAGCCACGGCAGCGCCCGCCGGTCGGTGAGCGCCCCGAACAGCGGCTGCACCAGCGACGACAGCAGCGAGGCGGCGAGGACGACGCCCGAGGCGGCGGCGTAGCCGTACGCCCGCTCGGCGACGAAGTACGGCACCAGGGCGGCCACGGTGCCCTGGTAGACGTCGACGCAGGCGTGGCCGAAGGACAGCAGGACGATGGGCCGGTCGCGCATGAGGGTCACCCGTCGATCGTCACGCGCACCGGGCCTGGCCCGCTTTCGATAATCTGCCGACCTATGCCGAACATCCGCCAGCCGAACATCCGCCACACCCCGGTCGCCCCGACCCGCGCCCAGCGGCTGGCCGCCGGGCAGCGGATCGACGCACACCGGCACGACGAGCACCAGATCATCCACGCCGGGTCCGGGGTCGTGGCCGTCAGTACCGAGGCGGGAACCTGGTTCGCGCCGGGGACACGGGCCATCTGGATCCCGGCCGGCACCGTGCACTCCCACCGCGCCCACGGCCGCCTCGACCTGCACCTGATCGGCCTGCCCGCCGACGCCAACCCGCTCGGCCTGGACAGCCCCGTCGTCCTCGCCGTCGGCCCCCTGCTGCGGGAGCTGATCGTCGCCTACACCGTCGACCCCCGGGACACGAGCCCGGAACGCGGCCGCCTCCTGGCCGTGCTGTGCGACCAGTTGCGCGCCTCGCCGCAGCAGCCGCTGAGCCTTCCCACCCCCAGGGACCCCCGGCTGGCCGAAGTCTGCGCGCTGGTGCACGCCGATCCCGCGGACACCCGCACCCTCGCGGCCCTCGGCGCCGCCACCGGCACCGCGGAACGCACCCTCAGCCGGCTCTTCCGTCGCGAGTTCGGTATGACCTTCCCCCAATGGCGCACCCAGTCCCGCCTCTACCACGCCCTGCGCATGCTCGCCGACGACCTGCCCGTCACCACCGTCGCGCACCGCTGCGGCTGGTCCTCCGCCAGCGCGTTCATCGAGGTCTTCCGGCGTGCCTTCGGGTGCACGCCAGGGACCCACAACCGCCGGGCACGAACCGTCCACCAGCCGGTCCTTACCGTCGAGTAATATCGCGCGGCAGGCCCCCCTGAGGAGGAACCGTGTCACGGTCCGAACGCTCACCCCTGCTGCTCGCCGGCCTGCTGGCCACCGCGGGCGCCGCCCATTTCGCCCGGCCCCGACCCTTCGACGCCACCGTGCCACGCTCCCTGCCGGGCACCCCCCGGGCCTGGACGTACGCGAGCGGCGTCGCCGAACTCGCTCTGGCCGCCGGGCTCGCCGTGCCGCGCACCCGCAGGGCCGCCGCGCTGGGTGCCGCGGCCTTCTTCGTCGGGGTGTTCCCCGCCAACGTCAAGATGGCCTGGGACTGGCGGCACCACCCCGCCCCGCGGCAGGCCGCCGCCCTCGGACGGCTGCCCGTGCAGGTGCCGCTCGTGCTGTGGGCCCGCGCCGTCGCCCAGAGCAGCGGGAGCCGGTCATGAGCGCGCTGCCCGCCGTGGGCGACACCGTCGAGGACTTCACGCTGCCGGACGAGACCGGCACCCCCCGCCGCCTGTCCGAACTGCTCGCCGACGGCCCGGTCGTCCTCTTCTTCTACCCCGCCGCCCTGACCACCGGCTGCACCGCGGAGGCCTGCCACTTCCGCGACCTCGCCGCCGAGTTCGCCGCGGTCGGCGCCCGGCCCGTCGGCGTCAGCGGCGACCCCGTCGAACGCCAGCAGGAGTTCGCCGGGCGCCACACCCTGGGCATGCCGCTGCTGTCCGACACCGACGGCGCGGTGCGCGAGCGGTTCGGGGTGAAGCGGGGCTTCAGCCTGGCTCCCACCAAGCGGGTCACCTTCGTCATCGGGCAGGACCGCACCCTGCTGGAGGTCGTCCGCAGCGAGCTCAGGATGAACGCGCACGCCGACCGCGCCCTCGCCGCGCTCAGCGGTGACCGACAGTGACGGGACCACCGGCAGCCCGCCCCGGTTGATACCGCATCGTCCTGGGATGATCCTGGACGGCATGGAGGATTCCTCCGCCGCGATGACCGTCGACGCCCGCGGACTGGTGACGGGCTGGAGCGACGGTGCGCGGCGGCTCACCGGATACGCGGCCGAGGAGGTCGCAGGACGCCCCGCACGGGACCTGCTCGCGCGGGGTGTACCCACCAGCACCCTGTCCCGCGCGGACCCGGCCGGCACCGCGCTGTCCGGCACCGTCGTGGTCCGCCACCGGGACGGCCGCCCGGTGAGCCTCGCGCTGCGGGTCTGTCCCCTGCGGGGCGCCGACGGCGCGCCCGGCGGCTACCTGGCGACCGCCGAGGCTCCCGGCGGCCCGGCGCCCGCCCTGATCGACGACGCCGTACGGCAGGCCTCCCTGTCGATGTCCGTCCTCGACCCCGAGCTGCGCTTCGTGCACGTCAACGACACCGCGTGCCGGATGATGGGCAGGCCCGCGGAGGAACTGATCGGCCGCAGCCTGTCCGACACGCTGGCCGACTTCGAGGGCGACGCCCGGAGTTTCCTGCACCACCTGCGGGTGGCGGCCGACCGGGGGCGGCCCGTCCAGTACGAGAGCTACTCGCCCGCGCCCGCCGGTAACTGCCTGCACGCCTGGACGGTGGAGATCTGGCCGGTCCACGACGCCTCCGGCACGCTCACCGCCGTCGCCATGGCGGCGCTGGAGAGCACCGAGCAGCACCGGGCCCGGGAGCGGCTGGCCCTGCTGAACGCGGCCGGCGCGGTCGGCAGCACCCTCGACGTCGTCCGCACCGCGGAGGAACTGGTCGGGCTCCTCGTACCCCGGTTCGCCGGTTTCGCCAGCGTCGACCTGCTCGACTGGGTGCTCGGCACCGACGAACCCCTCGCCGTGCCGCCCGGGACCGGCGCACTGCGCCGGGTGGCCCACGCCTCCGCCACCGAGGGCTTCCCCACCCCCGCCGTGCACCTCGGCGGGCAGGAGGTCCACCCGTCCGACAGCCCGCCCGCCCGGGCGGTGCGCGAGGGCCGCGTCGTCCTCAGCGGCCCCGGCGACCCGGACTTCGACCGGTGGATGCGGACCCGCGAGGCCGATGCCCCGCACAACCGCCCGTTCCGCGAAGCGGTCTGCTCGACCCTGTCCGTCCCCCTGCGCGCCCGCGGCACCACGCTGGGTGTCGCGCTGGCCGCCCGGACCGTGCCCCGGGAGCCGTACGCCGCGGAGGACGCCGTACTGGCCGAGGAGCTCGTCTCCCGGGCCGCCGTGTCCGTGGACAACGCCCGCCGCTTCGCGCGCGAGCGCTCCACGGCCCTGGCGATCCAGCACAGCCTGCTGCCCAGGGACCTGCCCGGTCAGGCCGCGGTCGAGGTGGCCCACCGCTACCTCCCCTCCGCGTCGGCGGCGGGCATCGGCGGCGACTGGTTCGACGTCATCCCGCTCTCCGGCACCCGTGTCGGCCTCGTCGTCGGCGACGTCGTGGGCCACGGCATCCCGTCCACGGCGACCATGGGCCGCCTGTGCACGGCCGTACGCACCCTCGCCGACGTCGATCTGCCCCCCGACGAGCTCCTCACCCACCTCGACGACCTCGTCGCCCACCTGGCGGCCGGCGGCGCGAACGACGGCGGCGGCGCGGAGGTCGCGGAACTGGGCGCCACCTGCCTGTACGCCGTGTACGACCCCGTCTCCCGGCGACTGGCCCTGGCGGCCGCCGGTCACCCCGCCCCCGCCCTCCTCCTCCCCGACGGAACCACCCGCCTGGTCGCCATGAGTGCCGGGCCGCCGCTCGGCGTCGGTGGACTGCCCTTCGAGGCGACGGAGCTGGAGGTGCCGGAGGGCTCCGTCGTCGCTCTCTACACCGACGGACTGGTGGAGGACCGGGACCGCGACGTCGACCACGCCATCACGGAACTGCGCCGGGCCCTGGCCGCGCCCGCCACCTCTCTCGAAGCGCTGTGCGACGGCGTCCTCAAGGCGGTGCTGCCCGAGGAGCCCGGCGACGACGTCGCCCTGCTGCTGGCCCGCACCCGGGCGCTGGGCGAGGACCGGGTGCGCACCTGGGACGTCCCGCCGGACCCCTCCGGAGTGGCGGCCACCAGGCGGTCCGTCGGTGAACAGCTGACGGCCTGGGGGCTGGACGAGACGGCCTTCGTCACCGAACTCGTCGTCAGCGAACTGGTCACCAACGCGATCCGGTACGGCGAGCCGCCCATCCAGTTGCGTCTCATCCGCCACACCGCCCTCATCTGCGAGGTGTCCGACGCCAGCTCCACCTCGCCCCACCTGCGCCGTGCCCACGCCTTCGACGAGGGCGGCCGGGGCCTGCTCCTGGTCGCCCAGCTCACCCAGCGCTGGGGCAGCCGCCAGACGGACACCGGCAAGACCATCTGGGCCGAACAGCCCCTGCCCCCGGAGTGAGCCGGGCGCACGGCCCCTGGTCCGGCCCGCCCCTACTCCTCGCCGTCCTCGGCGGCCACCCGCGCCAGCGTGCGGCCGGTGCGCGCGGACCGGGCCCGCCGGGGATCGGGGGTGCGTTGCCCGCGCCCGCCGCCGGCCGTCTTCACCAGCAGCCACGCCGGGTCCGCACCGGCGCCGCCGTCGGGGCCGGTGCGGACCCGGGTCAGCGCGTACTCGCCGCGCAGCTTGGCGCCGTGCAGCCGGAACCGGGCGTGCCCGTGCGCGAGCGACTCGGCGAAGTCGACCGGCCGTCCCCGCCGGTCGTGGCTCAGCGGCTCGTAGGTGCCGTGGTCCCACACGATGACCGTGCCGCCCCCGTACTCACCCGCCGGGATCACGCCCTCGAACTCCTCGTACTCCAGCGGATGGTCCTCCGTCGGCACCGCGAGCCGCTTGTCGCTCGGGTCCGCCGACGGCCCCTTCGGCACGGACCAGGACTTCAGCACGCCGGCCACCTGCAGGCGGAAGTCGAAGTGCAGGGTGCTCGCGTCGTGGATCTGCACGACGAAGCGCGGTGCGCCCTCGCCGGGGGCTCCGCCCTCGCCGGGTGCCCCACGTCCCGCGGGCTCCCCGGTCCGGCCGAAGTCCCGTTTGCCGTGGTAGTCCCGCAGTCCGTCGCCCTCGCCGTCCACCTGCCGCTCCTTCCGGGGAGATCGGCGATCCTCGCCGACCCGGACCGGGTACCCCGCTCAGAACTCCTCGTGCACCTCCGGGTCGCCGCCGATCCGCCGGTGGACGCGGTCCGCCACCGCGCGCATCTGCTCGGCGTCCAGTTCGAAGCCGAAGACGTCCAGGTTCGCCCGCTGCCGTGCCGGGTCGGCGGACTTCGGGATCGGCACCGCGCCCAGCTGGGTGTGCCAGCGCAGTACGGCCTGGGCGGGCGTCACACCGTGCGCCGCGGCGACCGCGGCGACGGCGGGGTCGTCCAGCAGGTCGCTGCCCCGGCCCAGCGGGCTCCAGCTCTCGGTGCGGATGCCCTTGCGTTCGTGGTAGGCGCGCAGCTCGTCCTGCGGGAGGAGCGGGTGCAGCTCGATCTGGTTGACGGACGGCAGGACGCCGGTCTCCTTCTCCAGCCGCTCGATGTGCTCCGCCGTGAAGTTGGAGACGCCCACCGAACGTACGAGGCCGTCCTCGCGCAGCTTGACCATGGCCTTCCAGGAGTCGACGTACTTGTCCACGCGCGGCAGCGGCCAGTGGATCAGGTACAGGTCGACGTACTCCAGACCGAGACGGGCGCGGGACTCCTCGAAGGAGGCGAGCGTCTCCTCGTAGCCGTGGTGCCTGCCGGGCAGTTTGGTCGTCACGACGATCTCCTCGCGCGGGAGACCGGCGGAGGCGACCCCGCGGCCGACGCCGGTCTCGTTGCGGTAGTTCGTCGCGGTGTCGATCAGGCGGTACCCCGTCTCCAGGGCCGCGCGGACCGCCCGTTCGGCCTCCTCGTCCTTCATCGGCCAGGTGCCCAGACCCAGGGCGGGGAGGGCGGTGCCGTCGTTGAGCGTGTACACGGGAATGCTGATCACCGTGGGACCTTCCCTCGACTGTGTGCGGCGGTGTGCCGCCCGTCCAGCCTCGCCCAGGGAAGGACCGGTGATCAACCGGACGGCGCGGCGGAGGCTCTGCCACGATCTCCGCATGACGACGGACAGCGCGAAGGACACGGCGACGGACAGGACGACGGACGGGACGACGGACAGGACGACGGGAATCGAGGTGGCACCGGTCGCCGGGCACATCGGCGCCGAGATCCGCGGCGTCGACCTGGCGGCGGGCCTCGGCGCCGCTCAGGTCGCCGCGGTGCGCGCGGCGGTGCTGCGCTGGAAGGTGGTGTTCTTCCGCGACCAGCGCCTCGACCACGCCGGGCACGTCGCGTTCGCCCGTCTCTTCGGCGAGCCCGTCGTCCTGCCGCGGCGCGGCAAGGCGTCGCCGTCCGGCTTCCCGGAGATCGAGACCACCGCCGACCGGCTGGAACTGGGCGGACGCTTCGGGATGGAGCACGACGAGTGGCTGTGGCGCCGGCGCCACACGCTGCTGCGCGGCTGGCACTGCGACCACGGCGCCCGCGTCGACCCGCCGGCCGCGACCATCCTGCGCGCCGAGACGGTACCGCCCTACGGCGGCGACACCACCTGGGCGAACCTCACCGCCGCCTACGCCGGACTCTCCGCCCCGCTGCGCGCCTTCGCCGACACCCTGCGCGCCGAACACCGGCTCGGCGTCGGCTACCAGCCCCGGCCCGGCGACGACGCCTACGTCCGGCACCTCCTCGGCCACCAGACCGCCACGGTGCACCCGCTGGTCCGGGTCCACCCGGAGACGGGGGAGCGGGTGCTGTTCGTCAACGGCTACTACGTCGAGCAGATCGCCGGGCTCTCCCGCCCCGAGAGCGCGGCGATCCTGGACCTCCTCCTGGAGCAGGCCACCCGCCCCGAGTACACCGTCCGCTTCCGCTGGGAGCCCGGCAGCGTCGCCTTCTGGGACAACCGCGCCACCATCCACCTCGCCCCCGGCGACCACGCCCACCTCGACCACCCCCGGACCATGCACCGGGTGATGCTCACCGGCGACGTGCCGGTGGGCGTCGACGGCACCCCGTCGGAGCCGGTCGTCGGCAGCGAGGCGGGCCGCTGGTGAGACGCCCCCCGGGGGGGAGGCGGGCCGGGTGACGGTCACCCGAGCGGGATCGTCACCTCGTCCTCGACCGGCGGGTCCATCTCCTGGGCCCGGTTGCCCGTGGCGGCGTAGCAGCGCAGCCTGACCGCCTCCGGTGTCACGTCCAGGCGCAGAAAGCACTTGAAGAAGGGCGGGCTGTACGTCGCCGACCCCGGCGAGAACACCGATGTGTAGATCTTGCGCACGGGCAGCCGGAACCGCTTGCGGCGTTCGGGCCGGCGCGCGGTGCCGAGCAGCCCGGCCACGATCCGGGTGCGCCGGGTGATCCGGGCGCCGTCGCCCGGTGCGCGGCCGGTGCGGATGCCGAGGCGTTCCGCGATCACCGCCGTCGCCTCGGCCTCCGTGAGGGTGAACAGGCGCCGCATCCGCAGCCGGCGGCCGTACAGCGCGCTGTAGAAGGCGAGCGAGTCGCCGCGCAGCGGATAGGAGCGGAAGTCGTCCTCGGTGACACCGGCCACCGAGACGCGCGGGATGGTGTGCGTGGCGTGCATGAACGCACCCCCGCCGCCGGCCACGACGTACTGCACGGTGCGGCCGTCCACGTCGACCGGGTAGCGCTGGTAGTTGTGGATGTCGCCGCCGATCGCCGCGACGTAGTGGTGGGCCGGATCGCGCACGAGGTCGTCGACCGTGCCGCCGCCCTCGATCTCGCAGGGGTGGTACTCGCCGTCCACGTACAGCGGCGAGCCGGTGACCAGGATCTTCGGCCGGTCTCCCGCCGACACCTCGCGCAGCCAGGCGCCCTGCTCGGCGTCGAGGGTGCCCAGCAGCCCCGTGTCGATGCCGACGATCCGGACCGGACCGGCGTCGACGGCCCAGTACGGGCCCGGCTGGGTGGCCCGCTGGGCGGGTGCGGGACGCTGTGTGCGCGCCTCGTCCAGGCGGGCGCCGTCGTCCGGGCGCGGGCGGTGCCACAACAGCGACCGCAGCCACGCGGGGGTGAGGGGGCGCGGCGCGGGTTCCGGCGGCAGCGGCGGGGCGTCGTCGCAGAAGACCCGCATGAAGGCGCCGAGGTCCTCGTACCAGTCGTGGTTGCCCGGTATCGCGTAGATGGGCGCCGGGTAGTCGCCGTACGGGCGGAAGAACTTCGTGCCGTAGTCGTCGGCACTGCCCACCGGGTAGATCACGTCGCTCGCGAGGACCGCGAACCGGGTGTCCCGGCCCGCCTCCAACAGCCCGGGCACGACGGCGTACTGGGGATCGCCGCCCTCGCCGGTGTCGCCGAGGACCAGGAAGGAGAACCGGTCGGGGTCGTCCCGGCGGATCACCTTGTCGGCCGGTGCACCGGCCGCCGCCCGCTGCGCCACCCAGCGGGAACGGGTGCGGCCCGTGGGGTCCCCGAACCAGGAGGCCAGCACGCCGTTGCGGGCGGCCCACAGCGTTCTCGGGCTCAGCCAGGACAGCTTCTCGGTGCGCCCCGGCATGAGCGCTCGGTAGGCGCCGGGCTCGGCGGAGCCCCAGCCGGCGCCTTCGGCGGAATCGCGTGAGGAGTTGGACACCCGGGCACGGTAACAACGCCCGCACCCGGGGCCGGACGGGGGGAGGCGCGCCAACTCCCGCCCAGGACGGGCCGTTTCGGGTCGTCCGGGGTCAGAACGTCCGCTTCAGGAGGTCGAGCAGGGCCGCCCAGTGCCGCTCGGTCGCCTCCGCGTCGTACGCCGCCGTGTCGGCCTGCGTGAAGCCGTGGTGGGCGCCGGCGTAGACCTCGCACCGGTGCCGCACGCCGGCCGCCGTCAGGGCCGCGGCCAGGCGCTCCTGCTGCCCGGCGTCCATGCCCGGGTCCTGGTCCGCGTGGGCGAAGTACGCCTCGGCGGTGATGTCCCCGGCCACCAGGTGCGGACTGTGCGGCCCGTCCGTCGCCAGGTTCGCGCCGTGGAACCCGGCGACCGCGGCGACCCGGTCCGGATACGTCCCCGCGGTGCGCAGGGCGAGCCCGGCGCCCATGCAGTAGCCGACGAGCGCGACCGGGCCGTCGGCCGCCTCCGGACGGTCGGCCAGCAGGCGCAGGTAGGCGCCCGCGTCCCGCATCGCCAGGTCCGGGGTCAGCGACCGCATGACCGGGCCGAGCCGCTCGAAGATCTCCGGCCGCGCCCGCGGGTCGATGAACTCGGGCAGCTCCACGACGGGAGTCCGTCCACTGCGGTAGAACACGTTCGGAACCAGGACGGTGTATCCGGCACCGGCCAGCCGGTCGGCCATCGACCGCAGGCTCGGACGCAGCCCGAAGGCGTCCATGAACAGCAGGACCGCGGGATGCGGTCCCTCCTCGGCCGGACGGGTCAGGTAGGCGTCGGCGGTGCCGTCGCCGGTGGGGATGCCGACGGCGGTTCCGGCTGTGGCGGTCATGCTGTGGTCTGCCTCTCTCTGTTCTTGCGGTCGGACGGCGGGCGCTTCGCTACTCGAACCGGGCCGTGTCGCCCGCGCCGTGCCGCACGATCTCCGCCTCGCCGCCGGAGAAGTCGACGACCGTGGTCGGCTCGGTGCCGCAGTCCCCGGAGTCGACGACCGCGTCCAGCACGTGGTCCAGCCGGTCCTTGATCTCCCAGCCCTGCGTCATCGGCTCCGCCTCGTCGGGCAGCAACAGCGTGCTGGACAGCAGCGGTTCACCGAGCTCGGCGAGCAGGGCCTGGGTGACGACGTGGTCGGGGATGCGCACACCCACGGTCTTCTTCTTGGGGTGCTGGAGCGCGCGCGGCACCTCCCGCGTCGCCGGCAGGATGAAGGTGTACTTGCCCGGGGTCGACGCCTTGATCGCCCGGAACACGTCGTTGTCGATCTGCACGAACTGCCCGAGCTGCGCGAAGTCCTGGCAGACGAGGGTGAAGTGGTGCCGGTTGTCCAGGTGCCGGATCGACCGGATGCGGTCGATCCCGTCGCGGCTGCCCAGTCGGCAGCCCAGCGCGTAGCAGGAGTCCGTCGGATACGCGATCAGCGCACCGGCGCGGACGCTGTCGGCGACCTGGGCGATGCTGCGCGGCTGGGGGTTGTCGGGGTGCACGTCGAAGTACTTCGCCATTCACCGAGCTTATGCCCGCTCGCCCGCCCCGCCCGACAGGCCCGGCGCGGCCTGCCCGCCGACGCCGGAAGGGTTCCGCGGACAGAGCCATGAGGTAACGTCCCCGACCTGGGCCGGGGACGAGGCGAGACGAGGAGAAGGCCGACGTGGCGGGCCGAGAGGACGGCGGACGGCAGCGGACATCCGGGGCCGGTGAGCACACGGGATGGGCGCAGGAACTGCTCGAGCACCTGCGGCCGGCCGGCCGCGACCTGAACCGGGTGGTGGCCTGGCTCGCGGGCATCGCGCGGGCGACCGTCTCGCTGCAGGACGACACCGGCCGGCTGCTGGCCGGCACCCGCGTCCCGCTGGACGAGGTCCTGGCCGCGGACGTCACCTCGGGCCGGATCGCGTCCGCCGCACTGGAGGACCGGGGCCGCCATCTGCGGCTGGTGCGCGTGGAGCGGTCCCGTCCGGCACCGGCCGCGGTGCTCGCGGTGGCCCGCGAGGAGCCCTTCGACCGGCGCGTCTCCGACATCGTCACGCACTCCGCCCAGGTGCTGGAGCTGCTGCTGGCCGGCCACGAGTCGACCGCGGCCGGACACCGGCTGCGACGGGCCACCTCCGACCTGCGCCTGGCCATCCTGCAACTGCTGATGGTGGAGGACACCGTCTCCGCCCGCCGCGTCGCCGCCGGACTCTGGCCCGGCCTCCTCGACACCGACACGGCGTGCGTGTACGTCGTGGAGAGCAGCCCCGCCGAACGGGACCGCCTCGCCGAGGAGTGCCTCTCGGCGACGGGGGAACGGGCGCTGGTCGTGCGGTGCCCGGCGGTCGACGGACACGTCATCGTGCTCGCCCCGCGCGACACGGCCGGGCAGGAGCTGCGCACGCTCGTCGGCCGCCGCCCCGGCGTGTTCGTCGGCGGCAGCACCCGGCAGGGCCTCGCCCGCACCGCGGCCGCCTACGGTCAGGCCGTCAGCGCCCTGGCCGTGGCCCGGTTCCGCCCGGAGAAGGCGGCCCTGTACGCCGAGCGGACCCGCCCCGAGCGGCTGATGGACCCGGCGGCGCTGCACCACTGGACGGCCGACGTGCTGAGCCCCCTCGACAGCCTGGCGCACCACACGCGCGCCGAACTGATCGCCACCACCCGGCTCGGCCTGGAGTTCACCGCCGTCAACACGGCGAAGGTCCTCGGAGTCAGCCGCAACACGGTCCGCGCCCGAATGGACCGCGTCGAGTCACTGCTGCGCACGGACTTCGCCGACCTGACCGTCCGGGCCGCCGTCCACCTGGCCCTGAACGCCCAGGTGGGCCTGGCCGAACCCCCGCCGGGCGCCGGCGCACGGGCCGGTGCCGCCCGGCTCACCGACCTGCTGTCCGGGCCCGCGCTGCGCGCCTGGGCCGTCGACCTGCTCGGCCGCCTCGACCCGGACGGCCGGGACCTGCGGCGCACGCTGCGCACCTGGATCGCCGCGGGCGGCAACGCCGAGCGTGCCGCCCACAAGCTCGGCATGCACGCGCAGACCGTCCGCGAGCACGTCCGCAGCGCCGAGCCCGTCCTCGAACGCCAGCTGCTCGCCGCGGGCAGTGACCTGTACGAGGTCGTGCTGGCCCACCTGGTGGCCGGTGACCTCGGCCAGCCGCTCCTGCACGGGACGAAACCGGGCCATCCGGACTCACCTGTGCACGAGTGAGTGCTCCGGGCCCGGCAGCGGGCACCGGCACGATTCACAACGGCGGACCCGTCCACGTAGGTTCGACGGCACGGGGGCACGACCGGAACGGGGGACCGGTCGCGCCCCCCGTCCGCCCCGGCGGATCGTGCCGCGGCCGCGGGGTCCGGCCCGGTCAGCCGTGCGGCAGGATCACTGCGCGGCCGTTGACCCTGCCCTCGTGCAGCCGCTCGTAGGCGAGCGGGGCGTCGTCCAGGGAGTACGTCTCGGTGTGCACCGACACGGCACCGGAGCGGGCCAGGTTCAGCACCTCGATCAGCTCGCCGCGGCTGCCCCAGTAGGGGGCGTTGACCGACACCTCGAACGGCAGCATGCCGAAGCCGACCGGCAGCGATCCGCCGCCGATGCCGACCAGGGTGACGTCGCCCTCGACGGCCGCGACGGCACCGGCGGTCTTCACGGTGGGCGCCACACCGACGAAGTCGAACACGGCCTCGGCGCCGAGACCGCCGGTGATCTCGCGCACCGTGTCCGCGGCCTTCGCGTCCGAGAGCACCGCCTCGTGCGCGCCCACCGCACGGGCGAGGCGCAGCTTCTCCTCGCTGACGTCCAGGGCGACCACCCGGGCCGACGTCAGGGCGCGCAGCAGCTGGATGGCGACATGGCCGAGACCACCGGTGCCGATGACCACCGCCGTCGAGCCGGGGACCAGCTTGGGCAGCGACCGCTTGATCGCGTGGTACGGCGTCAGTCCGGCGTCGGTGAGCGGCACCGCCGCGACCGGGTCGAGCCCGTCCAGCGGGACCAGGTGCCGCGGGTCGTCGACGAGCAGGTACTCGGCCATGGACCCCGGGCGGCCGAGCCCCGGCGGGCGGATGCCCAGCTCGTCGGCGCGCAGGCAGTAGTTCTCCTTGCCCTCCGCGCACTTGGCGCAGGTGCCGCAGCCCCAGGGCCCGTACACGGCGACCGCGTCGCCCTCGGCGAGCCCCGTCACCCCGGCGCCGAGGGCGGCGACGGTGCCGACGCCCTCGTGGCCGAGGGTGAGCGGCAGCTCGTACGGGAAGCCCTCGGCGGGCCAGCTCATCACCGCGATGTCGGAGTGGCAGACTCCGGCCGCGGTCACCCTCAACAGGACCTGGCCGGGGCCCGGTTCCGGGTCCGGGACCGTGACGACCTCGGGCGGGGCACCGATGGTGCGGTACTGCAGTGCCTTCATGATCGAACTCCTTTGTTCTCTTCCCCCCGACTTCCCCCGGACTGGTGAGTGCCGGTCAGACGGCGGTGTAGGCGCCGTCGACCAGGTGATAGCTGCCCGCGACGAAGGACGCGCGGTCGGACAGCAGGAAGGCGATCAGTTCCGCGACCTCCTCGGCCCGCCCGAGGCGGCCGGCCGGGTGCAGGGCGACCAGGCCGTTGTAGGCGGCCTCGTCCATGGTCTTCAGCAGCGGGGTGTCGATGAAGCCCGGACCGACCGCGTTGATCCGGATGCCCCGGGCGGCGTACTCGGCGGCCGCCGCCTTGGTCAGCCCGACCACGCCGTGCTTGGCGGCGACGTAGGCGGGGGAACCGGCGAAGCCGACCGAGCCGAGGATGGAGGCGACGTTCACGACGGAGCCGCCCTTGCCGGCCGCCTCGATGGCGGGCAGCTCGTAGCGCATCGAGTAGAAGACGCCGTCGAGGTTGGTGCGGACGACGCGCTGGTAGGCCTCCACGTCGTACTCGCCGGTCGGGGCGCTGGGGCCGCCGATGCCGGCGTTGTTGACGGCGAGGTCCAGCGAGCCGTACGTGTCGACGGCGAACCCGACGGCCGCCTCGACGGACTCCGGACGGGTGACGTCCAGCTCGACCGCGGCGGCTTCGACGCCCTCGGCCCGCAGCTCGGCGGCGGCCTTCTCGGCGCCCTCGGCGTTGTAGTCGGCGACGACGACCCGGGCGCCGCCGGCGCCGAGCCGACGGGCGGTGGCCAGGCCGATGCCGGAGGCGGCGCCGGTGACGAGGGCGGTCCGTCCGCCGAACTCGGTCGCGTGGTCGGGGGCGGATGCGGTGGGTGCGGTGGCGGGGGTGGTGCCTGTGGTGCTGCCGGTGGTGCTCATGGTGCTGTTCTCACTCTTCGGTGGTGCTTTCGGGGGTCGCGGCCGCGGCCTCCGAGGTCAGGGCGTCGTAGGCCTGCTCCACGAGGGCGGCGAGGTCTGCGGCTGCCGAGTCCCCCTCACCGCCGCGCGCCCACAGGCGCAGGGCGGCGATCAGGACCCCGGCGGCGGCGTCCACGACGGCGGCCGGGCGCACGTCCCGGACGTCGTCGCTGCCGAGCCGGGCGGCGACGATGCGGATCGACTCCTCCTGGGCGTCGACCCGGATGCGCTGGTAGGCGGCGAACAGCTCGGGCTCGGTGTCGGCCAGGGCCAGCAGGCGGCGCATCCGCGGACGCACGTGCCAGGCCGGGTCCTCCCGGTCCGCCAGCCACTCCCGTACGGCCCTGCGATAGGCCAGCAGGGGCGGCTCCTCGGCGGGGCGGGACCGCAACAGCGCGTTGATCCGGTCGCCGTCCCGGCGGACGAAGTCGAGCGCCGCGTCCTCCTTGCCGGCGAAGTGCCTGCTGAACGTGCGGCGCGTGACGTCCGCGCGCTCGGCGATCGCCTCCACCGTGGTCGCCGCCGACCCGCGCTCCAGGATCAGGTCGCAGGCGGCGGTGGCCAGCGCGTCGCGGGTCTGCCGCGCCTTGCGCTGCCGCCGGTCCTCGGTGGCGGGGGAGGGCTTCGTTGCCGTCATGCCTCCGAGCCTACACCTGGAAATGTCCCAATGGGACATGTGACCCGTTGGGACATTACTGTCCGGGACGCCACTGCCGCCGACCCGGTGAAAAGCGCCCGGTGTGCCGATCGAAGAGCCCCGGTGCGGGGGAGCAGTGGGACTATGACCAGTTCAGCGTTTCATCGCACCATCGTTCTGCCCGCCCCCGTGTGCCGGCAGGCCGCACAGCACCTCGAGCAGGCGGTGCACAAGGCCATCGACGGTGCCGCCACACCGTGGCGCGCCTTCCGCGGGGCCGACGGCGACGACTTCGCCTTCTCCGTCCCGGTCGTCGAGCAGGCCGCGGGCTGCCTGCTGGTGCTGGCCGCCGAGAGCGCCCAGAGCCTGCGGCCCTCCGCGCTGCGCGCCCTGATCTCCGTCGCGCTGCACCTGCGGGACGCCGCCGAAGCGGTCCGGCGGCCGGCGGTCCCCAGCCCGGCGTGGTGAGCGCGGGCCGTGCCCGGGGGCGTGGGGCAGCCGGAGGCGTGGAAAACACCGTGCCCCGGTCCTGAACATGTGTTTGGCTCGGCGGCATGGAGTTCCCCCGCTTCCTCGACTGCCTCGCCACCGACCACGACCGGCTGCGGGGCGTCGTCGAGACCGGCCCCGACGCCCCGGTGCCCACCTGCCCCGGCTGGACCGTCGCCGATCTCACCCGTCATGTCGGCGAGGTCTACCTGCACAAGGCAGCCGCCATGCGCGACGGCGCCGAGCCCGAGCCGTGGCCGCCCAAGGAGTTCGCCGACGAGGCACCGACGGCGCTGCTCGACCGGGGCTACACCGCGCTGCGCGCCGAGTTCGCCGCCCGCGCCCCCGAGGACCCGGCCGGCACCTGGTACGGGCCCGATCAGAGCGTCGGCTTCTGGATCCGGCGGATGGCGCAGGAGACCGTCGTCCACCGCATCGACGCCGAACTCGCCACCGGACGGCCCGTCACCGCCGTACCGGACGACCTCGCCCTGGACGGCGTCGACGAACTGCTGAAGGTCTTCGCCGCGTACTCGGTGGCGGAGTGGGGCGACTACTTCACCGAGATCCTGGACGGCTCGCCGGGGCGCACGTTCCTGGTGCGGGCCGGGGACGACGCGGCCTGGCGGGTGCGGACCGGGCCGGGCGAGTTCACCGTCACGGACGGCGCGGGCGACGGCACGGCCGACGCGACGCTGAGCGGCTCCCCGGAGAGCGTGCTGCGGTCGCTGTGGAACCGGGCGGGTGCCGACGGGGGTGCCGGTGTGGCGGTCGAGGGCGATCCCCTGGCCGTGGCGGAACTCAGGCGCTGCATCGTCGTGGCCACCGAGTGAGCGCACGTCCGGCGGGCGGCGGCGCCGCGGGCGTCAGGCGCCGACGAGGCGCACCGCTCCCCACAGGGCCACCGTCGACGAGGCGACCGTGGCCGGCACGGTGAGCAGTCCCAGCGCGGTGAACCGGCCCAGCTCCACCTCGACGCCGTACCGGTGCAGGATGCGCCGCCACAGCAGGGTCGCCAGCGAACCGACGTAGGTCAGGTTGGGGCCCAGGTTCACCCCGATCAGCACGGCGAGGACCTGGGCCGGACCGGCGGGCGCGGCCAGCGGGAGCAGAGCGAGTACGGCGGGCAGGTTGTTGACGACGTTGGCCAGCACCGCGGCGACCGCCGCCACCCCGAGCAGCGCCGGCAGCGAGTCCCCGTCCGGCAGCAGCCGCCCGAGCCCGCTCGCCGACGCGCCCGCCAGCACCCCCTCCACCACGATGCCGAGGGCGAGTACGAACAGGCAGAACAGCGGCGCGGCGGCGCCCACCGTCTCCCGGGGCGTGACATGGCGGCGGGCCAGCGCCCGTACCCCGAGCACCAGCACGCCGCCGAGCGCGGCCCAGGCGGGGTCCACCCCGGCCGGCGAGGCCACCGCGAACCCGGCCAGGGTCAGGGCCACGACGACCACGGTGAAACGGGGCACGGCGGGCGCGGGCGGCGCGGACGCCACGCTCGGCCCGGCACCGGGGGCGCCGCCCGCGGCCTTCGCGGGGGCGGGTCCGGTGGCTCCGGGAGCGACGGACACGGTGCCGACGCGTGCGGGGGCCGCGGACACCGGCTCGGCCAGGTCCGCGCGGAAGAAGCGGCGGAACACCGCGTACTCGACGGCGATCGCGGCCAGCCAGGGCAGCGCCATCAGCACGGCGAACCGGGTGAAGGACAGCCCGCTGGCCGCGAAGGCCAGCAGGTTGGTCAGGTTGGAGACCGGCAGGAGCAGCGAGGCGGAGTTCGCCAGATGCGCGGTCGCGTACACGTGCGGGCGGGCCCGCGCACCGGCCCGCGAAGCGGTGGCCAGGACCACGGGGGTGAGCAGTACGGCGGTGGCGTCCAGACTGAGCACCGCCGTGACCGCGCAGGCCACCGCGAAGACTCCGGTCATGAGCCGCCGCGGACTGCCGCCGCACCGGCGGGCCAAGGCCGCGCCGACGGCCTCGAACAGGCCCTCCTTGGCACACAGGTACGCCAGCATCAGCACGAGTGCGAGGAAGGCGACGACCGGCAGCAGCGTACGGGTCTGCTCCCACGCCCGGTGCGGGGAAACCATGCCCAGCGCCACGACCAGCACCGCGGCGGGCACGGCGGCCACCGCCTCCGGCAGCCCCCGGGGGCGCAGCACGGCGAAGGCCAGGACGCCCAGCAGCAGGACCACGGGGACGGCCTCGGAGAGGACGGTGTTGCTCAGGACTGCTCCTCCACACCGGTGGGCCGGTCGGGACCCCGCTGATCGACGAACGCGCTCCAGGGTCGCATCCCCGGGCATGGAGGGGTCGTACGAGGTGGCGCGTCCGTTGCCACGCCGGCGACGAGAGCCGGGCCGTGTTCCGCGCGGTGCGCCGAGGGCCCCTCACACGCGGTGCCGAAGGAACCGCTCAGCCGGGCTTCCCCCACCCCGACAAGGCGTTCCGCACCCGTTCGACCGCAGCGGCGTGACCCGGGTCGGGGGCCGGCGCCCGGTCAGACACCCAGCCTGGCCCGGAGACCGCCCGCCCGTGCCGCGGGGCCGGCCGCGGCCCGGACCGAGCGGTGCACCAGGTGGGCGTCGTGCCGCAGGTCCTGGGCGGCGTGCCGGCCGCGCCACAGCAACGAGGGGGCGCCGCCCGTGTCGTCGGCGGCGATCAGGAGCCCGCCCATAATGGACAGGTTCTTGAGGAAGTGGACGCGTTGCTGGGCGCGGTCGGACGGGTCCTCCGCCTCCCAGTACCGGTGCGCCGCCAGCGTGGTGGGGACCAGCGTCACCGCGAGGGCCAGCGCGGCCAGCCGCGGACACCGGCCGAGCCCGAGCATGATCCCGCCCACCACGTGCACGGCGCCGTTGAGCCGTACGAGTTGCTCGGTGCTGTCCGGCAGCACCGGCACCCGGTCGGCCACCGGCCGCACGATCGGCTCGGCCGCCGGTGCCACGTCCTGGGGCCTGCGCAGAGACTGCAGGCCGCCCGCGACGAACATCGAGGCGAGCATCGGCCGGCCGGCCAGACGCAGAAGACTCATGACGCTGTCTCGCTCTCTTGGAGGGGGTGCCGACGGGAACACCAGCGGGGTGGTGCCCCACTGGGATCATCAGGTGCCCCGGCCCGCCGCCGCCATTCGGCATCCGGTGACGCACCGGCGCCGCCGGGCATCGCACCGGGCGGGGAAGGCGCAGCTCAGAGGCTGGTGAGGAGCTGCGGCGACAAGTTCTTGATCATGGTGTTGGTCCAGCGCATCTGGCGCAGTGTCCGCGGGTGGCAGGAGGAGGCGAGCGTCAGCAGACCGCTGTCCCTCGACGCCTGGGCGGCCTGGGCCAGCATCTCCCAGTGCAGTGAGTTCTCCACGGCGGAGACGTGCAGCTCCCGCAGGTCGCGCAGGAGCAGCAGGCCCGGCTCCGGCCGGTGCACGACCGCCTCGGACGCCTTCTTGCGCAGGGTCGCGAAGACGCCGTCCGAGGAGTGGTCCGGCGCCTCGCCCAGTTTCACGCCGTGCTCCGCGGCGGTCTCGGCGAGCAGCCGGACGTGCTCGCGGGACCAGCGGGCGAGGTCGGTGGCGACATGGTGGACCTCGTGCTCGGTGCGGTGCCGCTCGGCGACGGTCACCAGATCGTGGGCGAGACGCCGCTCGCCGCGGTGCAGCGTGCGCAGGGTCGGATTGATGCCGTTCACCGGGCGCCCTCCTGGTGGCCGTGCCGGAACCCGGTGGGCTCCTGCTCCGTCGTGCGCGCCGCCGGTCCGCCCGCGGTGGGCGGGGCGGCACCGACGGCGACCGGTGCCGACGCGGTCGTGGTGGGTGCTGGGGCGGGCCGGCCGTCCCCGCGTTCCACGAGGGTGAGGGCGGCCGTGGCGGTCTTGAACAGCGGCTGCTTGGAGGCCGGGTCCCAGTCGGTGACGGTGGTCTCGTTCGCGGCCCGTCCCGGGGTGTCCGGGCCCGGCCCCGACCCGCCCGCGGTGTCCCAGTAGCCGTAGTGGAACGGCACGAACAGCAGCCCCGCGCGGATGCCGGTCACCCGTAGCCGCCCGCGCAGGGAGCCGCGCCTGCTGGTGACCTCGACCAGGTCGCCCTCGCCGAGGCCGAGCCGCTCCGCGTCCCCGGCGGAGACCTCCACCCACACGTCGGGGGCGGCGGCGTTCAGCTGGGGCGCCCGCCCGGTCTTCGTACGGGTGTGGAAGTGGTAGAGCGTCCGGCCGGTCGTGAGCTGGAACGGGTACTCCTCGTCCGGCTCCTCGTGCGGCGGCAGAAAGGCGGCGGCCTTCAGCATCGCCTTGCCGTCGGGGTTGAGGGAGCGGTACTCCACGACCTCCTGCGAGGCCCCGGTCTCCAGGTCCTTGCCGTAGCTCTCGCACCTGTCGGGGTGGGCCCAGCCGATGCCGTCCGTGTAGAGCCGTGCCGTCCCCTCGGGGGTCCGCTCGTCGCAGGGCCACTGGATGCCGCCGGCGTCGCGCAGCTTGGCGTAGGACAGTCCGGTGTAGTCGCAGGGGCGGCCCGCGCTGCACCGCTTCCACGCCTCGAACGCCGACTCGGGGTCGTCCCAGGTGACCAGCGGACCGCCGTCCTTGTCCCGGAAGTCCATGCGCCGCGCGTAGTCCAGGAAGATGTCCAGGTCGGGCCTGGCCTCGCCGGGCGGTTCCACCGCCTTGCAGGACAGGTGCACCGTACGGTCCGCGTTGGTGAGCGCGCCGGTCTTCTCGCCCCAGGTCGCGGCGGGCAGCACCACGTCGGCCAGCTGCGCCGTCTCCGTCAGGTACAGGTCCTGTACGACGGTGAACAGCCGCTCCTGCGCCAGGATCGAGCGGATGCGCGGCAGTTCGGGCATCGAGACGGCGGGGTTGGTTCCGCTGATCCACAGCATCCGCAGCGAGCCCTGCTCCGCGTACCGGAAGATCTGCATGGCGTGGGTGGGCGGCGCGAAGTGCGGGACGGTCTCCGGCTCGACGTTCCACACCCGGGCCAGGTCGGCCACATGGGCGTCGTTCTGCCAGTTGCGGAAGCCCGGCAGGTCGCCGTTGGCCCCGCACTCGCGGGTGTTCTGGGCGGTGGGCTGGCCGTTCATCTGGAGGAGCCCGGCGCCGGGCCGGCCCAGCATCCCGCGGATCAGGTGCAGGTTGTTGATCTGGACGGCGGCGGCGGTCGCCTGGTGGGACTGGTAGACGCCCTGGAGGACGGTGGACACCAACGCGTCGGTGGTGCCGACCAGTTCGGCCGCCTCCTCGATCCGGGCGGCGGGGACGTCGCAGATCTCCGCGGCCCACTTGGGCGTGCAGTCGGCGACCCGGGCGGCCAGCTCGTCGAAGCCGACGGTGTGCGCGGCGATGAAGTCCCGGTCGGTCCGCTCGTGCCGGATCGTCTCGTGCAGCAGGGCGTTGAGCAGGGCGACGTTGGTGCCGCTGCGGGGCGCGAGGTGTACCGCGGCGTGTGCGGCGACGCGGGTGGGGCGCGGGTCCACGCACAGCAGCCGCGGCGGGTCGGCCCCCTCCAGGCGGTCGAGGAGACGCATCCACTGCACGGGCTGCGTCTCGGCGATGTTGTGGCCGAACAGCGCCACCACGTCGGCGTGGTCGAAGTCGTCGTAGCTGCCGGGCTGCCCGTCGCAGCCGAAGGTCTCCTTCAGCGCTTCCGCCGCGGTGGCGGTGCACAGGCGGGTGTTGCCGTCGAGGTGGTTGGTGCCGATGCCGGCCCGGGCCAGGACCGTGAGCGTGTAGTACTCCTCCAGGAACAGCTGACCGCTCGTGTAGAAGCCGATCGAGCCCGGTCCGCGCGAGTCCAGCAGTTCGTGCGAGCGGGCCGCCACCAGATCCATCGCCGTGTCCCAGTCCGTCTCCGTCAACCGCCCGTTCCGCCGCACCAGCGGCCGGGTCAGCCGGTCACGGGAGGCGTTGGCCTGCCACCCGAACAGGTCCTTCGGACCGAGCCGCCCCCGGTTGACCCGGTCCACGTCCCGGCCCCGTACGCCCACCATGCGGCCGTCGGCCACCGCGATGTCCATGGCGTCGCCGTCCGAGTGCAGGATCGACGCGGACTGCACCCACCGCTGCACCGCCCCGGGCTCCACTCCGTCGGCGAGGAACGTGTCCACCCGGGCCGGCCAGGACTCGTGCCGTCCGAAGGGCACCCGTGTGCCCCACGGCCGCGCGATCCGGTCCGTCGCATCCTCCATCGCCGGCCTCCCGCCAACTCCCGCCAACGTTTCCTCTTTCCGTCACACTGCCGGCCGCCGGGTACCCGGGCGCCACCCATCGAAGCGAACCACTTGTGGGAGCGCTCCCAGGCGGGCAGGATGCCGTGGTGACAGCGACTGCCTCCGTACGCCCCTACCGACCCGCCGACGCCCCGGCCCTCGACGACATCTGCATCCGGACCGCGCACAACGGCCGGGACAGCCGGCCCGTGTACGCCGACCCCGCCGTCCTGCCGGCCATCTTCGCCGCGCCCTACGTCCACCTGGATCCCGACCTGGTCTTCGTGCTGGACGACGGGCAGGGCCAGGCGGTCGGCTACATCCTCGGCACGGCGGACACCGCGCGCTTCGCCGCCGAGTTCCGGGCGACGTGGCTGCCGAGGGTCGCCGACCGGTATCCGGCCCCGCAGGGTCCGCCCGGCACCCGCACCCCGGACGAGGTCATGGCCGGGCTGCTGCACGACCCGGAGCGCATGGTCGTCCCGGAACTGGCGGCCTACCCCGCCCATCTGCACATCGACCTGCTGCCCGACTGGCAGGGGCAGGGGCACGGCCGGACCCTGATGCGGACGTTGTGGCGGGCCCTGCGCGAACGCGGCGTCCCGGCCGTCCACCTGGTCATGGCGACGGCCAACACCCCGGCCAGGGCCTTCTACGACCGCCTGGGCTTCCACGAGATCGCGGCGTCGGGCCTCGACCCCGCGGACGTCACCTGCCTGGGCCGTACGACGCGGGACACGGGCCGTACGACGCGGGACACGGCGCGCACGACGCGGGACGCCGGACGGAGCCGACGCGGCTGACGGGCGGTCAGGCCGGTTCCAGCCGATAGACGTTGAAGGCCCGGCGGATGACCGGCTGCGCCACGTTGCGCACCCGGACTCCGCCCGCCGTCATCCCGTGCTCCGAGCCCAGGTGGGCGTGTCCGTGGACGGCCAGATCGGCGCCGGCCGTGTCGATCGCCTCCGCCAGGAGGTAGCTCCCGAGGAACGGATGGATCTCCGGCGGCTCCCCGGCGAGCGTGTCGGCGACGGGGGAGAAGTGGGTCAGCGCCACCCGCGCCGCGCAGGCCTCCTCGTCCAGCCGCTTCAGCGCGGCGTGCAGGCCGTCCGCCGAACGGCGGGTGGTCCGCACGAACTCCTTCATCACCGGCTCGCCGAACTCGCCGGCGCTGCGCCCCACGAACCCGCCGCCGAACCCCTTGGTCCCGGCGATTCCCACCCGGCCCCCGGCACACTCCACGACGGTCGTCCCGCCCTCCAGTACGGTCACACCGGCGTCCCGGAGGATCGCGGTGACCTCCTCGGGCCGTTCGTCGTGGTGGTCGTGGTTTCCGAGGACCGCCACCACCGGCACCGGCAGGCCGCCCACCTCCCGGGCGACCACCCGTGCCTCCTGAGGGGTGCCGTGCCGGGTGAGGTCCCCGGCGAGCAGCAGCAGGTCGGCACAGTCGGGTAGGGTTTCGAACGCCGGCCTCAGCAGCCCTTCGCTGTCGGGTCCCATGTGGATGTCCCCGACGGCGGCGACCCGGATCGTCACAGCTCCTCCGCGTGGTCGGGACGGGTGGTCTCGGCCACCACGAGGTCGGTGTGCACGGTCAGTCCGGCCAGTTCCTCGCGGGCGACGCGCAGCACGGTCTCACGGCACTGCGCCGAGGGCACGGTGCCGGTGAGCGCGATCGCCCCGGCCCGGATCTCGGCACGTACGCCGAGTTCACCCAGTTCCTCCGCGGCGAGCCGGTCCTGCAGGTGCGCCACACGGTATTCGACGTTCTCGGGCCCACCGGCCGCGGATACGGGGCCGCTCGCCGCGGGACCGCTCGCCGCGGGTCCCTGGTGGCCGACGGGGTCGCTCATCGCTGCTCCTCGTTCGAGGCGGTGGCCGGGGGCCCGGCCGGGGGGATGATCTCCAGTCGTTCGAGAATGAAGAAGAACGCGGCGGGCATCGGGGCGTCGCCGCAGTCGCGGCGCAGCGCCTCCCAGTCGATCTTCTCGCGCAGGGTGCGGGCGATCGGCAGCACCGCACCGAAGTCGCAGTGGTGCTCGGAGAAGGCCGCCAGCAGACCGCGCAGCAGGTCGGTCGGCGAGAGGACCGGCATCAGCACCGAGTCGACCGAGAGGTCCCGGGCCCGGGCCAGCAGAGCCGTCGTGACGGGCTCGTGCGCCAGCTCGAAGATGAGGTCGACCTGCTGTCCCAGGCAGTCCGCCTTGAGCAGCCAGTCCTCGGGCGGCGTGTAGACCGTCAGCCCCGCTTCCCGCAGCGTCGCGGCGACGGCGTCCGCGTCCTCGGGCCGGATGCAGAAGTCGACGTCGTGCTGGAGGTTCTGGGTGCCGCCGTGGGCGTACACGGCGACGCTGCCGGCCAGGGCGAACGGGTGCTCCGCCCTCTTCAGGGTCGAGCCCACCTGCTTGGCGGCCTGGAGGATCGCCTGGTTGCGGTCGAGCGGGAGATCCTCGCGAGGCGCCTCGCGCCGCGGGACGGGGCCGGTGTCCCCGGGGGCCGGACGCAGCTCGGAGACGCCGGCGCGGCGGCCGGTGGCGTGGTCGTCGGCGGGCTGCCTCATCGTCATCCCCTTCCCGGGCTGTCGCCGTCGGCGGAACGGACCGGACGGGCTCTCCCCTGCGGACGCGGGTACCCGGCGCCGTACCGCCGACACCGCGGGCCTCGCCGGTGTGGGGCGTACGGGGATCGGGGGCACTCGTCCGGCATGAGCGACAGGCGGATGCGACAGGGGACCGACGACCCGGCCGACCGGCGGACCGTGGAACGGCTGGTGGCGGCCTGGCTGGCCGAGACCGAGCGGCACGACCCGGAGGCCGCCGGCGAGGGCCGGGACGGATGGGAGCGGGGCGCGCTGTCCGAACGGGCCGCCCAGGACCTGGCCACCTGGGTCACCGCCCGGGTCACGGACACCGGATTCACCGAGGACGAGGGCCCCTACGTGGCGGGCCCCGTGCGGATCACACCGGCGGACAAGGACACCGTGCACGCCTGGCTGCGCTCCCGGGGGCACGCCGTCTGAGGCGGGTACCGGCGCGCCGGGCCGCCTCACGCGGGCGGCCGCCACTCGAACATCAAAAGCGTCGCGTCGTCCCGCAGCCGCCCCTCCTGCATGGCCAGGATCGAATGGATCAGCCGGCGCAGGGACTCCGGAGCCGGCTCACCGCCGGCGGTGGCCCGGATGACGTAGTCGGCGAAGCGTTCGAGGCCCAGCAGCTTGGCCTCCCGGGTCCGGGCCTCCACGACCCCGTCGGTGTACATCAGCACCCGGTCCCCGGGCTCCAGCGAGATCTCGTGCGTCCGGCGCGAGCCCGAGCTGAGCAGGGACGGCATGCCCATGGGCGGGTCGGCGTCGCGCTCCATGGCGTCGATGATCAACCGCTGGCCGCGGATCAGGATGGGAGCGGGGTGACCGCAGTTGGCCCAGCGCAGCACGCCGGTGACCAGGTCCAGCTGCGCGATGACCGAGGTGCAGAACTTGTCCGGGAGCCAGCTGGACAGCGCCTCGTCCACGCTGCGCACCAGCTCGGGCAGGTCGGCACCGCTGCGCCGGGCATTGCGGCAGGCCGCCACCGAGACGGTGGTGGTGAGCCCGGAGGCCAG
The DNA here is from genome assembly GCF_003369795.1 of Streptomyces sp. CB09001. Lineage (NCBI taxonomy): Bacteria > Bacillati > Actinomycetota > Actinomycetes > Kitasatosporales > Streptomycetaceae > Streptomyces > Streptomyces sp. CB09001. Next base: position 7,150,707 of record NZ_CP026730.1, read on the forward strand.
GTCGTGCCCCATCGCGTCCAGGACGGCCACGTGCAGGGTCGTCTCGGTCAGCGCGTGGTCGAAGGCGTCACCGCCGATCTCGTACGCGGGCTCCAGTACGGCCGTCGACACGACGTTGCCGTCGCCGATGGTGCGCGGCGGCAGCAGGGCGCGGAGCATCTCCGCGGGCAGTTGCATGCGCTCGGTGCGGGTGCGCCGCGCGAAGGAGTCCTCGTAGACCCGCTTGGACGTGATCACCATGGCGAGCAGCGAGGCGAGCGCCCGGCCGCGGGTCAGCGAGGAGGCGGTGAGGGCCGTCTCGTGCACGGCCAGGACGCCGAGCCGCTCCGCGCCGTCCAGCAGCGGGAACCAGGCGGTGATGCCACCGCCCGCCCCGGACTCCTCCACCCGCAGCGACTGCGTGCGGTACGCCCATCCCGCCAGGGAGCCGTCGACCGGCACGGACGGGGCCACGGCAGTCTGGGGCACCAGGTGGCGCTGCTGGAGGTCGACGAGGTAGACGACGGCGTGCCGCAGTCCCAGTGCCCTGGCGCACCGGGCGGTGGCGGTGCGCAGGTCCAGGGTGCGGTGGGCCGGATCGGCGAGGAAGTTCCGCAGCCCCGTGTCGTCCGGGTCCGACGTGGACACCTCGTCTCCCCTCGTCGCAGGCCCGCCCGGCGGGGCCGGTGCACAGCAGTCTGGCACCGCCCGGCCCGCGCCGCCCGGCGGGCCGAAGCGCCCGCGCGAGCGCTTCGGCCCCGGCAGAAGGGGCACGCGTCCCCTCGTACGACCCCGAGCGCCGAGGAGTGGTGCCGTATGACCGAGTACGAGCGTTCCCGCACCATGCCCGCCCAGCCGGAGCAGGTCTTCGACCAGGCCGCGAACGTCGGACAGCTGGAGACCTGGCTGCCCCGGGACCTGCACGTGGAGCCGGAGGAACCGCCCGCCGTCACCGTGCACGAGGACCGCACCGATCAGAACACCTCGGCGCTGCTGAGCGCCCGGCCCGAGCAGATGCGGCTGGAGTGGGGCACCCGCGAGCAGGGCAGCTACGCCGGCTGGCTTCAGGTCGCCGGGCTCGACAGCGGGGCCAGCGAGGTCACGGTGCACCTGTCGTTCTTCGACGACAGCCACGACCCGGGGCGGCGGACGGTGGCCGAGGCCCTCGACGGCAGCCTGCGGCGGCTGGAGGAACAGGTGAGGCTGCGCACCGACAACGCGGCCGGCTGAGGAGGACCGAACTGTCGCCGCACCCCGCCTCCGACTGGTACGCGGGGCCGGTCGCCGCCGGACAGCCCGACCGGCTGCCGTCCGCGTCGGCGACGCGCTGCCGTCCACCGCCTCCCACCGCCGGTACTGGACCGACTACGGCACCGGCGCGCTCCAGGTCACCGGTCGTCGGGCGCGGCCCCCGGCGGGCCGAGCGGCTCGCCACCCCGCCGCGCGAGGGCCTCGACGACTGCGCGCGCAGTGGTGGAGCGGAACCCCGAGGCGTCCGCGGCGTCCACACGGTCACCGAGTGGGGGCCACGGGCATCGGGCGGTTCTCGGTCGGCCCCGTACGCCCGCCCTGACCGGGCGTCAGGGGGACCCGTCGACGACACGTCACGCGACCACCCGTGCAGGGCCGGTTGGCTGATCGTTTGCAGCCCTCCGGGTGTGCGTCCGACCCGGCCGGCCGAAACGGCCGTCACCCGAATGGACCCCGCGCGGTACTGGTCACGGCCGAACCGGTGTCTCCTGGAGGGTGTCAGCGGCGTCCAGGCTGGGAGGCCGATCATGTACGAAATGTGCGTGGGCCCGGAGAAGGCGGGCGGAGCGTTGGTGTGGCACGTACTGGCCAAACAGGCCGCGGCCACACTCTGCGGACAGCAGCTCCGCGAACGTATCGAGGCATCCGACGGTGAACGGGCGCGTCACTGCCCGGACTGCATGGCTTCCTTCGAGAAGTTGATGGCAACCACACCGTGCTGACGGACCGTCCGCAAGCCGTCCGCCCCGTCGCATCCCGCGGCGGGGCGGACGGCGTACCCGGGTCGGCGTGATCGTCGGCCGGGGTCATGGTCATGGGTGCCCGGTCGGCTCCGGAGCCCGGGCGGGAAACCGGGAGCGGGGGCACGGTCCCTGACGATCACTCGGTTGGTGCAGTGTCGTGGTGGGGAGCGGGGGAAATCGCCGGTCATGCCCCGGCGCGCGTCGTCCTCCCGCACCCGGGGCGGCAGGAGGCGCCGCGGCCGGGATCCCCGAGTCGGCCGCGGCGCATCCTCCGCGGGCCTCCGAGCGGCTTCCCCCGCGGCCCGATGGGTGTCGGCCGCCGGACCATTTGGGTGTCGTCCCCGATGGCCGTGCGGTGGCCCGGCGTGTGACCGTGGACCGGCGCCGCGCCCCGGCGGTCCTCGCGGGTGCCGGGGGAGGGGGCGTGGGCCGGCCCGTGCCGCCCGTTCACGGGTGTTGCCGCGTGGTGCGTTCCGGGTGTGACGTGCGCACCCGGGTGCCGGGGGCGGTGTCGAGGCACGGACGCCCCGGGCGGCGTGTTCGCCCGTGTGTCCCCGTGCCGGTTTGCCCGTCCGCCCGTCTGCCTGTCCGCCTGTCCGCCCGTCCACAGTCTGCCCGGCTCCCGTCCGCCGGTCCGTTCGCCCGTCTGCCCGGCTCCCGTCCGCCGGTCCGTTCGCCCGTCTGCCCGGCTCCCGTCCGCCGGTCCGTTCGCCCGTCTGCCCGGCTCCCGTCCGCCGGTCCGACCGCCCGGCTCCCGTCCGCCCGTCCGACCGCCCGTCCGCCCGGCTCCCGTCCGCCCGTCCGTTCGCCCGTCCGCCCGGCTCCTGCCCGGCCGTCTGAGCGCCCGCCTGCCCGGCTCCCGTCCGCCCGCCCGCCCGCACGATGACGCATCCCCGAAGAAGGAGAACCCGCATCCATCCCCGTCAAGTGAAGCCCTCCCGAACCTCCGCGCGGTCGAAGGCGGTGACCCGTGGGACACGCTGACACCCTGCTCGCCATGGGCGGTGCTTTCGTCGCCGCCGCGTTCCTCGCCCGCCTCGGCGGGAGGATCGGACTTCCGACGATCCCGCTGTTCATGCTCGCCGGCATCCTGCTCGGCCCTCACACACCGGGCTTCGTCCTGGTCGAGGACGCGCACGACTTCGAGATGCTCTCCGCGCTCGGACTGGTCCTGCTCCTCTTCTACCTCGGGCTGGAGTTCCACCTCGACGACCTCAAGAGCGGCGGCAAACGGCTGCTCACCGCCGGGGGCATCTACCTGCTCCTCAACGTCGGCGCCGGACTCGGCTTCGGGTTCGTCCTCGGTTGGGGTGTGCGCGAGGCCTTGGTGCTGGCGGGTGTGCTCGGCATCTCCTCCTCCGCGATCGTCACCAAGATCCTCATCGACCTGGGCCGGATCGGCCGCCCGGAGACCCGCCTGATCCTCGGCGTCATCGTCGTCGAGGACATCTTCCTCGCGCTGTACCTGGCCGCCCTGCAACCGGTGATCTCGGGCGCGCACGGCGTCGCCGACACGGCCCTCCAGGCGGGCAAGGCCTTCGGCTTCCTGCTGGTACTGGCCGCCGCGGCCCGCTACGGCACCCGGCTCGTGGGGCGCCTGATCCACACGCGGGACAACGAGCTGCTCGTCATCAGCTTCCTCGGTGCCGCGGTGCTCGTCGCCGGGGTCTCCGAAGTCCTGGGCGTCGCCGACGCCATCGGTGCCTTCATGGTCGGCCTGATCCTCGCCGGGACCCCCTCGGGGCCGCGGATCCGTGAACTGGTGCACCCGCTGCGCGACGCCTTCGCGGCCATCTTCTTCTTCGCGTTCGGGCTGGCCATCGACCCCGGCGACCTCGCCTCCGTCGCCGGTCCGGTCGCCGCGGCGGCGGCCCTGACCGTCGTCATGAACATCGTCGCCGGGCTGTGCGTCGCCCGGGTCTACCACTACGGTTCCCAGCCGGCCGCGGAGATCGCCACCACCCTCGTCGCCCGCGGGGAGTTCGCGCTGATCCTGGCCGCCATGGCCGCGGGCGCCGGACTCGACGCCCGGCTCGCTCCCTTCATCGCCGGATACGTGCTCGTCCTCGCCGTCCTCGGCCCGATCGTCGCGGGACGCGCCCACGTCCTCGCCGCCGCGCTGCGCGCCGTCGGCGGACTCCTGCCGGGGGCGAGGACTCCGGCCGTGGCGGCGGGCGGCGGGTCCGGCGCGGAGGCGGAGGGAGCCGGCGGCCCGGAGCCGGGACCGGTACCGGTGCCGGCCCGGGCCGCTCCCTCGTTCGGGTCGTCCACCTCCTCGGAGCAGACGGAGGCAGAGCACTGAAGCCGGGCCGGGGACGGGAAGGGCCAGGCAGCGGTGCCCGTGGGCGTGGCCGGTCGTCGCCCCGGGCGGCGCGGCGCCTCGGTTCCCGGTGGGACAATCTGCCCACAGGGTCGTTGTCCGACGCCGTGGTCGGACGCGTCCGGGACCGGAAGGAGCCGTCAGCATGATCGAGTGGGTGCCCCTGGGCAGCGGTGCCAGACCCGTTCCCCGGCCGGTCGCGGCTCCCGTGGTGTGGGCCGGGGCATTCGGCGGCGCCCTCCTCCTGGTCGCGCTGCTCAACGGCACCGTGGGCTCGGGGCGTCCGGGACTCGCCCTGGTCGCGCTCTCCCTGCTGGCGGCCGTGCTCGGCCTCTGCGCCCGGTTCACGGCGGCGCCGGGGACGGCCGTGCTGTGCTGGCTGTCCCTCAACGGCTTCGCCATACCGCCGGCCGGCGTGCTCACCTGGGCCGGCCGGCGGGACGCGCTCTGGCTGGCCTGCCTGCTCGGTGCGGCCCTCGTCGGCACGGCGCTGGCCCGTCTGGTCCACGCGCGGGCCGCCTACCGTCGGCTGACCACGGCGACGGGCCTGGACGTGCCGGAGCCCGGGACCGGACCCGGCGACGTCTGAGCCCACCGGCACGCGGGGGACGCGGAACCGCGGACACCGGCGGCCGGGAAGGGCCGGACCGTGGACTCGGCCCGGCCCGGCCCTCCCCACCGCTGTCCGGTCAGGCCGTGTGCAGGGTCAGGCCGTAGCGGTTGAGGATCTCGTTGACCGGCTGGAACCACGTCTCCCCGCCGCTGGAGCAGTTGCCCCAACCGCCCGAGGTGACGCCCTGCGCCTGGTCACCGCTGATGAAGGAGCCGCCGGAGTCGCCGCCCTCGGCGCACACACTGGTCTTGGTCAGCTGGTGCACCACCGAGCCGTCGCTGTAGTTCACCGTCTCGTTGTGCGCGAGCACGGTGCCGCAGTGCCAGTGCGTGGTGGACCCGGAGCGGCAGATCGAGGCACCGACAGGTGCCACGTTCGAGCCGCGTACGAGCTGGTCGGAGACGGTGCCCCAGCCGAGCACGACCGGCACCGTCCACCAGCCGCTGCCCACGCTGACCCACGCGTAGTCGTTGTCGGGGAAGGACGAGCCCTGGAAGGTGCCGATGTACGAGCGGTCCCAGCCGCTGACCCCGGCGCCCGCCCGGCCGCAGTGTCCGGCGGTGACGAACCCGCCGTGCACCGAGAAGCCGATGGAGCAGCGGACGTTGCCGGTGTAGTAGGGGTCACCGCCGACGGTGCCCGCCGCGAAGGTCTGCGGGGCCGACGGTACCGTCCGCACCGTGACCGGTGCGGCCTCGCGGGCCTGCTTCAGGAAGCTCTGGACATCGTTGTCAGCGCGCTCGCCCGCGACCACGTCCACGACGACCCTGCTGGTGGCCTGGTCGACGCGCCAGCTGCTCACTCCGGCCGGTGCGTCGAGACGGTCGACGCGCGCCTTGGCGGCGTCGAGCTGCCGTGCGCTGTGCGCCACGGTGCGGACCTGCGCGCCGGTGGCACGGACCGCCCGCAGGGTCGAGGGTGCCGCGTCCGCGGTGACGGCCACCGTAAGCCGTCCGGCGTCCGCGTCGAACCACGAGCCGCCGAAGGCCTTTCCGGCCGCCCGGCGTGCCACGGGCTCGATGCCGGTGGCGTCGCGTTCGGCCGCGAGCCGGTCCTCGGCCTCGGCCCTGGTGAGGCCGAAGTCCCGCTGCATGGCGTCCAGCAGGCCGGCGGAGGCCGGCTGCTCGGAGGACGAGGGGGAGTGGGCGGGGGCGTCGGCCGCCGAGGCCGGCAGGGTGCCGACCGCGGTGAGGCTGCCGAGCACGAGAAGTCCGGCCAGGCCGAGGTGCCTGAGTCTGCTGCGTCTCACGGGAGTTGCCCTTCGTCGTTCCAGCAAGGTGGGGGTGGAACAGATGGCATGGAACAACCGCGGTTTGAGAGCGCTCTCATCGGGTCGCTTCGAGCTTAGCCAGCAGTTGTCATCAGGTCCATGCCAATGCAGGGCCTTTCCGTGCCGCCGGTTCGGTGCCACGGCGATCCGGCCCCCTCCGGTTGGCCGGCCGTCGACGGGGCACTCAGTGCTGCGTCCTCGCGATGACGGCCGCACGGCGGCCACTGGACGTAGGAGGTACGCGTGGCGGTCAGGCACAGGCTCATCCAGGCGACACCGGACGCGGTCTGGGACGTTCTCGCGGACGGCGACCTGTACGTGGAATGGGTCGTGGGGCCCTCCGAGGTCACCCCCAGGGACGGACAGTGGCCGCAGGTCGGCGCGACGATCGCGTACGAGGTGGGGCTCGGACCGCTGCGGCTGCACAACGAGTCGGTGGTCAGACGCTGCGTCCCGGGCTCGGAGCTGGAGCTGGAGGCGAAGGCGGGCAGACTCGGCACGGCCAGGATCGCCATCGAGCTGCGCCCCTGGGGCGAGCAGTGCCTGGTGATCGTGGACGAACACCCCCTGCGCGGCCCCGGCGGCCTGCTGCACAACGTCGGCGTCGAGGCGCTGATCCAGGTACGGCACCGGGCCATGCTCGCCAGGCTCGCGAAACTGTGCGAGTCCACGGCCGGTGGGCGGTGCCGTCCCGACCCCCCGGGCGTGACGGGGTCCGTGGAGTACCGGCCGGGAACCGGCCGTGCCTGACGCCGTCGTGGTCGGGGCCGGCCCCAACGGCCTGGTGGCGGCGAACGTGCTGGCCGACGCCGGCTGGAGCGTCACGGTCCTGGAGGAACAGCCCGAGCCGGGCGGCGCGGTGCGGCACGACGGCGAGGTCGCCCCCGGCTTCGTCAACGACCTGTTCAGCTCCTTCTACCCGCTCGCCGCGGCCTCCCCGGTCCTCGGCGGACTGCGGCTGGAGGACCACGGGCTGCGCTGGGCCCACGCGCCCCACGTGCTGGCCCATCCCCTGACCGACGGGACCTGCGCCGTCCTCGACCGCGACGTCGCGACCACCGCCGCCTCCCTCGACGCCTTCGCCCTCGGGGACGGCGCCGCCTGGGAGCGGCTGCACGAGGTGTGGGACCGCTACCGGGCCGACATCCTGGACGCTCTGTTCACCCCCTTCCCGCCGGTGCGCGCCACCGCCCGGATGGCCCTGCGGCTGCGCGGCGCGGGCGGACTCAGGCTCGCCCGCACCCTGGTGCTGCCGGTGCGCCGCATGGGCGAGGAGGAGTTCCGCGGCGAGGGCGGCAGGCTGCTTCTGGCCGGCAACGCCCTGCACGCCGACCTCGCTCCCGAGGCGGCGGGCAGCGGCGGCTTCGGCTGGCTGATGTCGATGCTGGGACAGAGCTACGGCTTCCCCGTGCCGGTCGGCGGTGCCGGCGCCCTCACCGAGGCCCTCGTCCACCGGCTGCGCGCCCGGGGCGGCACGCTGCACTGCGGGCGGCGCGTCGAACGGGTCCTGGTCCGCGACCGGCGCGCCGTCGGCGTGCGCACCGCCGACGGGGAGACGGTCACCGCCCGCCGCGCCGTCCTCGCGGACGTCTCCGTGCCCGCCCTCTACGGCGGGCTCGTCGCCCCGGCGGACCTGCCGGACCAGGTCCTCACCGACCTGCGGCGCTTTCAGTGGGACTTCGCCACCTTCAAGGTGGACTGGGCGCTGGACGGGCCCGTGCCCTGGCGGTGCGAGGAGGCGGCGCGGGCCGGCACCGTGCATCTGTCCGACGGTCTCGACGAGCTGACCCGGTTCGCCGCCCAGATCGCCATGCGGCAGGTCCCCGACCGTCCCTTCTCGCTGTTCGGCCAGATGACCACCACGGACCCGACCCGCTCACCGTCCGGCACGGAGTCCGCCTGGGCCTACACCCACGTCCCCCACGACATCCGCGCCGACGCGGGCGAGGAGGGCATCACCGGGACGTGGGACAGCAGGGAGCGCGAACTGATGGCCGACCGGGTCGAACGCCAGGTGGAACGCTTCGCGCCCGGCTTCCGGGCGCTGGTACGGGCCCGCCGCGTGCTCGCCCCGCCGACGCTCCAGGCCATGGACGCCAACCTGGAGGGCGGCGCCATCAACGGCGGCACCACCGCCATGCACCAGCAACTCGTCTTCCGGCCCGTGCCCGGCACCGGGCGGCCGGAGACACCGGTGGCCGGTCTCTTCCTCGCCTCCGCGGGCGCCCACCCCGGGGGCGGGGTGCACGGAGCACCCGGCGCCAACGCCGCGCGCGCCGCACTGCGCCAGCACCGGTTCGCGGGCCTCGCCCGGATCCAGCGGGCCCTGACCCGGCGGGACCGGGCCGGTGACCGGCACTGACCGTCGCGACGGTACGCCAACACCCGAGGAAGGACCCGACCGGTGACAGACAGCCCCCTCCAGAACCGCACCGTCGTGGTGACCGGCGCCGCGCGCGGACTCGGCGCCGCCCTGGCCCGCGCCTGCGCACTCCGCGGCGCCCGGATCGCGCTGCTCGGTCTCGAGAAGCCCCGACTGGACGCCCTCGCGGCGGACCTGCCGACCCCGGCGCTCGCCGTCGAGACCGACGTCACCGACCCCGCCGCGCTGGCCGCCGCGGCCGGCGAGACACGCCGGCGCCTGGGAAAGCCGTCGGTCGTCGTGGCGAACGCCGGGATCGCGCACGGCGGACCCTTCGCCACGACGGACCCCGCCGAGTGGCGCCGCGTCGTCGACGTGAACCTGACCGGCAGCGCCCACACCGCCCGCGCCTTCCTGCCGGACCTGCTCGACACCGCCGGCTACCACCTCCAGATCGCCTCACTGGCCTCGCTCGGTGCCGCACCCATGATGAGCGCCTACTGCGCCTCCAAGGCGGGCGTGGAGGCCTTCGCCCACTCGCTGCGCGCCGAGGTGGCCCACCGCGGTGTCGCCGTGGGCGTCGCCTACCTCAACTGGATCGACACCGACATGATCCGCGACGCCGACCGTTACCCGGTCCTGCGCGAACTGCGCGCCCACCTGCCACCCCCCGCCCGCCGCACCTTCCCGGCGGACGACGTCGCGGCCCGGCTGGTCCGCGCGCTGGAGCGTCGCCGCAGCGCCGTGTACGTGCCGGGCTGGCTGCGCCTGGTGCAGCTGGGGCGCGCGGCACTGCCGCCCGCGGTGGCCCGGCTGTCCCGCCACGAACTGCCCCGTCTGGAGGCCGAGGAGACACTGGGACCCACCGGTCCGCTCGGCGCGGGCGGCCGGGCCGGCCACGCGGCGGGGACGAGGACCTAGCCGCCGGCGCCGGCGCGGAGCGGCCCCCGTCGGGAGCCACGCCACGCCGCTCGGCCCGGACGGAGCGGGCGGCCGCACCCGGCGTCGGCGAGGCCGTGGCCGCCCCCTCGGACCGGACCGGCTTTCCCCCCCGGCGGGACGACCTCGCCCACCGCGAACGCCGTGGACACCTGCGCGCCCACCCCGAACGCCGTGGACACCTGCGCGCCCACGGCCTCTTCCCCGGCCGAACGGAGCGGAACCGGCATGCAGACCTTCCTCCCCCACCCCGGTTTCCGGGAATCGGCACTCGCCCTGGACCGGCGCCGCCTGGGCAAACAGCGCGTCGAGGCGCTCCAGGTGCTGCGCGGGCTCACCGTCCCCGGCTACGGCTGGCGCCGGCACCCGGCGGTGCGGATGTGGACCGGCTACGAGGAGGCACTGGTCCGGTACGGCCTCGACGTCTGCCGGGTCTGGCGCGAGCACGGTCACCAGGACAGCTGCGCGGCCTCCCTCGTCGCGGGACTCGCCGCGGTCCGTCCGGGTGAGCCGGTGCGCGACCAGCCGGACCTGGCGGCCGCCGGGGAACTGCCGCCCTGGCTGGGCGACGAGGCCTTCCACCGCAGCCACCGCTCGGCACTGGTGCGCAAGGATCCCGCGGTGTACGCGGAACTGTTCCCCGGGGTACCCGACGACCTGCCCTACGTGTGGCCCCGTTCGGACCGCGAGCGCGGCGAGCCGGGGAGCGGCGCCGCCTGAGACGGGTCAGAACGGTCCTCGTCGCGGATTGGTCCCCGACGGCGCACGCGAAGTGGACCCCGTGACGGACCGCCGCGCTCTCTAGCGTCGTGGCCATGAACGCCACCACCACACGCGGGTCCCTGCTCGCCGCGCTCGCCTGCGTCCTCGTCGGAGGATCCTTCACCGCCAACAGCCTGCTCGGCGACTACCCGTACGCGGGCGGCCAGTTCCTGCGCTACGGCCTGGCCTTCCTGCTGCTCCTCCCGCTGGCCGGGCCCGGCGCGGCGACCCGGCTGCGCGCGCTCGGTGCCGGCCGGTGGCTGCGCCTCGCGCTGCTCGCGGCCGTGGGCATGGTCGGCTTCAACCTCGCCGTCCTCGCCGCGGAACGCACGGCGGAGCCCGCGGTACCCGGCGTCTTCGTCGGCTGCGCGCCCGTGGTCGTCGCCGTCGTCGTCCCCCTCCTGGAGGGGCGCCGTCCGCAACGGATCGTCCTGTACGGCGCGTTGTTCGTGGCCGTGGGGGCCTTCACGGTCCAGGGCTGGGGGCGCACCGACGGCGCGGGCATCGCCTTCTCCGTGTGCGCGCTGGTCGGCGAGGTCGGCTTCGCGGTGCTGGCCGTGCCCGTCCTGCGGCCGCTGGGCCCGCGGCTGCTGTCCACCGTGGTGTGCGGCATCGCGGCGGCCGAGTCGGCGCTGGCGGGTGTCCTGGCCGACGGGTCCGGATGGCTGCGCCGTCCGGACGCGGTGGAGGCGGGTGCGCTGCTGTGGCAGGCGGTGGTGGTCACCGTCGTCGGGTTCGTGTGCTGGTACATGGGCATGCAGCGGATCGGGGCCGAGCGCGCCACCCTGTTCTCCGGGTTGATCCCGGTCGCCGCCGCCTGCACGGCACCGCTCGTCGGCACCGGTTCCTACGGCGCCGCCCAGGCCGTGGGCAGCGCCCTCGTCTTCGCCGGGGTCGCCGTGGGGTCGGGCGCGACGCGCCCGTTCGCGCGCGGACGACGGCCCGCGGCCGAGCGTCAGACGGCGCCCGAGCGGTCCTTGGAGAAGCTGTAGAGGTCCTTCGAGGTCGTGATGAGTTCGCCCTGTTCCTGCCGGGAGCCGACCATGGGCTGCGAACCGTGCAGCGGCACCTGGGCGCTCTCGGGCAGGAACTTCACGGTCACCAGGCCGACGGCGCCCGCGACCATCAGGTAGTAGGCGGGCATCAGTTCGTCCCCGGTGATGCTGACCAGCGCCTCGGCGACCAGCGGTGTGGTGCCGCCGAAGGCCGCGACGGCGAAGTTGAAGCCGATGGCCATGGCGGCGTAGCGCACGGCGGTCGGGAACAGCGCCGGCAGGGTGGCGGCGCTCGGCGCGGCGAAGCAGGCCAGCAGGGTGGACAGCAGCAGGACCCCGGCGACCGGTGCCCAGACGCCGTCCGACCTCAGCAGCAGGAAGGCCGGGACGGCGAGGACGATCATCGCCGCGGCGCCGGTGGCGTAGAGCGGACGGCGGCCGACGTGGTCGCTGAGCCGGCCCAGGAAGGTGATCAGCAGCACGATCCACACCATGCCGATCAGCACCAGCACGTCCGCGAAGCCGCTGGAGCGGTCCAGGGTCTCCGTCTGGTACGTCGGCAGATAGCCGGTCACCATGTAGTTGGTGACGTTGTAGAGCAGCACCAGGCCCATGCACACCAGCAGCGGGCGCCAGTGCTCGCGCACGATGGTCTTGAACTCGCTGCCCGCCGACTCCTGCGCGAGGCCCTTCTCGTGTTCGTCGAGCTGCTGCTGGAAGGCGGGCGACTCCTCCAGCTTGAGCCGCATGTACAGGCCGATGATGCCGAGCGGCCCGGCGATCAGGAACGGCAGCCGCCAGCCCCAGTGCAGCATCTGGGCGTCGGTCAGCGCCAGGTTCAGGACGGTGACCAGCGCCGAGCCGAGGGCGTAGCCGACGAAGGTGCCGAAGTCGAGCCAGCTGGAGAGGAAGCCGCGCCGCCGGTCGGGTGAGTATTCGGCGACGAAGGTGGTGGCGCCGCCGTACTCGCCGCCCGTGGAGAAGCCCTGGACCATCCGGGCGAGCAGCAGCAGGATCGGGGCGGCGATACCGATGGTGGCGTAGCTGGGGATGAGGCCGATGGAGAAGGTGCCGAGGGCCATCATGATCATGGTGGTGGCGAGCACCTTCTGCCGTCCGATGCGGTCCCCGAGCGGCCCGAAGACCAGGCCGCCGAGCGGGCGTACGACGAAGGCCGCGGCGAAGGTGGCGAAGGAGGAGACGACCTGGGCGGCGGGGGAGGCGCCGGGGAAGAACACCTTCCCGATGGTGGCGGCCAGGTAGCTGTAGACGCCGAAGTCGAACCACTCCATGCAGTTGCCGAGCGCCGAGGCCCCGACCGCGCGCTTGAGCAGCGGTGCCTCGACGACCTGGACGTCCTCCTCGCGGAAGGCCCGCCCGCTGCGGCGGAGCCGGCGGGCCAGCTCCTCGCGCACCTGCCGCGGCAGGTGCGCGACCGTGCCCGGCATCCTCGCCCCGCCCGGCGGACCGGACCCGCCGTCGGGCTTCGCCTCCACCACACCGTCGCCTCTCCGTCGCTCCACCACGATTCGCCTGAGCGAATTCTGTGCAGGAACCCGGGGTCGGCGCATGCCGGAGGCAGGGCTCAGGGCTGTACGGGCATGCTCCAGCAGTTGGAGCCGGCGGGCTCGCCGGAGAGCCGGTCGGTGAGCCAGGCGATGGCGTTGCCCTGATCGGCGAGCAACGGGGCGAAGTGGTTGAGCAGGCCGCTGCCCACGCCCGGCAGCAGCACGGGGACGTAGGTCACCTTCCCGCCCTCGCCGCACCAGTCGACGGCCAGTTGGCGAGCCTGGCCGTGCGGGACCAGGTCGTCGCTGACGCCGGTGGCCACGCGGACCGGGCTGCCGGGCTCCATCGAGCCGATGCGCTGCTCGGCGAGGAAGCTCTGCAGCGCGGGTTCGGCGCGGATGACGTCGCTGATGGACTGCCCCGTCCTCGTCCAGTCCGTGCTGCTGTCGCCGCCGTAGCCGAAGAGCGCGTCGCCCACGCACATCGTCGACAGGTCCTTCAGCGCCTCCTGCCCCGCCTCGTTGATGTACCGGTCGGCGATGGGCCGCAGGGCGGGCTCGGTCTGCAGGAAGCCGTTGAGCGACCAGCCCAGGGCGCCCGCGAGGTCGCTGCCGTCGATCGCCTTCGTCACCTTTGTGAGGTCGGCGGGCGGGGCGCCGGCGTAGGTGCCCGCCAGTTGGACGTCCGGGGCGTAGGAGGGCTGGAGCTCGGCCGCTGCCGCCGTGGCGCCGCCGCCCTGGCTGTACCCGAACAGACCCACCCGGGAGGCGGAGGTGACGGACGCCGAGTCGAGGGAGCGTGCGGCGCGCACGGCGTCCAGTACGGCGTGGGCCCCGTCGACACGGTTGACGTAGGTGTGCAGCCGGTCGGTGGTGCCGAGGCCGACGTAGTCGGTGACGACGACGGCGACGCCGCGCAGCAGCAGCCGGTAGACCGACAGGTCCTCGTAACCGACGGAGACCGTCCGGCCGTTGAGTCGCAGGGGGTGCTCCAGGGCCATCGAGGCGGCGCACTGGTCGCCCTGCCCCATGGTGCCGGGCGCGACGGCGACCAGGGGGCGCGGCCCGTCGCCGCGCCACTTGGCGGCCGGTTCGATGTAGGCGCCGGTCACGGCGACCGCTTCGCCGTTCGCGTCGGTGGACTTGTACATCAGCCGGGTCGCCCGGCCGGGGAGGGGGCCGTCGATGCCCGGCAGGCTGAGCGCCAGGGGGAGCGGCTCGCTGCGGATCAGCGTGCCGTCGGCGCCGGGCAGTTCGGACGGCGGGGTGTAGAAGGCGGGGATCTCGACGCCGCGGGACGTCGTGGCCGTCGAGCCGCCGGCCGGGCCGTCGGCCGCGGCGGCCGGGACGGCCTGGGCGCCGAGGGCGAGGGCGGCGGCGATCGCCGCGGCGAGCGTGCGTGGACGTGGGGGCATGGCGAACCTCCTGGGGAAGGGCCGGATCCGGTCGTCCGCGGTCCCGTGGGGTCAGGTCCGTGGTCGCGCTGCTCCTGTGGGGTTACGGGACGGTAACCGGACAGGAGTTACCAGGGGTAGCACCTGACTCATTACGGTTCAGTAACTTGACGTCGCGTCTAACAAGAGCCGGGCCAGGCATCCCGACCGGCCAGCCCCAGCACCAGTGCCGCGATGTTCCAGGCGTCGTCCACGCCCCGGTGGTGCCGCCCTTCCAGGGGCAGCCCGGCGATCTCCAGGGCCGCCGCCATGCCGGGGCGTCGGCGCAGTCCGTGGGCGTCGGCGAAGACCGCCTTGGCGTTGGTGTGCGCACGCTCGGCCGGGTGGCCGAAGGGGTACGGCACGCCGTCGGCCGCGCACTGGCGGACGAACTGCTTCCGGTCGTAGTCGCCCCAGCTCGTCCAGGGCCGCACGCCCGCCCCGTGCTCGCGCACCAGCGTCTCGCAGGCCGCGGCGAAACCCACACCCCGGTCGGCCTCGGCCCGGGTGAGGCCGGTCAGCTCCGTGCAGAAGGCGCTGACGCGGGAGCGGGCGGGCCGCACCAGGATCCGGTGCCGGGCCACCCGCTCCCGGGCGTCGAGGTCGACCACGGCGAGCCCGATCTCGATGATCTCGCTCACCTCGCCGGGCGGCGGCTGCCCGTCCCAGCAGGTGGCCTCGAGGTCGATGACGTTCAGCAGGCCCGCGTGGCCCCCGTCCGCGGCGCGCCGGTCCATGCCCGCACCGTACGGGGGCACACGGCTCGCCGGCACCCGGATTTCTCTCCCCCGGCGTGCCTAGCGACGGCTCCGGACCAGCAGGTACAGGAAGTACGGTGTCCCGATCACCGCCGTCATGAGCCCGGCGCCGAGCTGGGCCGGGGCGATGACCGTGCGGCCGAGGAGGTCGGCGGCGCAGACGAGCGTGGCACCGAGGAGGATCGCGACCGGCACGACCCGCACGTGCCGACGGCCGACCAGAGCGCGGGCGGCGTGCGGCGCCACCAGCCCCACGAACCCGATGGTGCCGGCGCAGGCCACCGCGGTCGCGCTGAGGACGACGCTCAGCACCAGGAAGCCCAGGCGCCCCGGCGCCAGCCGCAGACCGAGCAGCCGCGGCGTGTCCTCGTCCAGGGAGATCAGGTCCAGTTCGGTGCGCCGGGCGACCGCGACACCGATGCCGACCAGCAGCGCCAGCGCGACCGGCACGACGTCGGGCATGGTCCGCCCGTAGGTCGAACCCGACAGCCAGGTCAGCGCCTTGTTGGCGTTGAAGGGGTCGGTGAGCACGATCAGCAGGCTGATCAGCGCCGCCGTCCCGGAGGCCACGCCGATGCCGACGAGGACCAGCCGGTTCTGCCGGAAACCGCCCCGGGCGGCGAGCCCGAAGACGAGGACGGCGGTCACCGCGGACCCCGCGAACGCGGCTCCCGCCACGCCCCACGTCCCGGCGGCCGGCACGGTGGTCACCAGGATCACCGCGCCCAGCGCGCCGCCGCCGGTCACGCCGAGGACGTTCGGTTCGGCGAGCGGGTTGCGGGTGACGGCCTGCACGAGCGTGCCGGCCAGGGCGAGCGCCGCGCCCGCGCCCAGCGCGGCGAGCACGCGCGGGACCCGCGTGTCCAGGACGAAGGAGACGGTCCGACCGGCCCGGCCCTGGGCCCAGTTGACGACGTCACCGAGC